>DASTDH010000733.1:0-12039 GCA_035710445.1 Chthoniobacterales bacterium
GGTAAAGAGGGCAATTCGCGACGGGATCTCCTTGCAGTCTTTCTCCAGTTCTTTCAACTGTGCCTCCTGACCCGCTTTGGACAGTAAATGAGCCCGGATGTCTAAGGCCATCAATTCGAGGATGATCGTTCCTTTGACAATTTTCGAATCCGCCTCGCTCAGCGTGTTTATCTGCTGAAGAATCTTATCTGTAAAAAGGGTCGTCTCGCTCTCCTTCTTCAACCGGAGGTCGATATTGTCCTGCTGGCTCTTCAGGGATTGCTGTTGGAAGTTTATCCAGATGGCCAAGAGCGCAGTTAACAGGGTCACGAGACCTTGACCCCAATCGAGCCAATCTCTTTTTCGCTTTTGTCCAGTCGGTTGTTGGTCGGAAGCATTCATTGCTGAAAGTGTGCGTGCTGGCACGTTTTTTGTTACAAAGGGATCGGCTCTCCCCGTTTCAGAATTTCCGGCGAAATTCTGAATTTCTCGAAAGACAGAACTTCCCGCTCCTCTTGTGATTGACCATTCTCATCCAAGCAGAGTAACAAAGCTTGGTCGTCCGGTAACCCGCTCCGGAATAAGCTGGAAAGACCGTTATGACATGGTGGAAAAAAGCATTCGAGATCGCCTTATGGAAAAGCCGTTTGATCGTTGTCCTCGCGGTCTTTCCGACCATTGTCGCCGGCATAGCCTTGTTCTGCATCATCGCCGTTGAGTCGTTTAGACTCCTGTTCGACCTTGCGCATTATCTCGATCCGGGGCTCGGCCTCGACCAGCGAGAAGCATTGCTCAAACAAAGCATCTTACGGATGATCTCAGCAATTGACGGCTATTTGTTGGGCGCATTCATGCTGATCTTCGGCTTCGGTTTATATGAACTTTTCCTGGCCGATCTGCAGGAGGCGCGCTCCTCGCAAACGGCCGGTCGAATCCTCCGTATCAAATCGTTGGATGATTTGAAGTCGCGCCTGGGCAAAGTCATCCTGATCATTCTAATCGTTGAGACCTTCAAAGACGCATTCGGAATCAAGGCGCAAACGCCCCTGGACCTGCTTTACGTTGGCGCGACCATCGCGCTCATTGGGCTTGCCCTCTATCTAACCCACGGCGCCGAATCGGAAAAGCAACCCGAGCGAGAGAATCTTCCACCGAGCCGCGCAGAGGCTAAGGATGAAGATTCAGGGAATTAAAGAATAGTTCCTTTTCTGGTGAGGATTAACGGTGCGGCAATGCCAACTGCGATTGCTGTCACGGCGAGAACGCAGGTCACAACCAGCGCGATCGTCTCCGTCACGAGAGCGGTAGAGGCGGCGGCACCGGCTTGCACAATCTGAAGAAATCCAAGGACGGCCCGGAAAGCGAAAGCTCCCGGCACCATTGCGACAACGCCAGGAAAGGCAAAAGCGACGGCCGGAGCGCGAAAATGTCGGGCGAATCGCTGAGCGAGGAAACCCACCACCAGCGCACCGATCAAGGTCCCGGTCACAATGTCGATTCCCAGATGCATGCAGAAAGTTCGCAGCGTATGGCTGGCGACCCCGCAGACGATACCGGCCCAGGCAATGCGGGCCGGAACATTAAACAGGAAGAGATAACCAAGAGCCGCCAACGCTGAGAAGAGTGCGTCCTCCGGGACCGAAAGCAACTGCTGCGGAGCATCCACCGGGATCTTTGCACCTGTTACCATGGTAGCGACGAACAGCCCGAAAGCGATCGCCAGTGTGACAAGATTCCCGAGGCCCAAACGGGCAATACCCATGGTCATGTGGTTCTTGATCATATCCTGGACGGCATTAACCAGAGGAACTCCGGGCACAATGATCATCCCCGGCGCAACCAGGCACAGCGCCGGTGTGCCGGTAACTCCCAACAATACGGCGGCGCCGCCGATTATTCCGCTGAGGAGTGCGGCAGCGAAAGGGATGAAGAACAGGTTGAACTGGTGCCGGCCTAATACCTGGCGCAGCCACATTCCTGCGGAGCCGGCCAGCCAACTCACCCAGAATGTGGGCCAATCACTGCCGAAGAGTCGGGCCAAACTGGCCGCCGTCAGGCCCAGACCGATCACGACCACCCAACGCTTGTAGGCAGGCGCCTGGTGTTCGATATTTTCCAGTTCCTTCCGGGCCTCGGCCAATCCACACCTGCCTTCTTCTACTTCTCCGACGAGCTGGTTCACTGCAGCTACGGCAGACATGTTGACGTTCATCGCCGGAACCCGGTGGCCAACCTTGGTGCGAAACTGTTCGCCGGCCACAACAGTCAGGAGAAGCGCTTCATAACCGACTACAAGGTGGGCCTCACAGCCGAATCCCGCTGCAAAGTGTGCCATCGAGTCCTGCACCTGTGTCGTGTCTGCGCCACTCGCGAGCAACAGACGGCCGACGTGAAGCGTCAGGTGAGCTACCTCTTCTACCGGAACAGAATCAGCGGAGCGCATGGAGGAAATAGATAGCAGATAGCAGATAGTGAGCGAAGCGCATGACAAATGACAGATGACGGATGACAAAGAGAAGCCGGAAAATAACCGATGCAAAACTGCTGAGGCGTTGGGCGGATCCCGCAGAAGCAGAACCGCCCTCCCGATTTTTGTTTCCTCTGTTAACTCCCTGTTCAAATCCTCACTATCTTGGCATTCTTGCGCCTTGGCGTGAGAGTGTTTCCGTCTCGGAAGCGAGATGTCAGGTTCGCTCGCGCGGTATTCTAGTCCGGATTCGAGGCGCGGGTAATTAGCTGGAAAAATCGCCGGTGTTCGTCCGTTCTTGGTTCAAAGTGTTCCCAGATCAGCTGGAGCTCATTCGGCGAAATCACTTTCCAGTCCGACTTGTCCGGCGAACAGGCGTCCTGGTGAATCTCCTCCTGGGTACGGCCGTTCAGCCATTCGAGGTCATCTACGGTAATTCCATCGCGAAGATGCACATTGACCTCCATTCGCTCGATATCGTCCTTCCAGACACCACCGGTCGCAGTACTGTAATAGAAAAGGGTAGCGATCTGATCTTCTGCGACTGCTTGCCCGCCATTCGGTGCACGATATTTGCGTTCGATAAATACGTCTTTATCCGGAGGGAATGTGACGCGTACAGTGTGCCAAGCCATCAGTAACTTATCTTGGTCGCTTTCGGGAGCGAACGCGTAATAGCCTTCTTTGGCTGAAACCCAACCGTATCTTAGTTCAGTCTTAGTCTCTTGGCCGTCCACAAACGTCCGTACGTCTTGTAACGGTCCAGCGTAATTGTCTGCGATCTCATAGGTTGGCGCTTCATTTTTCTTATGATTTCTCCGTTCAGCTTCTTGGATCGATGCGCCGAAGTCCGGAAAACCGAGGAGTTGTACGGCGGGGCCGGTTGCTTTGTGACTGCGAAATATAAAATGGCAATCCACCTCGCTGAACTTCTTCCCCATCTGGACATCAACCGTCTCAGACTTCATCTGGATAATACTCTCTGGCCCATTGATTCCGCCCACCGGCATCGGGCTCTGGCCACCTTCATTCAATGCCGTGTCATCGGCGAGAACCGGACTCGCTAACAGTAAGCAGCAGAACAAGAACCTGGTGTGATGCATGACGGAACGACCGGCGAAGCGCATGAAGAGTGACGGATGCCAAAGGGAGGAATAGCAAATTGAATATGGAATACGGAAGCCCATTCATTGCCTCCGTTACCTCTTATTGGAGACGGGTGATTGGGGGTGGATCGCCCTACCGAATCGGCGGTCGCGAAGCACGCCCTACTCGTCTCCTGTTCAAAACGCTGTGGCGATCTCCTGTTCGGAAATCGATTCCAGGATGCTTGCTGCTGAACGCATGTTATTGAGCGTTCTGGGCAGATCAATCAGTCCGTTCGGTCGAATACCGATCCAAAACTCGCGCTCGATTTGCGCGATTACTGTGGTTTCGCCTCGCTGCAACCGGGTCTTTGCCATCTCCAGGTTGTGGGCCAAACCCATTCTTCGCAACTGGATGGCTGCTTCCTGGCACACTAGCTTGCAGGAATCGCTGTTCTCCAGCCCATTAGCCCGAAACTGTAAAGGACCCTGGCTGATCTGAAGATAAAGATTCGCTCCCGGCAAGCTATCCCATGGTCTGCGGTGCCACCAAGCGCCAATGAAACCTCCGTCCGCATTTGGCACGTATTTCCAGCTGAGATCAGCGAACTCGGCTTGCAAACCTTGGAAGAAACCGATCCAAGGAGTATGTTGGCGGATCCACTCCGTCACTGGTCGATAACGCCAAGCTTGGACGTCGGTTTCTTGTCGTTCCAAGAACTGGCGAAAATCGTCGACAATACTGTTTCGGGAAACTGCTCGTTCGTCTTCGCGAAGGAGGGCGATAACTTGAGCTCGAAGGAGCGGCTTGAGCCCATTTAACCCGGTATCGAAAATCTTGTCCCCCGTCTTAGGACAAACCGGTAGAATCTCGCGATTCGGGTATTTACCCTCGAGAAGTTCGATCGACTCGTGGTTGGCCGGCTGCCCACGGCTTTCATCCAGAATGGCAACGACGAAGGCGTTGTTGATTTCCGCAACAACGTCAGAGGCTTGCCGCTCCACTCGCACCGTCATTGACCCGTTCACAAAGGATTTCTTGTTGTGCAGCGCCAGCAGCGCCGAAACAAATCGGGCTCCGAGGTGATGAAGATCTGGATTCAGATTCTTCCAACGCGAGTCAGCCCAGGCGAGTAACCAGGCTAAGAATGCGTCTTGGGAAGGTTCGCTATCAGC
Organism: Chthoniobacterales bacterium; assembly: GCA_035710445.1. GTDB lineage: Bacteria > Verrucomicrobiota > Verrucomicrobiia > Chthoniobacterales > JAFAMB01 > DASTDH01. The sequence goes on from DASTDH010000733.1 coordinate 4,708, forward strand.
GAAATGAAATATATTGGGAGGCTCCACGTGGCGAGTTACCCACTTATTTCGGCTCGGCCGGAGAACCCTTTAGTGGCGAAACGTGGCAGACAGAGCTTAAGAGCACGCAAATTGGGATAGATTATAACCTCATGCGGTTTCCATAATTTATTGTCTCGGCGCTGCCACGCAAAGGCGGAAGAATCTCACGCCAGGACGCAAAGATAGGAGGAAGACACGAATTTGCAGCGAAACGGTGTCCGAGCTTTGGCGGTCGCGGAGCGACAGGCCCTCCCTTTTGCAGTTTACGCCGATACGCCTCTACGCCGACACGGTGGTCGTCGTTGGCTGCGGCTCCGCTGCGCAAAGTCTTTGCGTCTTACCGTGCGATTTTTCTGTACCGCCTTGGCGTGAAACTGCGTTAGCCGATCCCGTACTGCTCCTGTACAAACGGAATCAAACCTGCTTTTTCCAGAGAGGTGAGCGGAGCCAAGAACGTCACTTGGACGACACCGGGGTGCCGGCCGATTTCGATCCCACCAGTAATGGTCGCACGATTCATCACCTCGGCGACACTCAAGGAGAGAAGCCCAGCTGCCGGCCGGAGACCAACCTGAGTCGCTTTGTTCAAGTCGGGACCTGATCCAACCACCGAAATAGGTGCCGATTCTTCGATCTGGCTCACTCCCCATTTACTTGCTAAGCGCCGTGCTTTGCCCTTCTCCGCGTCGTTCAGCGGTCGAGCTAGTGGCGGGAGATCCTCAGGCACCGGGAACAGAACCGGCCCCTCGAGTGTTCGCCCTTTCAGGAGATCCACTTCTAAGGTCACAGTTCCAGAAACATCCATCGTGTGGCCGGCAATCTCGCCGTCTCCCTGGAGGGCATGCATGTCACCGAAATAAATGCCCGCTCCCGGTACCTTGACCGGAGCCAACACGATCGAGCCCGTCCGGACGGCATCGATATCCATATGCCCGTCCGTTCGAAGTTCGAGCTGCTCGGCGGTAATAGCATATTCGTGTGGAGCACCGACCAGTGCGGAACCGAAATCTCCGGCGTTATGAGAATCGGGCATTCGGACCGCCGGAGTTGTTCCGAGTTGACCGAGGAACGGTCGTAACCTGGCGACTACGCCCACCAGATCGTGAGGCGCAAAGGTGAGAATCGAGTGCTGAGCCGAGCTCTCGGGTAACGCCGCAAATTCCGCCGCCGAATGCGCAATCCGTTCCGCCGCCTCTTTGGGAACGGTGATTCCTACCTGGCGAGTGTCATCAAACACGACCGTGTATCCGTTGACCATCTGAAACGGAGTCACTGGTGTGTTGCATTTCACGCAGCGGACCGCCTGTTGGCCGATCCCTTCGACATAGGTCTCGGGATATAGTGTACCGCAACTCGGGCAACGAGGCGCAGCGTAAGGATCACCGAGATAATGCCCCTCAACCCATCGATCATGACCCGAGGCGGTCGCGAGCGATGTCACATTAATATCGCGGATCCGCAGGATCACTGCATCTCCCGGCATTGCTCCATCGACAAATACCGGTCGTGTCACTTCGTGCCCCCCTCGAATTCGGGGCGTGATCATCGGTCCCCAACATCCCGGCGCCGTATTCCCCATGATTGTCCCGCCGGCTTTCAACGGGCCGAGCATCGGTTGTGCTGGATCTAAAATACCGTCGGTCAACTCGGAAACGATGACCGTGCGTCTCGCTCTGCTTTTGCCTTCAGAGGGATTCATTGTGATGTTCCTTTTGGTTGAATTGAATTGGAGCCAATCGGTGTCGCTATCTGTTTGCCAATCACCAACCAGCAGCTACCGATTATTATCCGTCGTCAGCTACTGGCTAGTTTCGAGAGCATTAGAATAGCTTGCCCTCTTGTCCACAGGTCTTGGGTAGCAACGAACTAGCACCCGAATTGTAGCGGACTTCCTTCGACTCCTCAAATCTCACTCCAAGGCGTAGTCTGTTCCTCCTGCCTTTGCGTCTTGGCGTGAGATTTCCGTTCCTGAATCTGCTACCTTCGATTTACTGCTCTCCCCATGGCTTCAGGCGACATCTACGTTCAAGTGACGGCGACACCGGACGCCCATGGTCGCGCCAAGTCGATCGTTGTCTTGATTCCTCGGAAGAGCATCGAAGATTGCCGGACGCCTGTTAAAAAGTCCGATGACCATTCGATCGCGCGACGCCTGGCCGATCCGTTGGCAACATATCTGTTCACTCATCGGGTTAGCTTTGGGAGATTCAAAGTGGCGTACTCATTTTCCCTAGTTCCGCCGCCGGAAATCGAAGGCGAATCGCCGGAGCTCACGCGGGGCGATCTCAAAGCCTGGCTGCTTTAGCCCGAAATCACACCACGATTTGCCGCGCCTGGCAAACGAAGGCATGTGCATACATTTCGCACAAGGAATGTTTACTGACCGCGTTCAAAGTAAGAGAGGAATTCGGTCTCTCAAAAATCCCGCGTCGTCCTTATTAAGAAAACGCTCGATCGCCTTCTATCTCATGAGGACACGCCGGATGTCGCTACGCTGAGGGCTGGCCCCCACGGTAAGATCCTTGATCAGCTGGGACACAAATTTCTCGTCGGGCAGGTCATCGTGTTTGGTTGTCCCCAAGTGAGCAATTATCCATTCCGCGTGCGCCGGCGCGAAGGTTAGGAACTGCACGGATGCAGAGCCGCCGCCTCGCAATTCAACCGCTTGATTAAACGCGTCCTCTAACAGGCCGCGATATTTGTTCGCTTCAGGTTTGTCTCGTTCGTTAATCTTCCGCTGAATGCCGGTGTACGCGTTGGCAACGACCGGCTCCAGTTGTTTCCAGATTGACCCATATTCGTTGATCCATTTTGCAATCAGAGGATCGTCCTGGTAGTTGATGTCCAATGGTTTAACGCTGAAGCCGTCCTTTGTTTCGTACCGGGGAATGATCTTCGTCTTTATGACCTGGGTGGCTTGTGCGACCGCATCCCTATAACCACTCTCGTCATCCTGCCCGGAGGCTGGGCTGGTAAATGGGACTATGGCGCACAATACGAAAACCAGTCTGAACGCCGCGAAGCTGCGTTTCATGGATAGGTTTTCAATTCGTCGCCTGCGTGGCGGCGTATTCTTTGTATTCTTTGTATTCTTTTCTGATCTCGTAATCGATGACCTTTTGATCGGCAGGCTGAGAAACTTAATTCTTCTCACTACGTGTCGGCAGCTAGTACCGTTCGAGCTAACCCGATAGCAAATTCCTTAGGCGTGGGTCGACTCGCAATGGCCAAAACTCAACGCTGTTATTTGCAACCTGTTTCGGAAAATACCGCTCGCTCTGGCCAATCTGGCGAATTGGGAGACAGGAACTATTGAGGCTGATGTTAGCTGCTGAGAAAAGCATCCCCCTCATTTTTAGAGTGGCCGCTATGCCAACAGTGTTTCTGGCTTCATCATAGTTTGGGACCATTCCCTTAATTCGGTCTTGTTCGCGAGCCGATTCTAGCCAGATTCGGTCATGCCTCTTCCATCCGACGAGAAATTGATTGCTTTAAGCCAGGAGATACTAAAGCAATTTGATACCATCTTTGGTCTGCATCCCGGATTTCGACCCGCGCATGCCAAAGGTGTTCTGCTTACTGGAATCTTTACGCCGGCACACGGAGCCTCGGAACTGACTAGAGCTCCGCACATCGTTCGTGGGTCGACACCCGTCACGGTTCGATTTTCCAATTCGACCGGGGTACCCGTGCTGCCGGACAACGATCCAAACGCTAACCCGCGGGGAATGGCGATTCGATTCAATTTGGCCGAGCACGTGCACACCGATATTGTCAGCCATTCAACGGATGGGTTCCCGACCCGGACCGGGCAAGAATTTCTGGAGTTTTTACGCGCGGTCGCGGCAACCGGCCCATCGTCGAAGTCGCCGACACCAATAGAGACCTTTCTTGGCTCGCACCCAGCAGCGCTCGCTTTCGTACAAACACCTAAACCGCATGCTACCAGTTTCGCGCGCGAAAAGTATTTTGGTGTGACTGCCATGCGGTTTACCAACCAGCAGGGTGTTAGCCGATATGGACGTTACCGGATTGTGCCAGATGCGGGTACCCAGTATCTGGATGAAGCCGCCGTTGCAAGTAAGGACGCCAACCATCTCTTCGATGAACTGACCCAGCGCGTGGCAGCCGCACCAATCGGTTTCCAGATAGGTGTCCAAGTGGCCAACGAGGGTGATGTCGTTGATGATGCGACCGTTCATTGGCCCGAGGATCGACCGATCCATCCTTTCGGCAAACTCGAGCTTACCGCGTTAGAGCCCAATAACGCCGCCGAACAGAAGAAGATCATTTTTGATCCAATCCCGCGAGTGGATGGAATTGAGCCATCGGATGATCCGCTGTTAGAGTTGCGGGCGGCAATTTATCTGATCAGCGGACGGCGGCGAAGGCAGGCGTAGAAACGCCGGTAAAGCCGGCAACGATGATTCGTGATTGGTGGCGGGTGGTTATTCGTAGCGGCTTGGTTGCTTCAGCACATTGGTAGCGCCGTTCCGTTTTTGGCGGTTCGAAGGTACAAGCGGCGACTGTCCAACCGAAAGCCTTAGGCATGACCGGTCGAGAGTGCTCGAACGAAAGGCACCAAGCGTACCCGACCATCGAGCGCAGTCGCCTTGGTAGCGTCGCGCATGCCGATTACATTTGGAGCAAGACCAATACGCCGAACACAAAATGCTGCCGCAGTGTGGCGACTGCGCTCTTTGATCGGGTCTCACCAAAAGCTTCGGCGAGTTTTCCGGACCAGCCGTGCCAAGAGCCTACTTGGATGGTCGCCGCTACCGGATGCCCGGTTGTTCGCAACAAACCGGCGAAGGCGGATTTATTCGCGTCTATCCGTGTCTATTCGCGGTTAAGAGTCTCACTCGATTCGCGGTCCGCTTCTATTAGTGGTTTGAGCGGGCCTTTTTGGTCGCCTCGATCACCTGATGTTCAAGCTCGGCCGGTAGCTCCTCATAATGGCTGAACTCCTCGGCATGAAGTCCGCGTCCGCCAGTTAGAGACCGGAGCTGGCTGGCGTAACGATAGAGTTCTCGGGCTGGAACTTGAGCGCGCACAATTTGAAAGTGGCCGTCCGCATCCATTCCAAGGATCTTGCCGCGACGGCTCGAGAGGTCACCAATCACTTTGCCCATGCAGTCCTCGGGAACACGGATCTCCAGGGAATGAATTGGCTCCAAGAGACACGGTTTTGCTTTGAGAAACGCTTCTTTGAATGCCCAATAACCGGCAACCTGGAAGGAGATATCGTTGGAATCAACCGGATGCATTTTGCCATCGTAAAAATCGACTCCCACATCCACCACTCGATAGCCCGCAAGAATACCCTCTCCGCATGCGTTCTGGATTCCACGCTCAACTGACGGGACGAATACGCGGTCCACGCATTGGCCAGAAAGCGATTCCTTGAATCCGATGCCTGAATCGCGCGGCCGGGGCGAGATTCGCAACGCTACCTCTCCGAATTGTCCGGCGCCTCCCGACTGCTTCTTGTGGCGATAGGTTGCATCGGCAGGCAATTTGACAGTTTCACGGTAACGCACTCGTGGTTCTACCAGATCGAAGTGGACCTTGAACCGCCGGCGGAGCCGTTCGGCCAAGACATCGAGATGCAGTTCGCCCTGAGCAGCCACGATCGTCTGATGCAGTTCGGGGTCCGTGGAAAAGACGAAGGTAGGATCTTCCTCGTGCAACGTGGCCAGACCGGCCGCGATCTTGTCCTCTTCCCCTTTCGCTTTTGGAACCAGTGCAGCGTGAACGGTGGGCTTTGGGTAGCTCGGCGCGGGCAACTTTACCGGCCAGCTAGCTGAACAAAGCGTATTGCCGGTGTAAGTATTTTTTAGTTTGACCGTGGCCCCGATGTCCCCGGCGCCAAGCTCGCTGATCCCGGTTCGGTTGCGACCATTGAGGTAATAAATCTGGCCGACCCGTTCGACCGCACCCCGCGCGGTATTGAGCAGGTCGGTTCCGGTCCGGACCGTGCCGGAGTACACCCGGAAGAACCACAGTTCGCCAAACTGTTCCTCATTCATGATCTTGAAAATCTGCGCCACCGGCTCTGAATCCGTGAGCGAGACTTCGGCCTCATTGCCGCTAGTATCCAAACCGGCTACTTTTTGCCGGTCCAAGGGCGAGGAACCGTATTTCGCGATGAAATCCATCAAACGGGCAACACCCACATCGGTTTCGGCCGAGATGCAGAACAACGGCGTGAAAAGCTGCTTCTGAACTGCCGAATGGATACCGCTGCGAAACTCTTCTTCCGAGAGGCCGCCTTGATCAAAAAACTTCGTGAGCAAAGTGTCATCCGACTCGGCGATGAGCTCGATCAGTTCCTGGTGAAGCTGGGTTACCTGATCTTTCCAGCGGCCTGTCGCCGGCTCTTCGGTGAACCGGCCGCGTCCGGTTGTCTCGTAAGTAACGATATCGCTGCGGAGCACGTCGAGCAGCTGGTTAAAACCTGGCCCGGGATTCACCGGAATATTCATGGGAAAGACCCGGGCACCGTACTGCGCGCGGACGTCGGCGAGCACGTCATCAAAGCTGGCGTGCTCTTTATCCATAGCGTTAACGACGATGATCTTTGGGATCCCACAATCGTTGGCGTAGTTCCAGACTCGGTCGGTACCGACGCCGATCCCATGCTGGGCATGAACGACGATCAATGCGAAATCAGCCACTCGAAGCGCCGCAAACGCCTCGGTCATGAAATCGAGATAGCCCGGCGTATCCATGATATTGAACTTCTTATCCATCCAGGCGGTGTGTAGCAGAGAGGTCTGGGTAGAGATTTGCCTCTGCTTTTCACTCACGTGGTAGTCGGAAACAGTCGAGCCATCGGCGATACGCCCCATGCGGCCGATCGCGCCGCTGCAAAACAACATCGCTTCACTGAGAATCGTCTTGCCGGATGACGCATGCCCGACGATGGCAAAGTTGCGGATATCCGCGGGGGAATGCGGCGCCATGCTTCTAACGATGAAGCGTTTATGCCGCTCGTGCAAGCGATCTGAATGAGTCCGAGGCGCAATCGTTCAATTCGGACCGGATCCGAGCCCACTGGGGCAGGACGGAAATCCGAGCCTCGGTCGGGAGGGACATTGTATTTGATGCGTACGCCAGCGAAAAAAACATTGTCAGAAAAAAGGGAGTTTTGTGAAAATGGCGACCGCGACACCCCCAAACGCCTCAGATAACTGTCCAATTGCGAAGCATCCATGGTTCCGAAGCGGCTGTCGGCTGGGCAGGATCCCACACCGTGATTGTTGATCGACCGGAAGGGAAAGCGGGAGGAGCCGGTCTCGGATTCAACGG
>DASTDH010000734.1:0-5815 GCA_035710445.1 Chthoniobacterales bacterium
GGTCCTTTGGTCGACCCCTGATCGGTAACCTCGATCCGGAAGACCAGAGAGCGTTTCGGCTGGGGATCGCCTTTGTCAAAAATCTGCGCCATGATTTCGTCACGAAAATCGAGCCCCTCACCGTGAACTCTGGGCTGTTCCGGCACGACGACCAGGCGCATAAACCGAGGCGCTCTGGTTGGCTGGTTTGACGGCTTTCCAAGTTCAGCGATGGGATACAGTTGGCGGATCGACGGCTCTTTATCGACGGAGAGGAAGACCGCGCCAGTAACAACCAAAATCGGAGCCCCCAGGCCCCGACGCCAAAGACGCGTATCCGGGGCGTTGCGTGTTTCCGCGTCATTGATGTAATCGGTATAATCGCCGCCAATGTCCTGTTGGGTGATGAAGTTGGCAGTTCGGAGCGGCTCAGAGTGGTTAGGATCTGTAGTCGGAAACAGCTTGCCTACCAACGACAATGACCGCGCATGACCGCGACGCGTCTCGGTGCAACAGGTTGAATATCGTGCTACCAGCAACGCTTGACTACCCCCGGCAAAATAGCCCGAATACTCGGTCTTTTGGGTAATATCCCATCGGCCGGTGAGACATATTCCGTTGGGATGAAGGAGGCGGCGAAAACCTTTCCGATCCGGGCCCCAACGCAAATCGGCATTCGAATCCACCGTTCGAGCACTCGCCTGATGGAAGAGATAGTTACGACCAAGCGGAAGAATGCCGCGCAGAATGCTCCAGAGGGTAACCTCGTAGACCGGCAGGGGCGGCTCGCCGTCCGCACCCCAGACCTTCTGGTACGGATTGGCAAAGAGAGCGTCTCGCACCTCGGAGAACCGCGATCCGCCATAGGAGCGATCATCATTCGTCAGCTGTTCGACGCCAAAAAACTTTGGTTCCATAAACTCACTCTGGGAGGAAGCTCGGATAGCGTTGGAAACTGGTATCTCCAATCAGCATTTCGCTATTTCCATCAACGCTATGCCTATTTCCAACACTTCTGTTGGACTAGTAAATACGCAGTTTGACGTATTTCATGCCTCGCTGGCCGCGCGCAGAATTAGCTCAAGAGAAACAAGCTTTCGTATCAGGTCTGGACCTCGATAGCCGCGACGGTATATAGGTTTGACCTAAGCAAAAGCGCATTCGGAGTTTAGGTGAGTCGCAAACCTAAAGCAATAGATCGCCTTTTCCTGTTAGCAGGGATCCTCCTTAGCATCTGGGTCATAGGACGTAACCGAACCGCCAAATCCAAAAGCGGATCGCCATTTAGCGATCTCCTGACGACATTCTTCTCGTTCGCGAACCGATTTGTGCCGTGGCATCGGCTGCCGCGCTGCCTTGGAATCATAAACCTGCTGACGATCCGCCACGTCCTGCGACAAAAGAATTTGTATGATACTTCGCGGCTGACGTTGGCTGCCGCTGCGACTACCTTGAAATGCGATCCGCGGACTCTTGGCGCGAGAACATCAGACGGCACCTGCAACGATCGACGGTATCCCGCGATGGGCGCAGCCGGCCAGCGGTTCGGCCGGAACGTTCCGCTGCAGTATACTTTTCCGGAAAGAGAGCCTGCCCTGATGAGCCCAAGCCCACGGGTTGTCAGCCGGCGTCTGCTAACGCGTGAAACCTTCATCCCAGCGGACACCTTGAACCTGTTAGCAGCCGCTTGGATCCAATTTCAGGTTCACGATTGGTTTTCTCATTCGAAATCAGATAGGGGCGACGATTTTAGAATTCCTCTGGATAAGGATGATAACTGGTCGGAGCAGGAAATGCGGGTCCGCCGAACAGCCGACGATCCGACTCGCCGGCCAGACGAATCGGAGCAGCCGCCAACCTATCTGAACCACGAATCTCATTGGTGGGATGCTTCGCAAATCTATGGAGACAACGAAGCGGTGACGGCACGGTTACGGGATAAGTTAGATGGCAAATTAATCTTCGACGAAAAGGCTCACCTTCTTCCCATCGATCCGGCTACCGGTGTCGAGCGAACGGGATTCACCGACAATTGGTGGATTGGACTCAGCCTGCTGCACAATCTTTTTGCCGCCGAGCACAACTCCATCTACGACGCTCTACGCAGCGAATATCCAAACTGGAGCAGTGACCAGTTATTCGACACGGCGAGATTAGTTAATACTGCGCTAATGGCCAAGATCCATACAGTCGAATGGACGCCCGGAATCCTGGCCCATCCGACTCTGCAAATCGCGATGGACGCCAATTGGTGGGGACTCCTGGGTGAGATGATCAACAAAACTTTCGGACGTATCAGTCGGAGCGACGTACTCAGTGGCATACCTGGGTCTGAAACCAGCCACTCCGGTGTACCGTACTCGCTAACCGAAGAATTTGTAGCGGTTTACCGGTTGCACTCCCTCATTCCAGACGAAATAGAATTCTATTCAGTATCGAGCAGCAGCCTGATCAAGACTCTCTCATTTCGACAAGTTGCCTTCGATCAGGCGAGGACGGTTCTGGATGATGGCACCAGCATGGCCGATGTGTTTTACTCGTTTGGCATTTCGCACCCCGGTGCGATTAGGCTGCATAACTTTCCCCGCTTCCTGCAGAATTTGACCCTTCCCAGTGGAGAGCATTTGGATCTTGCCTCAGTCGATATTCTAAGAGATCGAGAACGGGGTATCCCCCGCTACAACTTGTTCCGGAAGTTACTCCACCTGGAGCCGGTTCGCTCCTTTGAAGAACTGACTGATAACGAAGTCTGGGCGAACGAGCTTCGCGAAGTTTATGAGGGCGACATCGATCGCGTCGATCTTTTGGTTGGGATGTTAGCAGAACCCTTTCCCAAAGGCTTTGGGTTCGGTGATACCGCCTTTCGGATTTTCATCTTGATGGCTTCCCGAAGATTGAAAAGTGACCGATTCTTCACCACCGATTACCGGCCGGAGATATATACCCGGGTTGGTTTAGACTGGATCGACCGCAACACGCTCTCGAGTGTGTTGCTTAGACACTATCCGGAGCTCAAACCGGCGCTGCACCAAGTCAAAAATCCTTTCGCTCCCTGGAACCGGATTGGTTAGCTCCGCGATCGGGCACAGAAGCGCACAGAGACGGACTTTGAACAGGAGATCACAGAGGCCACCGAGATTTTGAACAGAAGGAAGCAAAGACAAACCGGTTGCAGCCATTGCCATTGCCGCTATATCAATCACCGAAGTGGTGCGCTAGTTGGGCGGCCTGCCGCCGAAGTTGGTGTTCGTCCCTGCCCTTTTGCGGCAGCGCACCGGAGTGGCACTTTCCCAAAAGAAGAGTGTTGTAGTAGACCCGAGTTAACGCTTGTTGCCGTGACTCGCCCGCTACCGGCGACTGGTCAAGATCAGCCCGAGATCGGGGATTGCCCAACTTTACCAAGCCGAGCAGGCTAAGAACGCTCCGCGCTCCATCAAAGAAGTCGCGGGGAGATTTTGTGTATCGAAGTTCGAGCTCTCGTCCATTTGTGACGCGCCCACTCGAAGTCATGAACCGGTCACCTTCCCGAACCATTGGTCTTTGCAATAGACCTTGTACCTGATCGAAGCTCACGTTCAAAGCGCGATCGGCTTTGAGCAAACCGGCGCCCAGATAACGATCCGGCCACCGGTGTCCTGGCCGCCGATCCGCTGACAAAAGTAGCGCCGTGTACACGGCCTCCGCTTTTTCCCAGCTACGCCATTTGTTTCTCTCCCCGATCTCCCGGCGATGAAATTGGAGCCAGAGAGCGGCGGCGGCCGCCACTTGAGGGGTCGCGGCAGAGGTGCCTGCTCCATTAAGGTCAATCAGGGAGGTCCGGTTGTCCTTTTCTGTCGGGGCGCGCAACCACGGAATATTCGGGGAATAGCCCGCAATCGGATAAGCCCGCAAGACGCCCATGCGGCTAACCTCATTTGGATCAGGCTTTTCGCTATGCATGAAAGTGGTCCGCCAACTTCCGTCCGGTCCATAACTTCCTCGGGAGAACCATTGGGCGAAGGCGGTCGGATATCGAACGAGTCGCCAGAAAGTATTTCTGGCATAACTAGTGCGATCGGAAGTCGCTCCAGTTACACCTAAGACGCGCCGGAACGCCGCCGGGTAGACCGGTCCGGACGGTACGACAATCCCGTTTGGCTGGAGAGGGTCGGACACAAGCGAGAAGAAATCCCCTTCGGCGGCGAACATGGCAGTCCCTCGCAGGTACGCCGCGTTCACCGCATCCGCCCAAGCCTGGCAGGGAGAACCTCCGTGACTAAGCGACAGCACATCGCAACGCTGGATTCGACTGGCATAGTCAATACCATAAGCAAGATTGGCCGTGGAAACCGAAAATACCCAGGGCGCAATGCGCACAGCTACAATGTCGGCGTCGGGTGCACCCCCTAAATAGCCGTCGAAGCCTTGAACGGTCTGACCGGAAAACGCCTTTGGTTTGATCGAAACCTTACTGCCCGCGAGGATACCGATCGTGCCAGTGCCATGCGAGGCGCCAGTGTCTCCCGGTCTTTCCAGATCGCCTCCGTTAATGGACGTCGGCAAATTCATGGCGTCGCCACGTCTGTCATCAATCAAATGCTTCGGCAGCCCTCGTTGAGCCGCCGAAAAACCGTCGTCGAGAATGCCGATTCGAATTCGCGCTCCGGAAGTAACGTTTCTAACGCGGGCGGCAGCCTGGCTCAGTTGGGAATAATCTTCGTCAAGATACCAGGTCGGACGGATCATTCCGTCCTTTGTCTTCGGAATCGGCCACGCCGGCGAAGGAGGAGCGCTGTATTCCAGCTGGGCTATCGCTCCGGATCGGGCTCTTTTTCCAATAACGAGCCGCGGTGCTACCCTTTGGGTCCGATCGACGCGCGCGGCCATTCGGATGAAAACCAGATTGGGTTCAATCATCAGCGGATAAACGCCGAGAGCTCGTTTCGTTGCGTCGGTTAGTTCCGGTGCAACTTGCAGAGCGTGTCGCCAGCGCCGCCCCGGCATGGATAAACCGATGACGATATCGTCATCACGCCATGCGACATACCATTGACCCGCCGGATCGATGTCTTTAGGCACATCAACGATATGCCTGAATTTCCAAGGACCGGCGGAGGCAGTTTCTTTGAAGGAAGCTCCGGGCAATTTCACCAGCAACCGGCTATCATAGTTGAGTGATTCAACCACGCCGCTGCAACCGCTCATAGCCATCACCAGTGCACTTACGGCTGGAACATAACCTCGTATTAACCGATCGTTGAACATCCATTAAATAGCGGCACTCAGGGACTTCATCGGCGAGCAGGTTAAATGAAAAGCTTGGTTCCGATGTGATAGCCCAGGGCCCGATAACTTTCCCATTGGGAGTCCCCAAAAAACTGGTTTGTCGTCGGCGAGTTAGGAAAGAGCAGATCCTGAGTCGAATATTGAAGAACGTCGACCGACTCGTCGCCAGTGAGACTGGTCTTAATCAGAAGCACCCAACTAGCCTGGGACGAGTCTGAGTAGCTGATTTTGGCCATGGCCGCATGACAAGGTCCTTCCCGCGCGATCTTTTCTCGGCAACCGAGCATTGTTGGATCAATCCATTTGGTGACCCAACCCGGAATGGTCGGGTCCAACGCCGCCCAGCCGTTTTGGCGTGCGGTCGAAGGATCGAGCCATTGAATTTCTGCTCCAAAATCGAGGCGAACCAAACGGGTGAATCGGGCCAGGTCGTTGAAGTGATAATCGGGATCTTCGCCCGCATCCACAGCGATGATGAGCGGGACTCGCCTGCGGACTAACTCGTACATGCCGGTATCTTCGAAATGGCCACCGTCGCTCAAGTACCAGAAACGGTCGGACGGTCCGGTGA
>DASTDH010000735.1:0-2873 GCA_035710445.1 Chthoniobacterales bacterium
GCAATGTGCCTTTCTCAATCCGCCAGTGCAGAGGCGGCACTCCTCCCCTGGCACGAAAGCGAAGCTCGTAAGAGGCATGCGGATGCGTGTCCGGCAAGGGCGAATCGGTTTCGATGATGATCTCAGATTCGTCCGTTCCCGCCTGCTCCCCGGCCTGAGCACCGTTTGGATCCTGAAAGATCTCATCCAGCCCTCGCTGCGACATAAGCACAGACGAGCCACCCAAAACCAGGCCGACAATCAGCATTCGACGACTGAAGAAATGGATGTTCATTGCGCTCCGTTCATCATCTCGTGGGTGCGGGCCAGAAAAAGTGTCCCAACCTCTTCGTCCGCCGACCATTATAGGAATGTTTCTCGACCCCCGATTTGCACCCTTTCCTCAGGCAACACGAACGTCATATTGACGCCACTTCCCGATTTCTGGAACACTTGATTCATCGTCGTGAGTTCTTAGATTAGTTTAGGAAATAGTGTAGCCGGTGGTTACAGCGTTTTTGTCATGCTGAGCAGAGAACGAGATCGCGAAGCGAACTCGTTCGGAGTCGAAGCATCCCTACCACCAAGATCAATGCAGGGGTAGGGCTCCTCGTGTTGCTCGGAATGGCAGGAGATGCTAACAATCAGCGTTACACCCGACACCATTTCCTGAACGACCTAGCCCAACGTCTTTCGAGAAATGGAACTTTTACTAAACCTTTTCTGGCTGCTTCTGGCGATGCCTGCCTTCTGGCTGTGGCGCTATTCCAGAACTGCGCCCGAGAGACGAAAGTCCAGCCCTTATCACACCTTCTTAGCGCTCGGCTGCCTGCTGGTCGTACTTTTTCCCGTAATTTCGGCGACCGACGACATGCGTGCGATGCGGGCGGAAATGGAAGAGTCGCCCAGCAGTAAACGCAGCATCGGAGAATCCGGCGGCGATAAATCATCCGCCTCAAAATCGCTAACACAACCGGCTCTCACCGTAAGTCTGCAGCCGTCCTTTGTATCGGATTCGGCATGGTATCAGGCGCCCCCGGTGCTCACATCGACAGCGGCATCACCCAATGTCATTCGCGCACCACGCGCCCCGCCCAGCTTGCTGCTCGCGTAGTCTCCTTAGGATCGCCTGTTTCGCGAGACACTGCGACTCCTGCCCTCTCCACCAGCTCTTAGCAAGATGTGGTTTGCTCTGGATTCTCCAGGCAAACTCCTCGGACATTAAAACCCTGTGGTGTTTGCTCACAGGCGTGGAGTCTTTGGATGCGATTGAACTTATACATCGCAATTACCGCGACTGCTCTCAGCCCTCTGTTGCTGAACAAGCAATTGCACACACAGGTGGTCCAGGCGCCGGCACAGATCTGGTCTTGGGACCAGGTAAGAGACGAATTCCGTCTGCGCAACACAACGCTGCTTGCCAGCAAACTGAACATAGACGAACTCCAGGCCCAGGAGATCACCGCCCATCTTCGCCCGAACCCCGATTTCACCCTCACCGCCGACGGCACTCAGATCACTCCCAGTCATGGAGTCTGGCAGCCCTTTGCTGGTACCTTTGTTTCTCCCGGCGTCAGCTACCTCTTCGAGCGCCGCAATAAACGCGGCCTTCGCTATGAAGCCGCCAAAGAAGGCACCGCCGTCGGAGCCGCACAGTCGGAGGACACCGAACGCACGTTGCTCTTCAATCTGAGAACTGCTTTCGTCGGAATACTGCAAGCGAAAGCGGTCCTTCGCCTGGCCAAAGATAATCTCGATTACTACGACAAGATCCTGAAAGTCAGCCGTGACCGTTTCCAGGCCGGCGATATCGCTCGCATTGATCTCGATCGCCTTGAGCTCCAGCGCCTTCAGTACGAGTCCGATTTGCAGAATGCGCAAGTCAATTTACGCACCACCAAAATCAATCTCCTCGCATTGCTCGACGACCGACGCCCCGTCGACAGCTACGATGTTGACGGACCGTTCGACTTCCGCGAAGACCTTCTTGCGCTGGACGATTATCGCAAGGAGGCGATCGACGCCCGCCCCGATCTCCGTGCGGCTGTACTGGGTGTGAAACAGGCCGAGACCAACTACCAGTTCGCCGAGGCCAACGGCTCGATCGATCCCACGATAGGGCTCTGGTTCACCCACAACGGCTCGTTCAATAACCCCGATGCACTCAACACAATCGGCGCAAGCGTCAGCATTCCGTTGCGCATCTTCGACCGCAACCAGGGCGAGAAGCTGCGCACAAAAATCGATATCAACCGCAACGATAAATTGCGCCAGGGTGTGGAGACCCAGGTCTATAGCGATGTCGACTCCGCCTACGCAACTCTGAATAGCAATATCAATCTCCTGAAGCCCTACAAGCGCCAGTACCTGGAGCAAGCCGTCCGCGTGCGGGACACCGTCTTTTTTTCCTATCAGCACGGCGGCGCCTCACTCCTCGATTTTCTGAACGCCGAAAGTGAATACCGTACGGTGCAGCTGAGCTACGTGAATCTGATCGGCTCCTACCTCACCGCGGCAGCGCAACTGAACCAGGCCGTAGGCCGCGAGGTCATCCAATGAAAAGATTCCCTGTTCTAGAACAAAGTCGAATGAAGCGGGGGTGCCCCACGTCTCACCGCATTTGCGAGACGTGGGAGGTTCTGCAAAATGAAGTCGACGCTCCCGGACCGCCATCCGCCGCGGAGGGGCAAGTGACAATAGCCCGGCGCTTACGGCGCCGGGTAGCCGACGGAATGACGTGGCGTCCCGTGGGGCCTGCCCTGAGCGCAGCCCTAGGGAGGCCTGAACCCTCGCGACAAATTTGGAACTGGACTGCTCGCATCTTCGCCGGACTCCTATTCACCGCCCTGGCAATGCTCGCGGCCTGTTCTCGCGAAACCCCGGCCGCCGCTTCC
>DASTDH010000736.1:0-2515 GCA_035710445.1 Chthoniobacterales bacterium
GCCGGGCCCAGATGCTTCGGATAGTTGTCCGGCCCGTACGGGCCGATGCTGTAGGGGGTGCGCTCGATCAGCAACGGATAGGTTCTCGCCGGCGAGGCGTCCTTGGGCACGTAGACGGCGGTAAACAGCTTCGCGCCGTCGCGCATCACAATGCGGTATTCGTATTTCGTGTAGTGCTCGCGGATCGCGGCGACACTTTGAGCGTCATCGTCTTCCCTTGTGGCTGCCGCGCCGTCTCGGGCATCATTCGCGAAAAACTTTTCTGCGCCGCCGATTAACCAAGCCACGCTCAGCCCAAAGGCCGCAAACCGGACCAACCACCATCTCTTATCCATCGGCTTCATCAACCGCTGCTCCATTGGAATTCGCTAATCTGCAAGCGCTTTGGACGATATCGTTCGCGTTCCTGACTGTCAACGCACTGGGCTGGTTGCCGTTACAGATTTGTCCCTTATCGTTACTTATTGTCTGTTCCTTATTGTCTTGACCTTCGCAGTTCGCGGCGCTACCCTCCGCTCTTACCCGACCCCCACGGAGCTTTGCCCTTCTCGCGCAGCTCCTACATTTATCCTTCGGAGGTACATCATGATCGCTCGCATCGTTACGTGCACCGTTCAGCCCGCAAAACTGAATGAGTTCCGCAAGATTCTGAACGACCAGATCTTGCCACTGGTTCAAGCACAGCCCGGCTTCGTGGAAAATGTCGAAGCGCTCGACCCCAACACCGGTCAATTCAGTTGCACGACGTTATGGAATTCCCGGTCAGACGTGGAAAAGTATGACAACAGCGTCTTTCCGGAAGTCGCTTCCAAGATGAGCCCGATGCTGCAGGGCAATCCAAAAGTGCAGACGCTGCCAGTCGAGAATTCTTCCACACACCGAGTGCGGGCTGCGGCAGCTTCGGTGTCAAGCAGATAAGCCGCGCCCATCCCCGCACACCGAGGGGCGGAGCCTCGCTCTTTCCACCACGTCGAGCGCCTTCCCGGCTCCGCCCTTCCTGATATCCATTGTTCGTCCCCGGCTTTCATCACAAGCACGAAAAGCTACCGCGGTAGATTCGACATGCGCGAATTTCCGCCGAGCGGCTGCATCCTTCTGGCCGTCGCATGCTTTATAATCTTTGTTTACGCATCTCCTCGCGAGGCCGCTGACATGGTGCATCCCTGGCATGACGTTTCCCCCGGCAAGGAGGTCCCCCGCGACTTCCAGGCCGTTATTGAGATTCCGCTCGGTTCCAACCTTAAATACGAACTCGACAAGCCCACCGGACTGCTAAAGGTCGATCGAGTCATTCACTCGGCCGTTTTTTATCCTGCGAATTACGGTTTCATCCCGCAGACCTACGCCGAGGACAATGATCCCCTCGACGTGCTGGTTCTTTGCCAGGAAGCGGTCCAGCCACTCGCACTCATCAAAGCGCGCGCCATCGGAGTGATGACCATGGTGGACGGAGGCGCCACCGACGATAAAATCATCGCCGTGGCTACCAACGACCCCGAGTTCAGCGAGTATCTGGAAGCCCGCGATCTTCCCGGCCATCGCCTGCTGGTGCTCAAGAGGTTCTTCCAGGATTACAAGCAGCTCGAAGGCAAGCAGGTGCAGGTGGAAGAAATTCGCCCTGCCTACGCCGCCATTGGCATCATTGAGCAATCGCTGGCGCGCTACCAAAAGCACCGTGAAGAGCTGCTGTCCAACGAAGTGATTCCGTCGCACAACCGCCGCAAGACCGACAAGTAGTAGAAAAGCATTATTCCGCGTGGGCGTGATGGTTGCTACTTTGTGCACACCTTTTTCAAGGAACCTCGCGGTGAAAAAGATCTCCATGTGGATTGGCGTCAGCCTGGGAGCGCTGCTTCTGATTGCGTTCGTTGCGCTCTCCGTGATGGCGGGTGGACCCAAGGACGCGCTCTACATGGTCCGCTACGCGCTGCCCCACATGCACCGCGGAAATCTGAAAGTGGGCGATTCCGCCCCCGATGCCAAACTATTCGCGCTCAACGGCGCCGAAACTTTTCACGTTCGCCAGCGCACCGGCGGCAAACCTCTGGTTCTCGTCTTCGGCAGCTTCACTTGACCGCCTTTCCGTCGCCAGGTCGGCGACATCGTGCAGATCTTCAACGATTACAATGATCATGCGGATTTTCTGACCGTCTACGTGCGTGAGGCGCATCCCACCGACGAATGGCAGATGAAGTCCAACATCAAGGATGACGTTTGCTACGCCCAGCCGCGCAATCTTTCCGACCGCCTGGCTATCGCCAACGATTTCACCAAACGTTTCAATTACCCCGTTCCTTTCGGCGTGGACGATATGAACAACGCCGCCAACGACGCCTATGCCGCGTGGCCCGAACGCCTCTACATCATCGATGAAAGCGGAAAGATTGCTTATCGTGGCGGTATGGGTCCGTTCAACTACAATCCCGCGGAAGTCCGCGCCTGGCTCGCCGGGCGCTACGGCGAAGTGAAGCATCCTGAAGAGAAGCCCGCCGATGGAAATCCACCGAAGGCGCCG
>DASTDH010000737.1:0-13781 GCA_035710445.1 Chthoniobacterales bacterium
AACTGGATATCTACGAAGGTGTGCGCTCGGGTCTCCAAGTCGTCGAGGTGGAGTTTTCATCTGAATCCCAAGCCAATGAGTTTATGCCGCCTCCCTGGTTTGGCCGAGAAGTTACCGGCGATCCGCGCTATACCAATGCGGAATTGGCCGCTTGAGCCGATGATGTGCTGGAAGGCCGGGAATGTTGGCCCCGCCAACACTCCCAGTAGCAATGAATCCGCTTAAGGAATCGGCGCGGCTGTTCGAGGTAGATTAAACGACTACGGCGCACCGCCTCGCTCTGCAGCCTACGCCTGCGTCGATCGATGCTTCGAATCAGATTGAGGCGAGCGACCGAAAACTGATCGAAATTCGTCTCCGGCAGAGCGATCTGAGTCAGCCGAAGCCGAATGAGTGCGAGATCGTGATCTTCACCGAGGCACTCCGATAATTCTTCGAGTTGCTCCGCGAGCGCGTTTAGGGTTCCAGGCCAGATTTTCCGTAGAAAGCGGAGTTGATACCCAAGGGCCTTAGCCCTTTTGCGCGTTTCGTGCCAAAGCTCGTCACTTGCGTTGAGTAGTCCGACCGAATCAGATACGGCAAACAACTCTCTTCCTTGCCGATAAGTGCGCCGAAGGCCTTCTCCGATCATCGTATACCAATCTTCCGGTGATGGTGAATTTGCCAGCCAGGTACGCCGTTTCATGTCGCGCAGCAGCTTCACCGTTGCTTTTATTTCCATTGGGTCGAGCCCAGGTCCGGCATGGTTCCGCACCTCTTGACAGATTTGCTGAAGCAGTTGCTGACCTTCAGCCGAAATCCGCCGGCTTCTTCGATCCTCCGGCGTCAATTTTCCGAACACTTTTTCGACTGTTTGCAACAAGACAGCCGCGTCGCGACTCTGGGCCAGAACGCGTGCGGCGTTGCCCAATGCTTGGTCTTCGCGAACTCTTACCAGTTTGTCCATCGATCCGCGAACAAGCCGCACCAGAGAGCGCAATCGTTTGAACTCTCTGCGCGCGTCGTGAATAGCTTCGGCGGAAGGTTGCGGTTTTCCCTGCAATGCGGCGATAGCCTTATCCAGACGTTCATTGCGCGTCCGAAAAATCGCCTCGCCCACAGTTTCTCCTGCCTCAATCTGGAATGGCATATCGGTGCACGGTGTCGCGAGAATATGCTACGGATCCACCATTGCAGAAGAAATTCTGAGCGTCCTCTGCGAATTGATCGGTCTACTTGGACGCGTCGCTGATCTTCGCAATTTCTTGTGCAACGAAGCTTTGAAAAATTGCGCTCTCGCCATCCTTCACCTTTTTTGCAATCGGGGCGGCTTGGGCCTGGATCTCGGTAGCCTTGCTTTGAATGCTGGTCAGCTTGGAGGTATCGCCGCTCTTGGCCGCTTCCAAGGCAGCAACGTAGTCATCCGCAAACTTGGAGTATTTGTCTGCGAAGGTGTTAATACTCTCGTCGATGAATTTGTAAGATAACGCTATATAGGACGCGATCTTCTGTGTGTAGGTCGTGAGAAATTCCGGAAACAGGGCCTCTTCCTGAAACAGTTTGCCGTCGACCTTTTTTAATTTGCCGGCCGCCTGGATCGCTTGCTGCTGGAACTCCTTCTCCCGGGTGGCCGCTAGTTTCGCGGCGTCACCAGTCTTCGTCCCCGCGACATAGCTTTCTACAAATTGAGCATATTTCGCAACAAAGGTATTAACATCGGCGGCGCTATACCTGTAGTACGGCAATATCTTTTCCTTGTAAGTGGCGAGAAAATTCTGAAACTTTTCGCCCTCTTCTTGTTTCACTTTTCCATTGGGCTGAGTCAGCTGTCCTAGCTGCTGCTGGAGTTCCGACTCTTTTGCTTGGATAGTGGCTAGCCGTGCGCTATCACCGGTCTTGGCCGCATCGACATAGCTGTCCACAAATTGGGAATAGGTCTTCACGAAGGTGTTCACGACTGGATCGCTGAACGTGGGCAGTGAATCGGCCGAGGTACGAACAAGCCCGAAGACGGAAAAAGCAGTGGCCAACACCAAGGTGGTCCCCGGTACTGACCGCATGGCAGCTGAAGTTTTCATGGCAGGCACGCGCTGGAGATGACCGCAATCAGCGGTTTCGGAACCTGAGCTGTGCTTTTCCGAGGGGTTGGTTTACTTTGTAGAGTCGACGATTTTCTGGGAACAAGCTGCCACAAATTTCTGAAACTTATCCGACTCGTCTGGTTTGAGTTTTCCGGCCGCTTGCGTTGCCTGAGTCTGAAGCTCTCCTGCCTTGGTTTGGACGCCGGCCAATTTGGAATTGTCGCCGGATTTCGCGGCTTTTAGCGCAGTGATGTAGTCATCCACGAATTGGGCATAGGTTTTGACAAAAGTGTTCACATCCGGATCGCTGAAGGTAGGCAAATCGTCGGCCAAGGCGTGAACGCTCAACGCAAAGACCGAAAACGCAGTTGCCAGACTAAGAGCAACCACACGCAGGCAACGAAAAGAAAGGGAAGTCTTCATCATATTAAGAGGATATTAGTGGTTCAAGTTTGTCGCGCCAAGGGCGGTTCTTCGAGCGAAGCGCGATCGTGCCGAACCGACCACCAGACCGTCAATGAAAATTACCGAATTAACGTTGGGCGCGAGAAGCAGTTATTTTCGCCGCTACCTGCTCGAATTTCCCGCTTCGAGCTTAGCCCTTGACCGCACCGGCCGTGAGACCCTCGACGATTTGGTACTGGAAGATCATTACCAGGATCACTAGCGGGATCGTGACGACCATCGAACCGGCCATGATCGATCCCCAGGGCTGCTCAAAAGCGCTGGTCCCGGCGAAGGACGAGATGACTACCGGGACCGTTTTCATGTTGTCCGTTATAGTGAATGTGAGGGCGAACAAAAACTCGTTCCAGGCGGCGATGAAGGCCAGCAGTCCGGTCGAGACCAATCCGGGCAGGGTTAACGGGAGTAAAATGTCCCAAAATACTTTCAGCGGAGAAGCTCCGTCGACGTAAGCGGCCTCCTCGAGTTCTTTCGGCAAGCTCCGGAAGTACTGGGTCATAACCCAGATCGTAAACGGCATGGTGAAAATGAGGTAGGTCATGATCAAGCCTTGCCTGGTGTTAAACAGGCTCAAAGTCTTGAGCATAACAAAGAGCCCGGAAAGCACCGCGATCGTTGGGAACATGGTCATCGTCAATACAAGGTAGAGCACAGCACCCTTGAACCGGAACGGTAAACGCCCAAGAGCGTAGGCGCACAAACTGCCGAGGCCCAGTGCGATCAGAACAGTACAACCGGCGATGACAATCGAGTTAATCAGGCTGTTTACAAAACGCGGATCTTTAAATACGGCTGCATAGTGATCCAAGGTCAGAGCTGTCGGGATGAGGTTGGTAGAGAATAAATCGCTACTTGGACGGACCGACGAAAGAAGGGCCCAAACGAACGGAAATAGGTTGAAAACGATAATAACAATAACCAGCAGATAAAAAAGGATGCGAAGGATACGAGCCTTCGGCTCCAGTCTGTTAGCGACACCTTCGGTAGTGGGCACGGCGACAGGGGCGGTTTCCTTGACGAGGTTGTTCATTCGAAGCTGGTCCGGCTAAAGCGAGTGTAGAGTACAACGAAAAGAGCGATGATGGCCAAAATGATGACTGAAGTCGCCGACCCTACCCCGGCGTCCAGGAATGAAACCAGCTGCTGCTGATTGTACACAGCCATAGTCGATAGATTAGCCTGGCCGCCGACCATCACATAAAAGATGTCAAATACTCGCAAAGCGTCGAGTGTCCGGAAGATCAAGGCTACCAGCAGAGTTGGCGTAACCAACGGCAGTGTGATTGCCCAAAACTGGCGCATTTTGGTGGCGCCATCGATCGATCCTGCCTCGTAGAGGTCCTTTGGAATCAACTGTAAGCCGGCCAATAACAGCAACGCCATAAACGGAGTCGCTTTCCAAACATCAACCGCAATGATTACCGGTATCGCCGTTGCCGGTGTTGCCAACCAAGCTATCTTTTGCGGGATAAGGTGTAGGCCGGACAAAATTACGTTTACGACTCCGTAGATGTCGTTCACCATCCACGCCCAAATCTTAGAGGAGACGACCGTGGGAATCGCCCAGGGAACCAAAATTGCAACGCGGAGAAAAGTGCGACCTTTGAACTTTGAGTTTGCCACCATGGCGATAGCCAGACCCAAGACGCTTTCGAGGACCACCGAAACAACCGTGAAAATCAGGGTGACCCAGACGGCGTTCCACCAGTCCGGGTCGCTGAGCACGAATGCGTAGTTATCGAATCCGTTAAAGCTCCATGGGGTTACCCCATCGAGCTTGCAGCGTAAGACCGAATACACCAGAACCTGGATCGTCGGAAAAGCGATGATCAAAAGCACGACCAGGACCGACGGCGTGATTAAAACCCACGCCAAGCGTTTTTGGCGCGCGTAGAGATCGATTTCTTTGGCGTTGGCCACGGTATTCTGGGGGTCCGGTTGACAGCCGTTACCTTACAATGCGCTTAGCAACCCTTTCAACATCAGAAACTGCCTGCTGCGCCGGCTCGCTCCCGGTCAGGACCTTATTGACGTTCTGAAAGAAGGCGGTCGAGACCTGGTTGTAGTCTGCCTTAGTGACCGTCGAGGGCCGCGCAATCGCGTTATTTAAGATCTCTAGCGCGCTCTCAAACCATTTGTTTTTTGCCAGCACTTCTGGGTCCTTATAAACGGCAGGTCTGGTCGGGAGTTGGCTCAGTTCAATTGCGCGTTTCTTCTGAGCAGCATCGGAGCAAAGATAACGCACCAGGTCGGCCGCGACCTCTGGGTTCTTGGAGTAAGCGGAAACCATCAACTGCCAACCACCCAAGCAAGCCGCATTCTTCCCATTGGCTCCGCCCTTCGGCAAAACCGTAGCGCCAAACTTTCCGGAGATCGGACTTTTTGGATCGTCGCCTAGCGCATAAGCATACGGCCAGTTGCGCATAAAAGCTGCCCCGCCGTTCTGCCAGATGTTGCGAGCTTCTTCTTCGCCGTAGCTCACCACTCCTTGGGGCGAGATGCTTCCTACCCAGCTTTTTGCGGTTTCCAGCGCTTTGATGGCGTTTGGATTGTTAATGGTGACCTTCTTATCCGAATCAATGATGGTGCCGCCGCCGTAACTATAAATCCATTCAATTGCATTACAGGTGACGCTTTCACTGGCTTTTCCTTCGAAGACAAATCCTTGGAAATCGGCCTTGCCATCTTTCCTTTCGCCATCCTGGATTTTCTTGGCCATTTCCGCTAATTCTTCCCAGGTCTTCGGTGGCTCCTTATAGCCATACTTTTCCAATAGATCCGTGCGGTAATAGAGGACGCCGGCGTCGGTAAAAAACGGCCATCCGACCAGCTTGCCGCCGACGGTGTTGTTCTCGATGATCCGTGGGAAATGCTGCTTAATCTCATCCTCTTTGAAGTATTTTTTGAGGTCGGCAGAATGGGGCGCTGCGATACCGGGCCAAATGACATCAATCATGTAGACGTCAACGTCGGCGCTCTTGGCCGCCCAATATTGCTGGTACTGCTGTAGGGTTGCCGTGGCGTCGTTCGGACGACTGATGTATTCGAGTGTGTTTCCGGTTTTTTGCGCCCACTCTTGCGCGAGTGCCTTCGTCCATCTTCCGCCTTCTCCGACATCAGAGTCGCCGGCAAAACGGATAGTGACGCCAGCAGCCTGCAGCGTGGCAGGCAACAAAAATGCAGCAGCTGCTGCCAAAAAAGAGTTGGATAGAATACGCCTCCGAGAGGGATGTGGATAGTTCATTGAGAGGGGGGTGAACAGTTGGGGGATCTAACTGAGTTAACAGTCATCAAACTAACGTGTCAAGCTCCGTACAATAGGTTCGCGGAGGGCTAGAGCGATCCGTCTCGGACCGGCCGCGACCCGGACTTGGTGCATTAGCAGCACCCGCGAAACTTGCCTTTTCCCACAGCGTAGCGGGCGTTCTGGCGCTCCCGGAAAAACTCTTCGTAAGTCATAATCGATTTTCCCGGATGGTATCGGCGCCGATGTTCCACATAGGTCTCGTAATCGGGAACCCCGACCATGAGACGAGCGGTCTGGGCCGCCACACTGAAAATGGATCTGACGTTAGGCATGGATACTTTCAATCGCGGGTGTCGCGGCGCCAATTTCAATCGCGGTCACTTTTGGATTGGTAAATGCCCTGCGAATGCTGATGAGGCCGTAGCCAACGACCGCCACCACGACTGCGACGAACAGAACCGCCATGGTGGCGTCAACATAGTCGTTGACGATGATCCTTTGCATTTCGCCGATACTCTTCGCGGGGGCCAATACTTTTCCGCGTGATATTGCGTCACTGAACTTCCAGGCGTGTGACAAAAACCCAATCGCCGGGTTTGAGCTCAGAACCTTCTGTATACCGGCGGTGAGCGTGCAGATGAGCAGCCAGACGGTTGGCAAAATGGTTACCCAGGCGTAGGAGTGGCGCTTCATCTTGAACAGTATGACCGTGCAGAGCGTGAGGGCGATCCCGGCCAGCATCTGGTTCGAGATACCAAACAACGGCCATAAAGTGTTGATACCGCCGAGGGGGTCGGTGACCCCCTGATACAATATATATCCCCAGGCGGCTACCGCGATGGCTGAGCCGATCAAATTATTGGTCCATGATTTGGTTGCTTTGAACGCGGGAACGATACTGCCGCCCAGATCTTGGATCATGAACCGGAGCACCCGGGTACCGGCGTCGACCGTGGTCAAAATGAATAGGGCTTCGAACAGGATGGCGAAGTGATACCAGAGTCCCATCAGCGCTTTGCCTCCTAAAAGGTTCGACAAAATAGTGGCGATGCCAACGGCCAAGGTTGGTGCTCCGCCGGTCCGAGAAAGGACCGTGCTTTCACCGACATCACGAGCGATTTGATTGATTTGTTCGGGGGTAATTGCGAAACCCCATCCCGAAACCACCTGAGCGGCCTGTGTCACATTCGTGCCGATCAATGCCGCCGGTCCGTTCATCGCAAAGTAGATGCCAGGGTCCATCACGCTGGCTCCGATCATTGCCATGATCGCCACGAACGATTCCATCAACATCGCTCCGTAGCCGATAAAGCGGACTTGGCTCTCGTTCTCAAGCATCTTCGGAGTCGTTCCCGAAGAGATGAGGGCGTGGAAGCCGGATACCGCCCCGCAGGCAATAGTTATAAAAAGGAAAGGGAATAAGCTCCCTGAGAACACCGGGCCGGTACCGTCGATGAAGCGAGTAATCGCAGGCATTTTCAGATCCGGGCGAACCAAAACGATGCTAATGGCCAGCAGGACGATTGTTCCGACTTTAAGGAAGGTTGAAAGGTAGTCTCTGGGAGCGAGCAGCAACCAGACCGGTAGGACCGAGGCACAAAAGCCGTACCCAATGATCATCAACGCCAAGCTATCGCCGCGAAAGTTAAAAACTGCGGCCAGGGCCGGAGTCTGGGAGATTGTTCGGCCAAACACAAGCGCTGCCAGGAGAAGAACCAAGCCAATGAGCGACATTTCGGCAATCCGTCCGGGCCGGATGAAGCGGCTGTAGATACCCATCAATAGCGCGATTGGGATGGTGCAAAACACAGCGAAAGTTCCCCATGGGCTGACCGCCAAAGCCTTGACCACTACTAACGCCAGGACCGCTAGCAGGATCACCATAATAAGCATCACTCCGACCAGGGCGATGCCCCCTGCGACCGGACCCATCTCGGATCGCACCATGTCTCCGAGTGTTTTACCGTCGCGCCGGGACGACAAAAACAGGACGGTGAGGTCCTGTACAGCACCAGCGAAGACGACGCCGGCGAGGATCCAAAGTGTACCGGGAAGATACCCCATTTGCGCAGCGAGCACCGGACCGACTAAAGGACCTGCGCCGGCGATAGCGGCAAAATGATGTCCAAATAAGACATAGCGATTGGTCGGAACGTAATCGAGACCATCGTTGTGGCGATGGGCGGGAGTCTGTCGTGCGGGATCGACCTGTAAGACTTTGCTGGTTATGTAAAGGCCGTAAAAACGGTAGGCGATGAAGCAGATACAGACTGCGGCAATCACTAGCCATGCTGCATTGACGGTTTCGCCGTGACTCAATGCAATGACACCGAGCGCGACGGTGCCTAGAACGACTACGCCAGCCCATACCAACATGCTTTGGATACCGGAAGAGACGGTTCGAGGGGTACTCATAACTTTTTCGTTACTTGTCGATATCGGCGTCGATCAGTGGTCGCTTCGCTTCGACGTAAGAGCGGGCTGGTCGACGCTCAATCTGACCTGATGTTGGCGCACAGATTTGGCGCGCGAGTAGATTTGATATTCAGCCGGAGTTCCTGTCCAGGCTTTTCGTACGGAGCCGGCGAAGGCGGCCCGTCGGGTTTGAACCCGGCGCTGAATGATGGTTTCCTGATATGATATGAAAAATGTTTCGCCCTGTCGATCCGCTGCGGCGCACTCAAACCCTGCTTTTCGGAGAAGGGATGATTCTTATGTTTTTTCGCGAATCGAAATTTCAGCAACTGGTTCTGACGGTCGGTTTGCCTCTCGCCTGACTCTCTCATCCGCCGATTCGCCTCAAATATAGATCCGGCAGGCTGCTTATGCGTGTATTGGTTGTCGATGACGAGAAGAATATTCGCCAGACCATGGCGACTGCCGTCGAGTCAATGAATCATGAGGTGATGACGGCCGCGACCAGTGAGGAAGTGCTCCGCCAGATGGAGGTAAATGCTTTCCAAGTTGTTTTGCTCGATTTGAAATTGCAGCAGGAAAGCGGCCTGGATTTACTCGGCGAGATTCTTCGTCGTGATCCCAACGTTTCGGTGGTGATGGTTACCGCTTACGCTTCCATTGAAACAGCAGTTGAAGCTATGCGGCGCGGGGCCTACGACTTCTTGGCCAAACCGTGTACTCCCGATCAGGTGCGACAGGTTCTCAACCGAATCGCGCGCACACGAGAATTGGAAAATCGGGTAGTGGAACTGGAGAGCCGGTTACAAGCTGAATCGGCGGAATTCGATCTGGAATCGGAAGCTCCCATTATGCAGAAGGCATTGGCAGTCGCGAACAAAGCGGCGGCTAGCGAAGCGACTGTCTTACTTCTCGGAGAAAGCGGAACCGGCAAGAGCGTACTGGCGCGGGCCATGCACGAACGCAGCCGGCGTGCCCGGGCGGCATTCATTACCGTAAGTTGCCCGAGCCTTTCTCGAGACCTGTTGGAGAGCGAACTATTTGGACATGTGAAAGGTGCGTTTACCGGTGCTCACACTGATGCAATCGGAAAAATAGCGGCGGCGGAGGGTGGCACCCTATTCTTGGATGAAATCGGCGACTTGCCTGCAGAGATACAAGCCAAGTTGCTGCGATTACTTCAGGAGCGGGAATATGAACGAGTCGGAGATGCCCGCGCGCGTAAGGCCGACGTGAGAGTCATTGCAGCTACCAATCGTAATCTCTCAGAAGCGGTGGCGGAGGGTCAGTTTCGCGAGGATCTGTTCTATCGTCTGAACGTGATTTCGATCAAACTGCCACCCTTGCGCGACCGAGCAATTGACTTAGCTCACATTGCCAACAAGCAACTCCGCTTCTTCGGCGCGCGTTCAGGTAGAAACTCATTACATTTTTCTTCTGAAGCGTTATCTGCGCTGGAACAATATTCCTGGCCGGGAAATCTGCGTGAACTGCGCAATGTGATCGAGCGTGCCGCCATCCTCGCAGAGGGGGACCGGATCGAGCCGAGTGATCTCGCCGATCTGGCCATCGCGCCCCCGGAGCTTCGTATTGGCGGACCGACCACCCTATCGGAACTGGAAAATGAACACATCCGTCGTGTCTTAGCCAACGCGCGAACCATTGAGGAAGCCGCTCATACTCTTGGGATCGATCCGGCTACCCTATACCGGCGGAAGAAAAAGCTCTAATCGGTTACGAGCTGAGCGCTACAACCCGCAACTCCCAACCATTATATGGGGACCTTGATTGTTACCGGCGCCAGCCGAGGGATCGGAGCGGCCGTGGCCCTGGCGGCAGCCGATGCCGGGTACGCCGTCGCCGTGAACTATGTGCGTGAAGAAACTGCCGCACAGCGGGTAGTTGCTCAGATCCGCGAACGCGGCGGAAAAGCATGCGGGATCGGGGCGGATATTAGCCGGGAACCTGATATCATTCGTTTGTTTCAACGAGCCGAACAGGAACTGGGACCGATTCGGGCTCTGGTGAATAACGCCGGTATCACTGGAGGGTTTGCTCGGGTGGACGAAACTAAAGCCGAAATGCTTGAACAGCTGATGGCAATCAACGTGATCGGGCCAATGCTTTGTGCTCGCGAAGCGGTCAAGCGGATGTCTACTCGATTCGGAAACAGCGGTGGCGCGATCGTGAACATCACTTCGCTCGCCGCTCGCACCGGCGGCAGCGGGGAATGGGTGCATTATGCCGCCACTAAAGGTGCAATGAATAGCTTCACGATTGGCCTTGCCCGGGAAGTTGCCGACGAGAAGATCCGTGTTAATGCGGTTTCGCCCGGTTTGATTGATACCGATATTCACAGCGCGGCCGGAGAACCTGACCGGCTGCAACGATTGAGTCCCACCATTCCGATGAAGCGAGCTGGAACGCCAGAAGAGATTGCTGCCGGAGTGGTCTGGCTGCTTTCGCCCGGCGCCTCCTATGTCACGGGTACGATTCTTGAGATCGGCGGGGGAAGGTGAGCAATTCACAGTGACTGGTGATTGGTGACTAGTAAACAAACAGCGTTGCTGGTTGCAGAGGACAAGAACACACAGCCTCAGGCGTTGGCGCAATTTCTGGCGGCGACTGTCCCGCGAAGCAGCCCGGTTTGCTAAGTTGAGGGATCGGAAGGGAGCGACTGATTCTGAGCGGCCTCAAAACTCAGTCGCCTTCATGTTGCGGGGTCTAGGCGGTGAGCATTCCTCAATCAACCATGCATAGGCGAAAGATTCACAGCGGCCGTGTAAGCATCAGCGGCCCAGCGAGAGAGTCCCCGCCAATTTCTCACCAGTCACCAGTCACCAATAACCTCTCGGTTCTCGCTGCTCGCTTATCAGAGCTTACTCCCCGGCTTCCATTTGATATTGCAGCCGATGCTTGCTTTTTGATCGGCAGAAACCGGCTCGTCGCTGAGTACCGCATCCAATGCGACTCGGAGGTCCTTGCCATTGAGCGGCTTGCCGTTGCCAGGCCTGCTGTCGTCGAGTTGGCCGCGGTAAACCAATTTCCGTTCACGGTCGAAAAGAAAGAAGTCGGGCGTACAGGCCGCGTCATATGCTCGGGCAATCTTCTGGGTCTCGTCAAAGAGGAGCGGGAAAGGAAGATCGCGGCTGAATTTTGCGAGCTTTGGCGGCGCGTCGGTCGGGTATGCGACCGGGTCGTTCGAGCTGATTCCGACGATGCCAACGCCGCGCGATCGGTAATCATTCCCCAACCGAATCAGCTCCGGTTTGACATGGACGACATAGGGGCAGTGAGCACACATAAAAATCACGAGCAGCGCGCTTTTGTCCGAGAAATCGTCGCGCCGGACGATCTTACCGGTGAGCGGATTTGGAAGCGAGAAATCCGGAGCGCCGGATCCCAGTTCCACCATATTGGAAGGGGTAAGCGACATAGGGGCAACGTGTCTCAGGCAGGCCGGATGCGCAACGGGAGACGACACTTGGCCGGAGAGTCGATAGCCGGTCGCCATAGGGGTTGGCGTAGCATCATGAATTTGGCTGACGTTGTCATGAACGATCCCGACACATTCTATTGAAAAAATTCGCTCCGAACCCACAGATCTCATTTCTCTCCAAGATTGACAGGCTCCTTACTTGAACCGAACTGGTTCACCTCAAACAGCCGCCGCATGTTTTGTTGGGCGGGTTCGTAGTTTTTGTCGAGCTTGATCGCCCGACCGTAGTACTTTTCCGCTTTGCCGTATTCCTCAAGCAACTCGGCCAACACGCCAGCTAGATTGAACGCTTCGGCTGACTTTGCGTTCAACTCGAGCGCCTTCGCCAAATGCAGCCGAGCCTTGGCAAACGCGTGCAGATTGAGGCAGCGCTTCGCCGCTACTATGTGGGCGCTGAAAGTCTCGACCGGCGGAACGTCCGGTCGCGCATGCCGGTTAATAATTTCAGCCACAATGTTTCGGAAGTGCGCCGGACGAAGCGGTTTTTGCAGGAAATCAATTGCGCCGAGTTTCATCGCCTTGACAGCATGGGGTACATCGCTGTACGCCGTGACGACCATTGCCGGGACTCTAATTCCGCTTTCGCGCATTTTGGCGAGCAATTCCAAACCGTCCATCCCGGGCAGCCGCACATCGAGGATGGCAAGGGCAAATGAATGCTTGGCCAGCAACTGTACCGCCTGCTCGCCTGAACGGGCTTCAAAAATCTCGTAACCTTCCGTTTCAAGCGTCATCCGAAAGTTCAGACGTACATTCGTCTCGTCATCGACAATGAGAAGTCGTTCATTCATGCGTTCATTCCGTTACCGCTGGTTGGAAGATCAAAATAGAGCTTGCTCCCCGTTCCCGGCGTATTTTGTCGAGCCGATTCTTCCTCCGAGCCAAACGACCGTCTCTCGAGCAGTCGCAAGTGTGGTGTCTGCAATGCGGAAGAGGCGCTTAAAAATGCGTGGTCGAAATTCTTTGGGGATATGGCCCATGATCGAGATGCGCTAGGTTCGACCAGCATGCTATTCTTTGGTCGAAACAAAAAGCCGAGCTAACTGCATGCCAGGCCGAATAGTTTCTCACCGGAATCCGGTTTTCCGCGAGTCAATCAATGCGACTAACCCAAGTCGAGCGAATGGATTCGCACATCGCGAGTTTCGATTACCTAAATACTGGCAATCTGCGGGGTTTTCCTTCTATGTAGGTTTCATAGTTGCAATACTATTATTTATCTACTTGTTCGTGGCTCCGGTCCGGTCGGAATGGTTCCAACCAATCTGAGTTCTGGACTCTTAAACCACGAGCTTAGAGGGATGTAGTTTTTACCCCTTTTCAGCATTATTGTAACGCTAATCGCAGCGATCCCGATGAGCGAATACACCGCCTGGATCATGGATGTGAATGTGGTTCGGTGGATTTTTTTTGTTGATTCGGAACGCGACTGAATACCGCGTGAGGAACAAGAGCGAAATCCCGAGAATAGGCCTTAGTGAGACTCGGGATACTGACCACGTTTTACGGAAATCTGACAACATGCCGAATCCGAATCGAAAACCAGTACCGAAGACCTTACTGCGCGAGAATGTTTAACCGGAAGGTAGCGAAAGGAGGCCAAGTTTTCTATGCTCGTTCTTTGCGAGGTTCGGTACGATCATGACTCGCGGGTTGCGAATACCTGTCGCACTCATTCGCCGCGACGCTTTCGCTTATCCCTCTGGAGCCGAACCAATCTACGATATTCAATGAACGTTGGCACGTTAGACGCTTTGTATTCGCAATCGCCTTATTGGTGGAAAGTTTAAACGCGCCTGACAATTCCTGTTCTTGCATTGCGCTTAGGGTAAGGCAAGAGGCGTAGCTGGTAAACAGGGACCAGCAACGCTGCCAAGCCGAATCAGTGGGTTGCGTGCCGCAATGCCGCTTGGGCTCGATTACGGGAACACGGAACGCAGTGACCAGATAGAAGAACGCATCGGTAGATACATCAGCATGCCCCGGCGCTTGATAAACAACCGATCACCGATTCACCGACAATGAGAAATTTAAACTCCAATGAGACAAGATACGGCTACTCCACACAAAAAGAGACAAGCTCAGAGAAGATTCG
>DASTDH010000738.1:0-3718 GCA_035710445.1 Chthoniobacterales bacterium
CCGTCGACCAGATTCACAGCATGATGAAACAAGCGGTCGATTCTTTCGGTGGAGTCGACGTACTCATCAACAATGCCGGTGTCGAAAAACATGCCTCCATTTGGGAAGCAACCGAACACGACTACGACCTGGTCCTTACGATCAATTTGAAAGGAGCGTTCTTTGCCAGCCAGGCATTCGCTCAACACAGAATGGCGGTGAAGAAACCGGGCAAGATCATCAACATCAGTTCCGTGCACGAAGAACTTCCCTTCCCCCATTTCACTTCCTATTGCGCGAGCAAAGGCGGCGTAAAGATGATGATGCGGAACCTGTCGATTGAGTTAGCACCTTACCGTATCACCGTGAACAATATTGCGCCCGGAGCGATCGAGACGCCGATCAATACTGCGTTGCTTAATGATCCGCCCAAGCTCAAGGCGCTCCTCGGTAATATACCGCTCGGGCGCTTAGGACAGGTCAGCGATGTCGGTGGGGTCGCCGCCTTCCTGGCATCATCTGATGCAGACTACATCACCGGAGCCACTATCGTAGTCGATGGCGGGTTAACCTGGAACTATAGCGAACAGTAGTGGCGGCCACGAATGGACGCGAAGTAAGAGCAATCACGAATGGACGCGAATAGACACGAACAAATCAACCTAGATTAATTGAGCGATGGAGTGATCGAGAACTGTGCTTCGCAGCTCTGCACTAGTCCGTCACTGCATCATCCCATTACTCCAATACTCCGTCACTCTCGTTGCTCCGATACCGCATTCTCTCCTCCATGATTTGTTACGCCCCTTCAATCCAGCCCGTCGACAAAACGAACTCTCTTCATTCGTGTCCATTAGCGTCCATTCGTGGTTGTCCTTTAGGTCGGGTCCGTTCGTGGTTGCGATGCTGGATTGGTCTGGCGAGGATATAGGATGCTACCGGCCCAGTTGATCGAATACGAAAATGCTTCCGCCGAAGTTCGGAGTGTCTACGACGACATCATGGCGACGCGAAAAGTAGATAAGGTAAACAATTTTTGGAAAGCCCTGGCCAATCATCCGGTCACTTTACGACGGACCTGGGAAAGCGTGAAACAGGTGATGGCACCCGGCGCACTTGATCCGCTGACCAAGGAGTTGATCTACATAGCTGTGAGTGTCACCAACAGTTGCGATTATTGTATTCATTCGCACACGAAAGCGGCGCAAAAAGCGGGAATGACCGATGTAGCGTTCGGTGAACTCCTGGCCGTGATTGGGATGGCAAACGAAACCAATCGTCTGGCCAACGGATATCAGATACCGTTGGACTGACCAACAAGCGAGAGACGGAGCAATGGAGTCTTGCTAGGGCGAAACAGATCCGCCGAATGCAGGATCTGTGAGCTGTGGGAGTAATGGAGTGACGGGGATCTTGGAGTGTTGGGGGCGCGATGTCCATCGGGTAGGACGGTCCCGCGGACGCGGGACCGCCGGAGCCTAGGCCATGAGCCGGAAGATACGTTGAATCAGAGCGAGCAGCGCTGAAGGCTCCCTGACTTTATTGTCGCTCGCCGCGTTCACGTCGTATAGCTGGGCGGATCGGTCGGCAGCAGACCGTCTGCTGCTCGCAACCAATCGGTGAGACCTAAGTGGCCGGGAAGGAATAGAGCCAGCAAAAGGATCGCGGTGACAACGCTCGCAGCCAACCAGGCCAATAGGAGGAACGCCAGCGGACCAGTATAAGCTTGCTGGTCGATGATTGGAGCAAACAATTGGTTTGTTTTTAGTTGATGGTCGACGGTGTTACTCACGATCGGAAAATAAACCGGTGGCATTCTGAAGAAAATTGGATACTTCTAATGGAACAGTTTCGATAAACTGAACTATGCTCCAGACCAATCTTGATACCGACATCCTGCGGACACTAGTGACTGCACAGCAGCTCGGTGGATTCAATCGGGCAGCGCAACAGGTCGGAAGGTCGCAGTCCGCGGTAAGTCAGCAGATCCGTCGGCTGGAAGAGCAACTCGGCCAGCCGCTCTTTCGCAAGGAAGGCCGCAGTCTCGCGCTCACCGAGGCAGGTGACGTAGTGTTCTCCTATGCCCGGCGCATCCTGGACCTTAACGATGAAGCCGTCGCCGCGGTGCGCGGTGTTGCGATTGACGGCAAGGTCCGATTTGGTCTGCCGACCGATTTTGCAGAAAGCTGGTTACCCACGGCGCTTGGCCGATTTAAGCGTGCCCATCCCGGAGTGCGGGTTGAAGTGAACACGGAGCGACGGGCTGTCCTGATCGACCGTTTAGATAAAGGACAGTTAGATCTCGCATTGTTATTTGGCGGCAGCGCGCGTAGCGATGCGCTGCGTTTGGCGAAATTCCCAATGGTTTGGATTGGCTCAAGCTGGGAAAGGCCCGAGTGGCGATCTGGCCAACCGTTACCGTTGGCCCTATTCAATCCACCTTGCTTCTTCCGTGAGACCGCGATCGCTGCTCTCGACCGGGCCGGCATTCCGTGGCATATCGCCTTTACCAGTCCGAGTCTGCATGGGATTTGGGCAGCCGTTGACGCAGGACTCGGTATCACCGTACGCACGGCAACCGGGCTTCCCAATCAGCTCATTGTGCTGGACAAAAAATCGGGCTTTCCGCCGTTGCCGATGATCGATGTCTCGCTTCACGATGGAGGAAGACAATTAACCCCGGCCGCGGCGCGCTTTAAAGAAGTGTTGTTGGAGACGTTAGCCGTGAACCTGCCGACTTCCCAAAAGGCGAAAAGGAAATCTTCTTAGGGAGTGGCGCTTGGATCCAACGAACAGGGAGTTCTCTTATGAGTGTCTCATCAATCCATCACTTAGCCGAGAGGCGTTTAACCGAGCTGGGAATTACATTGCCCGTCTTTCCTCAGCCAGTAGCCAATTATGTTCCGTTCGTCACCAGCGGAAACCTGCTGTTCATATCGGGCCAAGGTCCACGGGCCGCCGATGGAACGTACATAACCGGCAAAGTCGGCCGTGATGTTGCGGTCGATGAGGCGTATAGCCACGCGCGTTTGGTCGGCCTGAGCTTGCTATCGGTGGTTCATCACGCTCAGAATGGGCTTAGCACCGTGCGGCGGGTGGTCAAGCTGACAGGATTTGTAAATGCCTCCGACGACTTCCAGGATCACCCGAAAGTGATTAACGGCTGCTCCGATTTACTCGTCGAGGTTTTCGGAGAAACCGGGAAGCACGCTCGATCGGCAGTCGGAGTGAGTAGCTTACCGTTGAATATTACGGTCGAGATCGAAGCGATCTTCGAGATCTCCTGAATTAGAAATCCGCGATCCGCATTTCGAAATGTTCAGCCTAGGTGAGCTTGAGCGGGCCGCAGAAGTGGTACACCGGGTATTGCCGGAGACGCCGCAGATCCGGTGGCCGCTATTGTGCGAGAAGGTCAAAACCGAAGTGTGGGTGAAGCAGGAAAACCACACGCCGATTGGCGCATTCAAGATCAGAGGCGCATTGTTCTACATCTCCGAGCTCAAGCGAACACATTCCAAAAACGAAGGAGTGATCGCGGCCACTCGTGGCAACTTTGGCCAGAGCGTGACTTTTGCCGGCGACCGGGCCGGCCTCAGAACCGTGATTGTGGTTCCGCGTGGCAACAGTCCCGAACAGAATGCGGCCAATTCCGGCCGGGTGGGACTTCGTAAGTTGGGGGCAGCCAACACCCACCGGGAGGATCCCTCCAGGACTGAGTTTCATGCTGGGCTGGCAGCCG
>DASTDH010000739.1:0-10913 GCA_035710445.1 Chthoniobacterales bacterium
TGGTATTCGTAGCCGGACTACTTGGAGGAGGGGATCTGCAGGCGGCTACTTACGTCAGGATCAACGTTGGCGGCCGGCCATATTACGGCTACCCGTACCGGTACCGAGGCTACTACCATTATCGCGGGGGCATTTATCGGCACCGCTACTATCGCTACGGGCACTGGCACTACTATTAGGCCAACGCTATTCGCAACATGCCGGTGGAAGTAAGTCGATTGGAACGGCCGGTCACGCCTTGTGGACGAAGAAAAGCGTCCCGAAGGGACCGAATGAGGGTAGCCCAGTCCGGCGCGACGGATGCTGGGCTACTTTCACGCGGTCCCTTCGGGACGATGTCTGGACTCTAGCCTCATTTCACCGCACCAAAGGTGAGCCCTCTCACCGGGACTGTCGCCGTGGGCTCTTCTAGCTTCTGGCTTCTGGCTTCCGGCTTCTAGGACAATTCGCGGCCCATGACGTGACGGTACTTATCCGGCGTGAGGTAATAGTGCCGCCGGAACACTTTCCCGAGGTGAGTAGCATCGGCAAAGCCGGTGAGTTCGGCGATCGCCGACAGCTTGAGCGAGGAAGAAACCAATAACTTGGCTACCTCCTCCAGCCGGACCTGATTGATGAAACGAGCGGGGCTCAGGCCGGTCGTTCGTCGAAAATAATGAGTGAACCCGGTACGGCTCATTCCCCGCTCTTCAGCAAGCTCGGCCGCGCTTGGCAATCCGGTAGGAAGGCGATCGATGATTTCCTTGCGGACTTCGCTCAAAATCCGTTCTCGTGGCAGCGGCGGGTAAAGAATTTGGTGTCCCAAGCGTTCGAATTCGGTTAGAAAAGCGAAGAGATCCGCTTCCTCGGCAAATTCGTCCGGCAACGAGGCGGCGCGGACCAAATCAAAGAGGTTAAGCGCGCGTTCGATCAAGGGGCTGCGAGGCGGCACTGGCCAAATGGGACCGGTCAATCGAATCCGGTCCCTCATTCGCCGGACAATAAATGGGTGATCGATAATCAGCCAAAAGAAGGTCCAACTCTCAGACTCCAGCGGCAAATAATAGAAATCGTCGCTCGGAACGAGCGTTGTGAAAGCGTACCCTCGCGACATCTGGACCAGCTCGCCGCTTGTGCCGGAACGAAAGGCGCCGAAACCGGCAAGTGTGTATTGCCAGACAATAAAGGGCTTCTTTTCGTCACCCAAACGTTTGCGACCATGCCAGGCGTAGACATTGGGATCGGTTTGCGTTTCCAGTCCGCTGATCACATGAGCCGGATAGGGCCTCGGTTCTTCAGGACGGCAACGCAAAGAACACAAGGTGCGGTACAAGATTTGACACTCCCGATCTGCGTCCATTGGTTGGGAACGGGCGTCGCTTGTCACAAATTGACTATTATTGGCAAGTTATGACTATTGCGACCGCTTTTGATCCAGCAAGATTTATTGCGTCTGTACGCCTAACGCTCCACCCAACGTTTCCCATCTATGCTTATCCGATCCCCCCATCGCATGCTGTTGGTAGGTGCCAGTCTTCTGGTGACGGCCAGCTTGGTTTTCAGTAAAGAGATCGATCTTTGGTTTGTCCCGATGTCACAAGAAGGTCCGCAAACACCGGGCCTTTTGGCATGGGTTAAGGAACATTTCTCCAAAGACCTCCCCAGCGGTGTCACCGTGCCCGGCAACTACGGTCCTCCCATTTATCAAGACGCCCAGCAGAAATTCATCGTGCAGGGTCGCCGTGGTAAACCGGATGTAATCGAAGGCGTGCTTGAGGGCATGATTGCTTACCAAAAGGCCGGCCTGATTACTCCGATTGATGATCTGTTTAATCAGTGGCCGGAAAAGGACAAATTCATCCCTAGCACAATCAAAGCGCTTACCATTAATGGGAAGCTTTATGGGGTTCCGTACAACACGAATGTTCGAGTCCTGCTGTATCGGAAGGATCTTCTGCAGAAGTACAATTTGCAGCCTCCGAAGAGTTGGGAAGAGATGCTTGATGACGCTGCAATGATCTCGGCCAAGGAGCAAGGCGTAGCCGGGCTAGGACTAACCACTAAGGCGGGCAGCGTTCGGACATTCCAGGAATTCATCTCGTTTTTCTTTCAGGTAAACGGAGGCCAGAATCCCTTTAAGTACGATGATGCTACCCAGAAATGGTCGATTAGTACGACTCCGGAAAAACTAGGCGAGGTTTTGGCCCTCTACCACGATGCTTTCTTCAAAGCGAACCCGTCTGCCGCTAATCAAAACACCCGCGGCAACGACTATCAGGCGACTGATGCCGATTATGTAGCCGGCAAGAGCGCGATGGTTCCGATGGGGCCTTGGATCTACAGTTATCGGAAGACCGGCGAGACCGCGCGCAAGATTCTTGAAGAGAATACCGGGGTGGTCGCTCTGCCGCTTCCGCCGGGCGGCACGCAAGCCACTTATCTGGAGGTCAAGCCTATTATGATTAACGCCACGACCAAGGAAAAATCAGATAGCTGGGCACTAATCAAACTTCTTTGCAGCAAGGACTTTGTTGCCATGGACGCCAAGCTCGAAGGAATTAACCCCCCACGTCAAGACGTCGCCGACCTGCCTGATTTCAAGAGCGACTGGTGGCAACAAGCATTTACTCAGCAGATCTCCACTGGGGTCGCGCTTGCACCGATCAACTGGGGGCTGGTGGTAAATGATATCACCGAGGCACTCCAAAAAGTAATTTATCAGAAGAATGCAGCCGATAAGACTGGCCAGGAACTGTATAATACCTTGCAGCAACGCGCGCAGAATAACCAATTGTAGGAACCGACTCCAAGATCCTGCCCTGCCGAAATCGGTGTCAGGTTCGTTCCGTCGCGCTCGAGGGTGGTAATCAATGGCCGATTGCGGATTGCGGATTTACATTCCGCAATTCGTATTCCGTATTCCGCAATTCATCGGCTATGCTTCAGACCGCTCACTCCGATCAGCCGTCAGGCGTCAGGTCTCGACCAGGCACCGGTCTTCGTTCGGCCGGTGTCCGCCACGCGGCATTTGGATACGCCCTACTGGCTCCGGCGGTCTGTGTGATCCTCGGCTTGAATCTCTACCCGACCCTGAGCGGTATCTTTACTTCGTTTACCGATCAATCGTTACTGAATCCGAACGCATGGCGCGCCATCGGATGGCAAAACTATCAACGACTTCTAACTGATCCGGTGTTCCGGGTTTCGTTCGTCCACTC
This sequence comes from Chthoniobacterales bacterium, assembly GCA_035710445.1. Classification (GTDB taxonomy): domain Bacteria; phylum Verrucomicrobiota; class Verrucomicrobiia; order Chthoniobacterales; family JAFAMB01; genus DASTDH01. The sequence goes on from DASTDH010000739.1 coordinate 3,198, forward strand.
GCTGGTTCTGACCTTTTCGGCTGTCGTTCTACAGGTGATTCTCGGTCTGGGAATGGCTCACCTTTTGATCCGTAAGGTTCCTGGCATCCAATGGTTTCGCAGCGTTGCCATGGTCACCTGGGTCCTGCCCATTATTACCGCAGTCGTGATATTCCGTTTTCTCACATTGCCAAATATTGGGCTCATTAACCTCCTACTTACTGCTTTCGGGCTTGGATCGTTTACTCGCAACTGGTTTGGTGACCCGGCTTTCGCGTTCCTTCTGATCCTGCTGATGCACCTTTGGCGCAACGTTCCGTTTTACGGTATCGCGTTCATGGCCGCAATGCAGGCGATCCCGCAAGATCTCTACGAAGCGGCGACGATCGATGGAGCGTCACCCTGGAAGCGATTCTGGCATATCACGCTGCCGAATCTTCGCTACATCATCCTGGTTATGGTCGTGCTGCACGTCACCTTCACGTTGAACAATTTTGATTTTGTCTACTTATCGACGGGAGGTGGGCCGGTCGATGCCACGGAAGTGCTGGCAACCTATATCTACAAGCAGGCGTGGAGCGGTTATATGCTGGGGTACGCCAGCGCCGGAGGCGTGATCATGCTTACACTACTGGTTCTTCTCGTTCTTTTGTCGCGAAAAATGATCGGAGGTTTTGCCGAGCAATGAAACGTCGTTCACTCGATCTGCTGCTCACTTATACGGGCTTGATAATCACTTACGCCATCCTGCTTTTACCGATTGGCTGGCTGATCATCTCCAGTTTTCGAAGCAACGATTCCATTCAAACCGGCAGATTGGTTCCCGGGCTCTCGGAGTTCACGCTGACCAATTATATTGAGGTATTCGCGATCAATAACGTCTTCATTTTCTTGGTTAATTCCGTGGTAATTGCGACCTCGGTAATGCTTCTGGTGGTATTGTTGGGAAGCCTTGGCGCCTATGCGCTGAGCCGGTTTGCTCTTCGGGGTAAGAATCTATTGATGATGTCAACCCTGCTGCCGCAGTTCTTTCCCTACGTTTTGATTTTGATTCCCTTCTACCTGCTGATGTCGAATTTGGGGCTAGTGGACACGCATATCGGGCTCATTCTGACTCATACCTCGATCACTCTGCCATTCGCCATCTGGATGCTGACCGGCTACTTCAACGCCATTCCCAAAGAATTGGACCAAGCGGCGTTGATCGATGGCTGTAGCAGGCTGGGCGTCCTGTTTCGTATCATCTATCCCACCGCTTTGCCCGGATTAGTGGTAGCCGGTTTTTTTGCCTTCGTCGTGTCGTGGGGAGATTACCTATTCGTTTCGATCCTGTCCCAGAGCCAGAGCACACAAACGCTTCCCATCGCTCTTCAGTCCTTCATGAACAGCCTGCAGGTGAAGTGGGGAATGATCACAGCTGGAACGGTTGTAGCCATCCTTCCTACCATTCTCTTTTTTAGTCTTGTACAGCGCCGATTGGTGGCCGGACTTACTGCCGGTGCAGTAAAGAATTAACTGCAAATATGAATCATTCCTTCTGGAAACAACTATTATGCCGAAAATAACTTTGATTGGGGCTGGAAGCCTCGTCTTTACCCGCAAATTGTGCAGCGACATTCTACTGGCCCCGTCGTTACAGGACAGCGAGATCTCACTGATGGATGTCGATCCGCAGCGATTGGAAGAATCTCGCCAGATCGTCCAGAAAATCGTTGAGGAACGCAAGTTGCCAGCCCGCATTACTGCATCCACCAATCGCGCCGAATCGGTTGGCCAAGCCGACTATGTCATCACAACCTTTCAGCAAGGAGGACTCGAAGCGTACGCCCAAGACATCGAAATTCCCAAGAAATACGGCGTTGAACAATGTGTCGGCGATACGCTTGGACCGGGCGGCGTTTTCCGGGCGCTGCGCGCGATCCCGGTACTCATCGATTTGTGCCACGACTTGGACCAGCATGCACCCAACGCCTGGTTATTGAATTATGTGAACCCGATGGCTGCGAACTGCTGGGCGGTCGACGCAGCGACCGGTCGCCCGCACGTCGGACTGTGCCACAGCGTGCAAGGCACCAGCGAGATGCTCGCCAATTGGTTAGAGGTGCCCTACGAGCACATCCATTTCCATTGTGGAGGTATCAACCATCAAGCCTTCTTCTTGGAATTTCGTCGGGGCAACGAAGATCTTTATCCCCGTCTACGCCAAGTCATTGATCGAAAAGAGATCTATGGCCAAGAGCCGGTCCGAATCGATTTGATGAAACATTTCGGCTATTTCGTAACGGAGTCGAGCGGACACGCCAGCGAATACGTGCCTTATTTTCGGAAGAACGCTCAGATGGTGGAAGAAGACCTGGTACCCCGTTTTACCGACAAGGTAAACCATTGGTTTCAATTCGGTCGAACCGGGGGATACCTGCAGCATAACTATGAACGGCTCGAGAGTTTTCGCCAACAGTTCAAACAGATGATGGCGGCCCCCCTCACGACGGACCGGACTCACGAGTACGGCTCTTTTATCATCGAGGCAATGGAGACGAATCAGCCGGCGCGAATCAACGGGAACGTTCCAAATCACGGGCTCATTGATAATTTACCAGCGGGTTGCTGTGTGGAGGTGCCCTGTCTGGTCGATCGGAACGGCGTACAGCCAACCCGCTTCGGTCCTTTACCTCCGCAGTTGGCCGCGCTCAACCGAACCAACATCAATGTACAGGAGCTGATCGTGGAAGCAGCAGTGAAGCGGAACAAAGACGCAGTTTATCATGCCGTTGCGCTTGATCCATTAACCGCGGCGGTTTGTACCCTTCCTCAAATCCGTCAGATGGTAGACGAGTTGCTGGTCGCACAGGAGCGGTGGCTGGGGTATTTGGCGTGACGGCGCGTGGGCCTGTCGGGGCTATGTCGGTCGTAATGCAAATTTCCGAACCGACGAAACACGTTCCAAACGACGAACGCTACGCACTGACTGATCAAGTCAGACGATCCTCGCGCTCGGTTTGCGCAAACGTGGCCGAGGCGTGGAGAAAAAGGCGATATCTGGCAGCTTTTGTTGCGAAGCTTAACGATGCCGAGACGGAAGCTGCGGAGACCCAAGTTCACATCGAGATTGCTGTTCGGCATCGCTACCTGAGCCAAGAGATCTTTGATGAACTTGATGAAGCTTGCGATAAAATTATAGCCCAGATCGTTAAAATGATTGACCAGGCTGACCGATGGGTAATCAAATCGAAAAGGCAACGCTGACGTGGCTGCTCGCATGTCAACACGCCAATACGCCGATATGCCGATACATCCTCACGCCAATACCCCACTTCAACTCCACAACCTCCCCCCATTGCCATGCCCACAAAGCTCTCCCACGCTAATCTTAGTTCGCTAGCTCCAAAGGTTCGTGTTCCGACCTATGACCGCCGCCGGGTCGGCCAAAAAATTGCACACATCGGAGTCGGCGGATTTCACCGCGCCCATCAAGCGGTTTACAATGACGATCTATTCGAGCGGCATGGAGGCTCGGAATGGGGGCTGTGCGGTATCGGGCTGCTTCCGGCTGATTCGCGCATCGCAGACGTGCTTCGTTCCCAAGATTACCTGTACACAGTCGTCGAACGAAGCGCGGCGGGCGATAAAGCTCGAATCATCGGGTCGATTCAAAATTTCTTGCACGCCCCGAGCGATCCCAATGCAGTTCTAGAAAAGATGGCATCTCCGGATACCGCGATTGTTTCTCTCACGATCACCGAGGGCGGCTACTATGTGCATCAAGGTACGGGCGAATTTGACTCTGAAAATCCAGACATCCAGCATGATCTGGCCCATCCGCACCAACCCAGGTGCGCCTTCGGTTACCTGGCCGAAGCGTTAGAGCGGCGCCAGGCTCGGGGACTCCAGCCATTTACGGTCATGTCGTGCGACAACTTGCAGGGAAACGGCGACGTCGCCAGGAAGATGCTGCTCGCCTTTATTGAACTGCGCGATCCGAAACAAAGAAATTGGCTGGAGCAGAACGGAACATTTCCGAATAGCATGGTCGACCGCATCACTCCGGCTACGACCGACGAGCATCGCGCATTGGTCCGAGAAGAGTTTGGAATCGAAGACGCCTGGCCGGTGATGACCGAGCCGTTTCGGCAGTGGATAATCGAAGACCATTTCGTGCATGGACGTCCAGCTTGGGAGGAGACCGGCGCCCAATTCACATCCGAGGTGCTTCCCTACGAGAAGATGAAAATGCGACTACTGAATGCGAGCCATCAAGCGATCTGCTATGTCGGCATGCTGCTTGGCTACCAGTTCGCAAACGAAGCCATGGCTGATCAACGAATCACCAAGCTGATGCGCAACATGATGGATATTGAGGTCACGCCGATCTTGCCTGAAGTTCCGGGAATCGATCTGGGCGAATATAAGAACACGTTGATCGAACGATTTGCCAATCCAGCAATCCGCGACACGCTGGCTCGCCTGGGTACGGATGGATCCGACCGAATACCGAAATTCATCTTACCTTCAATTAGCGATCAGCTACGAGCAGGAGGACCGATCAAATTGCTCAGCTTCGTCGTCGCCAGCTGGTTTCGGTATCTCTCGGGTAAGGACGACGATGGGAAACCGGTGCCGATGCAGGATCGATTGTTGGATCAACTGAAAGCAGCGGCCGCCGCCGGCGCAAGAGATCCCCGGCGCTTATTGGCAATTCGGCAGCTATTCAGCGAGGAGCTGGCCAGCAATCAGGGATTTGTGCGGCAGGTCGAAGAAGCGCTCGTGAGTTTCTACGATAAGGGAGCGCCGAGGACATTAGAGGAGTACGCAGGGTAAACGGGAGATAACGGAGAGCGATCCATCATCCGGAGGGCGCGTCGCTTTCGACGCCCGCAGACAATCCAGCGCGGTCTGAGGAATCGAGCGACGATCCTTTCTCCTTCTTCCTTTCGTAAGCCCTGGGTCGCTTCCGGGCGTCGGAAGCGACGCACCCTCCGTAGCTACGGCCATACACGCCGACTAATGACCGGGGCACCTCTTTCAGCGGGTTGCGTTTGGCCAAACCCTAAGCTATGCCGTGCTGTGTTCGAGCAGCCAAAGCGAGCGCTTGTTGTCGAGGACGAAGCAAAAACTGCGGCTTTTCTGCGTGATGGGCTTCAGGATCATGGCTGGTCGGTTGATGTGGCAAAGGACGGCATCGATGGGTTGCGGCTGGCTCTTAAGAACAGCTACGACCTCCTCCTGCTCGATATCATGCTGCCAAATCTGGACGGCTGGACAATCCTACGGAGGGTGCGAGCAGAAGGACGCCCGACGCCCTCAATCTTTTTGACAGCCCGGGATGAAGTGAGCGACCGGATCAAAGGACTCGATCTCGGCGCTGATGATTATCTGGTGAAACCCTTCGCGTTCTCGGAGCTGCTTGCGCGGGTGCGTTCCGTGCTGCGACGAGGTCCCGACCGCCTACCGACGAACATCAGAGTAGCCGAGCTTGAAATTAATCTGGTGACCCATGCCGTCACTCGCGGTCCCAAGCAGCTAGAGCTCACTCAAAAGGAATTTGCGCTGCTTTTGCTTCTTGCTCGTAACACCGGTGAAATCCTGGGTCGCAAATTCATCGCCAAAGAAATTTGGAACATGGATGGCGAGGGAGATTCGAATATTGTCGACGTCGCTATTCGCCGGTTACGCCGAAAGGTCGATTATCCCTTTCCCAAGCCGTTGATTCACTCGGTGTATGGTGCGGGCTATGTCCTCGAGCAACGGTGACCTCGAAAGCTTTCGGGGTTGGTCAATTGTCGCTCGACTGGCGTTACTGTATACCGTCCTATCGACGGTGGTACTTTGCGCTGCAGGTGCCTTTCTCTACTGGACTCTCGTCCAGAGCTTGCGATCGGAAGCGCAAAGCACTTTGGCGGACAAAATCGCCGTGCTTCGCCAGATCCTGCGAGAGCGTCCGGAGGATCGAAATGCTCTGCAAGAGGAAGTAGAATGGGAAAGCACGGCGCGCCGGCAAGCAGTGTACTATGCCCGCCTGATCTCGAGCGGAAGAACCATCGTCGAATCACCCGGTTTTCGCTCATTACTGCCTTCCACCGTTGTCTTTCCAACCGCCGGCTCCACCGACCAATCCATTGGAACGGTTACCGAGTTTCGCGCCGCGCACGGCAAGACTTTTCTCTTAACCGCAGCGGACGTGAACGGAGCGCCGGCAAACGAGAAGTATCGCTACGAAATTGCACTCGATATTTCGAACGAACAGAAACTGCTCGCCCACTACAAAGGAAAATTGTTCATCGCTCTAGCTCTAGCTGTCGCTATCTCGGCCCTGTTGAGCACCTGGGTCGCACATCGTGGGGTTCGCCCGATCCGAGAAATCACTGCTGCTGCCCAGGCGATTACCGCGAGCGCTCTAAACGAGCGAATCAGCGCACGGACCTGGCCTCGCGAACTAGCAACGCTGGCGACAGAGTTTGATCGGATGCTCGAACGATTAGAGGACTCATTCGAACGGCTCTCTCGATTTTCTTCCAATATCGCTCATGAGCTTCGTACGCCGATAAGCAATCTCATGGGCGAAACGGAGGTGGCTCTCGGACGCTCGCTCGGTGCCGAGCAATATCGAGAAGTGCTCGCGTCCAGTTTAGAAGAATATCAGCGGCTCTCTCACTTGATCGATAGCTTGCTTTTTCTGGCACGAGCTGAGACAGCCAATCTCCAGATTCATAGATCAGACTTTGCCGCGCATGAGTCGATATCCGCGGTGATGGAGTTTTATGAACCGTTGGCCAAAGAATCGCACATCGAACTCTCGAGTACGGGTCAAGCCAGGGTTCGCGGCGATGAACCATTATTTCGTCGGGCTATCAGCAACCTACTTTCCAACTCTCTGCGTCATGTGTCACCGGGAGGTAAAGTAACGGTCGAAGCGAGGACAGAACCGGCCGGGGTAATTGTGGCGGTGAAAGATAACGGGAGCGGCGTCGCACCAAAAGATCTACCTAACCTTTTTGACCGATTCTATCGCGGAGAAAATGCGCGGGACGGTGTTGGGCTGGGCCTATCGATCGTAAAAAGCGTTATGGGCCTGCACCATGGGACGATCGAAATTGTCAGCGACCTTGGCAAAGGTACTACGGTTGTTTTGCGGTTTCCGCTTCATTCGGAATAACCGATGGGTAGGGCGGTTCGTCCCGAACCGCCGGATCTAAGCTCCTCAGGCCAGATGTTGTGACCGAGAATATCCCATTGCACCGTACAGCCAGTCCTACGGGTTGAGACCTTGCCAAAGCCATCCCAGGCGGTCCGGGAAACCGCTCTACCTCGCAAAAACGCGTCTCTTTTCTCTCAGAACCAAAACTTCACACATTTTACTTGTGTGTTGTTAAATGCAAGCTCCTGCCGGCGGTTGGCTTCCGTCCAAACACAAAAATGACAGTGCCGCCATGATTTCGTTCGTATGTTACCGAAAATTCACAATAACCGACCGGATTTCTTCTACCCGGTAGATTTGGTTAGGAAGGCGGTCGCTTTGCCTTTTGAGCTACTCAATCGCTCTTGGTTTGGCGTTGGAGTTAGCCGCTCGAAAGCACGCAGCTTGCCAAGAACAAGGAACATATGTTCATACCCAACAAGATACCCCTACCCCGCCTGGCTTTGTCCGGCGCGGTTACTCTCTCCTCGCTGACGATGCTCTCGCCGGCGATCGCCGACCAAGGCGTTTTCTTACCTTCGGGATTAGTAGTTACCCCTACC
>DASTDH010000740.1:0-2247 GCA_035710445.1 Chthoniobacterales bacterium
TCGACCGTCCCGAAGCCATCCTGATGCCGGGGCTCATCAACACCCACACGCATGCGGCCATGTCGCTGCTGCGCGGTATCGCCGACGACCTCCACCTGCAGGACTGGCTCGAAAAATACATCTTCCCGGCCGAAGCCAAGAACGTCACGCCGGATTTTGTTCTGTGGGGCACCCGCCTGGCCTGTCTCGAAATGATGCTTTCGGGTACCACGACCTTCGTCGACATGTACTATTTCGAAGACCGCGTCGCGCAGGCGGCCAAAGAGGCGGGCATGCGCGGCGTGCTGGGCGAAACGATCCTGAGGTTCAAGAGCCCGGATTCCGCCACGCCCAAAGACGCGCTGCAATACACCGAGAAATTCATCCAGCAATATAAGAACGATCCCCTCATAGTTCCCGCTCCCGCACCCCACGCCATCTTCACCAACGACGACGCAGATCTGCGGGCTTCTCGCCAGCTCGCCAACAAATATGGTGTCCCGGTTGTCATCCATCTGTCCGAAACCAAGGTGGAGAACGACGACGCACTGCGCGCGCGCGGCATGAGCCCCACGCGACTGCTGGACATTCTGGGCGTGCTGGACGGCCCGACCATCGGCGCGCACGGCGTGTGGCTGGATGACGCGGACATGAAGATCCTCAAGGCGCACGGCACCGGGATCGCGCACTGCCCTTCCAGCAACATGAAACTGGCCAGCGGTGTGGCACCGGTGATGAAGCTGCTCGGACTGGGAATTCCGGTGGGACTCGGCACCGACGGCCCGGCGGGCAGCAACAACGATTTCGATCTCATGGAAGACATGAACCTCGCCGCCGATTTGCAGAAGGTGACCACCGGCGATCCGACCGCTCTGAATGCCGAGCAGGCCATCGCCATGGCGACGATCCTGGGCGCGCGCGTTGCCGGTCTGGAGAAGGAGACCGGCTCTCTTGAAACGGGTAAGCGGGCCGATCTGATCACGCTGCGCCTCGACCGGCCGCATGCGGTGCCGCTTTACAACGTCTATTCGCAGATCGTGTACGCCCTCAAAGGCTCGGATGTAGAGGACGTAATGGTGAACGGAAAACCCATCGTGCGCGAGGGCCGGTCGCTGACGCTGGATGAAAAGCTGATTCTCGCCAAGGCGAAAGAATACGGCGCCAAAGTCGCGGCGTCGTTGAAATAGTTCTCATACATTCGCAAACCGCGCCGATATGTTCGGCATGAGCCTATTTCAATGGAAAGAAGACTATCTCGTCGGCCAGCCGGAAATCGACAACCAGCATAAAAGATTGTTTCAGCTAGCCGACCAGTTGCATGCCGCCATGACTGCGGGAAAAGGGAAAGACGTACTGCTGAAGACGCTGGGTGACTTGGTCGACTACACCAAGCAACACTTTGCCGCCGAAGAAAAACTGATGCAGAAAGCGAACTACCCCGAATACCTGCAGCATAAGGCCTATCACGACAAGTTGACCGCGCAAGTGGTTCAATTCCAGACCGAGTTTGCGGCCGGCAAGTCTGTGGTGACCATCCAACTGTTGCAGTTCTTGAAGGACTGGCTGCAGCATCACATCGGCGAGACCGATCGCAAGATCGCCGTGTTCTTGAGTCAGCGCGCAGCCTAGGCTCGCGAAACATTTCCGTGTCGCCCTGGGAATAGGCTCTAGTATCAGGGAATAGTCTGCTCACCCAAAAGTTGCCGTGATTTTAACTTCGCTGGAGAGCAGTCGCACTTCGTTCGCACTTACCAGTTTCAATCTGCAAGTATTCTGCAGTGAAAACTAGCTGCCTGAAGAGTTGTATCTCGCCGGGCCTATTCCATCGCCGGATGGAGCTCACGAACGGAGAAAATAATGCTCAGACATTTTCGAGTCCTGATTCTTCTTGCTCTGGCTTTGCTGGCCTGGAATGTCACGCCGGCTTATTCGACGGTTCTTACGACGTTCACTTCCCTGGCTAGCTGGCAGGCGGCGACCACCGGAGTGCTCACGGCTGATTTTGAAGGCTTGACTCCAGGCGGGCCGGTCACCAACTACAATACGGCCTCTGGAGTATCGAGCTATCCAAACGTGCAGTTCATCGGACTGAGCTCCTCGGGATCGAACCTCCTCGACGTGGAGGATACAAGCTACGTCGCCTGGGCAGCTTTCCGCAACTTCGGTACGGGTGATGCCTTGTCGCAATTGATGGATCGGCCAGCCGACGCTTCCCCGCTGCCTTATATTCACGTCGTTTTCTCCACGCCGGTAACAGCGTTTGCTTCG
>DASTDH010000741.1:0-3202 GCA_035710445.1 Chthoniobacterales bacterium
GCGAGAAGATCTGATTCAGCGGGAACAGTGGAGCGGAGACCGAGCCGGCGGCGAAGAAGGTCAGCTGGGGGGTAATGTAATCGACCTCACCTCGTCCCATGCCGCCGTGGTTGCTGGCACCTCCAGTTCCGAGAAAGCTCCATTTGCTGTCGGGCTGGTAGACGAAGCCAGCGGTCTGCATGTAGTTGTTCCGCCGCGCTCCACTGAAGCCCAGAAAATCGGTTGGGGCATTGATATAGGGAGTGGTCGCGTAAAGGCTCAGCTCGTTGGATTGTCTGCGCACGAAGGAAAAACCTCCGATATCGCGGGTTGAGCCGAGCGTCAGGAAGTAGAACGGAATCGTTGTGCCGCCAAAGAGTGAGTATTGGTTATCGCCGCGCTTCAGGGTGAGAGATGCGCCGCGGAGTTCCACGGAATCGGAAACAGAAAAAGGACTGAGGTAGTGCTGTGGGCCATTGTCGGTGAGGCTGACGACATAGTCCAGCGCCTGAACCTGTATTCCCGGATTGACGAATGAGATTGCGCCGTGACGAATATTGAAAATGTGGGTTCCGGCGATGTCGTTTTCCTCGGTTTGCGTGTTGATATCCAGGCGTCCATCACCTCCGGCGACTTGCGTCCAGGAGAAGGTGTTGAGGGCGGAAACTGTCCTGGTTGTGCCACTGTCAAAAATCTGCACCGTGGAACCGAACATGCCCTGGGCCATCTCAGACTGGCGGCGAAGAGCGCCAGGTGAAAGCACCATCGCCGGCCGCTGAATTACGCGGATGCGAATACTGACGGGAGCACCGTTGCGATAGCCGAGAGCGACAGTCTCGCCCCGGCCCACCCCGAAGATCTGGATGACATCGGAAGCGATTTCGGCTTTGGCAATGTCAGGGTCGAGAATGATCAGATTGTCGACGCCGGGCGCAGAAATGGTTTTGGAAGACTGCCAATAAATTTCAACCAGAGAAGGTGGAGCTTCGGCATCGTTTTGAGCGTGAGCCGGCAGGCCCACAAGGCACAGAGACAGCAGAGCCAGGATCTTTGCCGCCAGTGTCGCGATTTGCCTTCTCCAATTCATCGTGAGCTTCGTTATGACCATCAGGGCTGGGGCACGCTAAAAGCGACCTGCTGGGTTTCGCTGCGATCGTTTCCATAGGCCAAGCTAAGCACGGCGGTGTAGTTGCCGGCAGGCAACGAACCGGCCCAGGAGACATGGATTGAATTCTTCTGGCCGGGCAAAAAGCGCTTTTCTTCACTCTGGGCTTTGGCGACAAGCTTTTTGCTGCCGTCTAATACCGCGACTCGCGCAACGGGAAAAATGTGAGTATTGCTGGCGTTGAGCAGATCAAAGCTGAGATCGAGCCCGTGCGTTGAAGACGGCGGAACCACCTGGAGGTTGGTGAGCTCGATCTTGAAGTCTTCCGTCTTCTCCGCGTCGAGCAATACCAGGCAGCCAAGACGCATGTTGGTGAAGACGCCCTGGCCATTCGACTTGGTAAAGGAAAGCTGCGGCTTCGACTGGACGAAGAGAACGGCGTAGTATCCGCCTTTGGCGTCAGAGGGCGGAGTCACAATGGCGCGCATCTTCTGTGAACCATGCGCGGGAACCGCAAACCGCTCAGGCACAAACTGAATCCAGTTGGCAGCGGAGCGAGGCGCAGTGCCCGGCGTGGGAAAGACTTTTTCGTTTTTCTCGTTGTACCAGAAGTCGGAGATCTCCACGCTCATCTCGACCGGGTCAGGGCCGTCGTTGCTGGTAGCAAGTTCAATCTCAAAGGGCACACCGGGCGTGAACTTCTCGCGGACTTCGCCCGGAGCCAAGCCCAGCGACTGCGCGGCCGCGAATCGCGGCAGGCAACCGGTAGCAACAAGGAGGAGAAGCGTGATTAGAGGGAGTTTTTTCGTCATGATCAAGGCACCGTCATCGTGAAAGTAATGGTGGCAGTATCGGAGCCGGTAAACGCGCCGGCACCGCTGATATTGGAAACAAAAAGTCCGAGGTAACGCGTGATTGAAGCAAAGCTGTTGGCGCTCGAAGTAATCGTGAAAGGCGTGGTGGTGATCTGGGTGAATGGCCCGCCGCTGCCAGCGGAATCATCGAGCTGCAGAATAGCAGGGTGGGCGAAGTTGGAGGTCAGTGCGACTTTGATCGTCGCGCTGGAGGAGCTGAAATCGGAGAACTCGGGCTGCAGCAGGTATGGGGTCGAATAGACCGTTCCGCCCGCGACTGGGACGGGAGTAAGGCCGGCTGCCGGGCCGATACCGAGCCCGTTCACAAAGCCAAAGTTTGCCGAGTAATCTGTAGCGGGACTAATTGTGAGTCCGCCCGTGGCAGTGCCAAGCGTGAGTTGCACGGCAGTTTGAATCGTCTCGTTGGGATTGTTGAAGTTGAGCCTGTCCGTATCCCTTAACTGTCCAGTAGCGCCGTCGAAAGTCTGGTAGGTGATCTGCGCTGAGTCCGTTGTTCCGCTGGGAACAGCGGCAGCGCCGTTCTGATTGCTGACGAAAATGCCAACGAAAACTGTCACCGTCTGGTTGGTGGTCACGCCGGGCGATGGGATGACCGGAGTGTCGTTCGCCAGTCCGGAGACCAGGGAGATGGGAGTGTAATTGGCGGCGCTGGTGCAGCCGCTTCGACAACTGAAGACCTGCAAGAGTGCACTCTGATTAAAGTTGTTGCTGACAAAAACGCCGACCACCGCGGGGTTTCCTAATCCCGCACCGCCGATCTGAAGGTTGATCGGGCTGGTGTAGAGGACTCCACCAGTGGTGGAGATAACTGTTGCGCCGGCCGTTGGCGTGCCAATGCCGAGCCCGTTCACGGTACCAAAGCTTGACCTGCGATTGTTCTTGGGGCCGCTCACGACGATACCGCCAGGAGCTGCTTGGATGTTTCCGATGTTTTGCGCCAGAGCAAGTGGGGCCGCGCCAAGCAGCAGCAACGCGGGGAGGAGTCGAAGAAAATTTCGGAGAGCACGAAGCGAAAATGGGAAGTGATCAGCGCTTGGACCCGCGAAAAAGCCAGGGAGTGTGGAAACAGGCTGTTCCCGGAGAATTCTTGAAACACGAATCAGAACGATGAGAGCTGCTCGAAGAGACGAAACCAATGCGCAGATTCCCGCCCGTTGTCTTAGGCGGAGGGGATGCGAAATGTTCGCGTCTCCATTGCTGCTCGCTCTCATCATTCCAAATTCACAAAACCGGTCTTGCCGGT
>DASTDH010000742.1:0-3600 GCA_035710445.1 Chthoniobacterales bacterium
GTTCTGTTGTCTGCGGTTCAGCCCAATTTGGCCGTCGCCATCGGCAAGATGGCTCGAGCTATACGATTTTTGCGTCCTGAAGCAATAATCATGGTTGGTCTTTGGAGTCTACCACCGACGGGCGCTGCCCGGCTGATGAGAAAGATTCAGGAATCGAAGGTTGCCGAGATTTACACGCATCTGGACAAGGCAGTCCGAGGAGCGGTTACTTTGATCTCTCCAGTCGGTCACGATCTGCACCCAGAAGCTCTGCCTCAGCATTCGAATCGTGAAATGTAGGTTGCGACAGAGTTGGCCAGAAGTAAGCAAGTATGAAGACCGCCGAAACTAAGGTTGTTAGCATTCGGCGCAGCGCGACCATAGGCAAGTTCGTGGTTGTCCTGAAACCGAACCCATTTCCGCTCAATCCCCGGTTCAGCCATTTCCAGTTTGATCCGCACTTCGAAAACATTACCACTGAGACCAAAGTGGATCACCTGGAGGTCTACACGACGAAAAAGCCTCGTCTACGGGTGGATCAAACCGTCACGATTCATTACGAGTTTCGGCTTGACCAGGGAGGATAGATTGTTGGCCAGAGGACCAGCTCATTCAGTTGCTGGCATAGCACATACCGTTTTCGGATCAATTGTTCGGTATGAGTGCGACGGCTGCCTCCGGCGTGTCCCACTATTGTGTTCCTAGATTAGTGTCCTTGCTATCCAGTTCGTCGTTTTTGAATGTGAGATTGATGTACTTATCTGCTTTGGTGTAGCGCCAAATCGTTCGCTTATAGATAATCTTGTCCTCTGTACTGGTCGCCGTCGGTAGGCCAAGTATCGCCTGAACTTGCTCTTTCGACATTCCCTCGTGGATCTGGTCATAGTTTTTTTGGTTCAATTTGAGGCCGGCATCGTCACAACCGGCAAGCAAAGCGCCAGCCAAGGAAAAGATTACGCAGAAACGACGGAAGTGCTTAGCCATTATCTCGAATTTATTCGTTCGGTTCGTGCCGGCTAACTTGATTGGTTGCACTAATAGTTCTTTGGCCGGTATTAAACTCGAAAAGGCGCGCCTTTCATTGCTTGCGCCCGGTGCCGCCGTTCCGCGATCGTTCCGCGAGCTCCTGTCGAAGCAAGGTAATGACGGCAGCCTCCTCCGGCTTCAACTCGTGCAAATGCCGGGCGATTTGCGAGTCGGCTTTTGCACGCAAAGTCCGAGCTAGTGTCCCATCGAGATAACTCGTAGGAATTGCGGGATGGATATAACACTTTCGGCAAATCGCGACGGTATTACCTAACAATCGGGCGACTGCTTCGATGGCTGCAACGATATTCCTTTTCGCCAAGGTCTGGCTGTCCACTTCTTCCATTTTCCCCAGCGCTAGTGCTGCTAACACGGTTCCGGCCCAAGTCCGAAAATCCTTGGCTGTAAACGGCTGACCGGTGATTCGCTGCAAGTAGTCATTGACGTCTTCAGATGCAATCGTCGCCACTTCGCCGGCTGGATTCTCATATTCGAACAGTTGTTGGCCGGGCAAGTCTTGGCACTTTTGCACAACCCGGGCAACGCGCCGGTCTGAAACTTCCACAGTATGCTTTCTGCCGCTCTTGCCGCGAAATTGAAACCGAAGAGTTGCCCCCTCTATCTCCACATGCCGGTTGCGCATCGTGGTCAGACCGAATGACTTGTTTTCCTTGGCGTATTCGACGTTCCCGATTCGAATAAGCGATACCTCCAATAACCGAACAATGGTCGCGAGGACCTTTTCTCGGGTGAGATCGGGACGCGCCATGTCTTTGGCAACCTGCGCCCTGATTTTCGGCAGGATCTCAGCGAACGAAAGTAACCTTTCGAATTTAGCTTCGTCGCGAACCGTTCTCCAAATCGGGTGATATTTATATTGCTTCCGGCCCTTGGCATCGATTCCGGTTGCCTGCAGATGCCCATTAGCGTGAGGAGAAATCCAAACTCTCTCCCAGGCCGGCGGGATCGCCAAAGAACGAATTCGTTTCAATTCTGAAGGTTCGCGGATGGATCTTCCTTCTTTGTCGTGATAGGTAAAATTTACCCCTTTCCGCCGGCGCGCGATGCCCGCAGATGCATCCGACACATAGCGCAAACCCGCGGCCACAGCCGTCTCTTTTGGATCCTCAGCGATGTTGCTAACGGATCGGTTGGTTTGGCGGCGGTGAGAACTACGCTTGGTCTTCAAAGAAATGGGCTTTTTCGTCAGCGCAGGAAACGAACGTTTCGAATTACTACGGGATGACATTCCACATTCGCAGCCCAAGAAAATTCGGATTGTTTTGCAGCTTGGCCCGACCGTGAAATCGCTTTCGGCTACGCAACGAGGATAGGAATTACTCTTCGAGCGGGTAATTCGAAATCGGCTCCTCCACATATTGCCGCGGTCTGGATTTTTTATTCGCCAACTCCATAAGAAGCTCCATCAGATTCATACTGGAGCAGGCGCGCTAGCAGTGGGAGCAATGGCCGGATGGTTAATCGGCGTGCAAGTATTGGGAAAACGAGTGGCCCTATCGGCATGAAGTGGCCGCAAGACCGGAGTGCGCTCAAATCTAGGCGAGTGCAAGCGCAGTCCTAGGAGCACATTCGAACTCTGCGTATGAGTGCTAAACAGCGAGCTGCAGCTAAAAAGAACATCAAAAAGGCTGCGGCGGCGGCGAAGAAGAAGAGGACGGTTGCGCATCTGCCCAAAGCGACCCGTACCGCCCTGGGGAAAGAAGGTGCCAAAGCCGCAAAGAAAAAAAGGTAGGGCAAGCAGAAAATGCGACTTGCGGGGTGCGGAGTGGATCGGTTTTGACGCGGCGAGGGAGGCACGTCCGCCCCCCTGCCTGTCCGCCGTAGCCCGGAGGGCGAAGGAGGTAGGGACTTCAAGAAAGTAGCCCACCACTTCAGTGGTGGGTGTCCGTTTTTTTTATGTGTCCGTCCCGGAGGGACGATGGAAATACCGCCCCGCAGTTGGCGTCCATTAGGGTTCGCTCCGCTCCTGGCACAACATCGCAGCCTCGTGAGCCACTTGCCAGCTCTCGTTCGATTTGATCACAAAAACGCGGACTTTAGAATCGTCCATCGAAATCTCCGCGTCACCGTTCGCATCGGCGTTCTTTTTCGGATCCAGTCTTACTCCGGCAAAAGAGAACGGTTCGCAGGCGGCGGCGCGCAACGACGGCTCTGATTCGCCGATTACATCAGTAAAAACCAGAACATCGCAGCCCCCCAAGCTTGCCATCATGCTTCCGATTCCTGCTCGCAGCCGATGGACAAAAACATCCAGAGCAAGACGGGCCCGATTGTTACCTTTGGCCGCTTCCGGAATCACGACTCGAGTGTCACCGGGAAGGCCCGCCAAGCCGGAAAGCCCAGATCCTTCGTTCAGAAGATCATCTAGATCGTCCACTCCTAATCCACTCCTCAGCAGATAGATGAGAATACCGGGATCAACGGCTCCGGACCGGGTGCACATCGCGATACCGTCCAGCGGGGAAAATCCCATCGTGGTGTCAACGCTCTTGTCGCCTAGCACCGCTGCCAGAGAACAACCTCCGCCCAGATGACAAAGAATGGTCTTTCTTTCGGCCGATGGGCCCAAAATCT
>DASTDH010000743.1:0-30216 GCA_035710445.1 Chthoniobacterales bacterium
ATTTTTGATCCGGCGATTATTGTTCCGGCTATCGGTGACGCTTTTAGGAAGCTCAACCCGATCACACTGGCGGCAAATCCGGTGATGTTTGTCACCGAAGTCGGTGCTGCGATTACGACTTTCTTCCTGTTTTTCAACGGAGGGAAAGACATCGGTTTCGAACTGCAGATCGCGCTTTGGCTCTGGTTTACCGTTCTCTTCGCCAATTTTGCGGAAGCAATGGCGGAAGGACGCGGTAAAGCACAGGCGCGCGCGTTACGAGCGACGCGGACCCAAACGTTCGCCCTCAAGTTAACCAGCAGTGGAAAGATCGAAAAGGTCGGCGCGGAGGAACTCCGAAAAGGCGACATCGTTGTGGTCTCAGCCGGAGAGTTGATTCCCGGTGATGGTGAAGTCATCGAAGGTGCGGCCACGGTCGATGAATCCGCAATTACGGGCGAATCTGCTCCAGTGATACGCGAGTCGGGCGGTGACCGGAGTGCGGTAACCGGAGGAACGAAAGTACTGTCCGACCAGATCAAAGTCGAAATTACTTCCAATCCGGGAGAGACCTTTATCGACCGGATGATTGCGTTGGTAGAAGGAGCCAAGCGCCAAAAGACGCCGAATGAAATCGCGCTCACGATTCTCCTTTCTGCGCTCACCGTGATCTTCCTGATCGCGATGATGTCAATGAAGGCGTACGGGCTGTACTCGGGCGTCGATTTCACTATCGCTGTCCTGGTGGCGTTACTGGTCTGCTTGATCCCGACCACGATCGGCGGACTGCTCAGCGCAATCGGCATCGCGGGCATCGATCGTCTCGTGCAAAAAAATGTGCTGGCCATGAGCGGCCGTTCCGTCGAAGCGGCCGGCGACGTTGACGTTCTCTTGTTGGACAAGACCGGAACGATCACGATCGGTAACCGGCAGGCGACCGAGTTCCGGCCGGCACCCGGCGTAACTAAGCAAGAGCTTGCGGACGCGGCCCAGCTTGCCTCACTAGCCGACGAGACCCCGGAAGGGCGCAGTATCGTTGTCCTGGCTAAAGACTTTGGAATTCGCGGTAGAGAGCTGCATGAATTGCCGCATGCGACCTTTGTTCCTTTTACGGCCCAAACCCGAATGAGCGGCGTTGATCTGGAAGACATCCGGTACCGGAAAGGTGCGGCCGATGCGATTGCGGCTTTTGTCGGTGGGAAAATTCCGCAATCGGTACAGGCCGATGTGAAGGATATCTCCCAACTTGGCGGAACGCCCCTGCTGGTCGCGACGACTAAACAAGTGCTCGGAACGATCTATCTCAAAGACATTGTCAAAGGAGGATTAGCCGATCGATTCGAACGCTTCCGGGCGATGGGTATTCGCACCGTGATGATCACCGGAGATAACCCGCTAACCGCCGCTGCGATTGCAAAAGAATCCGGCGTGGACGATTTCCTGGCTCAGGCGAAACCGGAAGACAAACTCGCTCTGATCCGCAAGGAACAGGCGTCAGGTCACCTGGTAGCCATGACCGGTGATGGAACCAACGATGCGCCGGCGCTGGCTCAAGCCGATGTGGGTGTAGCGATGAACACGGGCACCCAGGCAGCGAAAGAGGCTGGCAATATGGTCGATCTCGACTCTAATCCGACCAAGCTCATCGAAGTCGTCGAAATTGGAAAACAGCTTCTGATCACTCGGGGCGCTCTCACCACGTTCAGTATCGCCAACGATGTCGCGAAGTATTTCGCGATCATTCCCGCGATGCTCGTCGGTACGTTTCCACAGATCGCAGCGCTGAACATCATGCAGTTGAAATCGCCCATGAGCGCGATTCTGAGCGCGGTGATTTTCAATGCTCTCATCATCATCGCGCTCATCCCGCTGGCGCTCAAAGGTGTGCGGTTCCGGCCACTGGGCGCCGCTCGAATTCTGCAGCGCAACCTACTGATCTACGGTCTAGGCGGCATCATCCTGCCGTTCCCGGGAATCAAGTTGATCGATATCATTATCACAACGTTACACCTCGCTTAACCGGACAATTTTATGAAGTCATTTCTCACTGAAATCAGAATCGCAATCGTTGCGACCATCCTTTTTGCGGTGGTGTGCAGCGGTATTTACCCGGTGGTGATCTGGGGCGCCTCCCAGTTGTTGTTCCCACACCAGGCGAACGGTAGCATTATCAAATCTTCAGATAATAAGACCAGGATTGGCTCCAGTCTGCTCGCCCAAGGATTTTCCGGAGCGAAATATTTCCATCCACGCCCGTCCAATGCCGGTACCGGTTATGATGGATCGAGTTCGGGTGGATCGAATCTGGGACCAACCTCGCAAAAGTTGATCGATCAGATTAAAGGGAATGTGGAAACCTATCGTAAAGAAAACGGATTGCCGGCCGACGCGGTGGTTCCGGCTGACGCCGTCACCGCCTCGTTCAGTGGACTCGATCCTCATATCAGCCTGCGCAACGCGGAACTGCAAACTCCGCGCGTGGCCAAAGAACGGGGGCTTTCGCCAGACGCAGTGAAAGCCGAGATCGCGAAAGCGACGGAAAGTCCGTTTCTTGGGATCGGCGGCGAGTCAGGAGTCAATGTGCTCTTGTTGAACCTTGCTCTCGATGCTCAGCAAAAAACTGTTTCATCTTCTGGCACGCCAACCAGCAAGTAGGAAATCAGCGGCGGATAGCCCAGGCCAAAAGCCTGGGCTATTGATTTTCAAAGTACCCGTGATTCGGAGCGTACGTTGCTTCCGGCTTCGCAACCCTTTCAGCGATTTGCAAGTCTCCATTCCCCGGCGCGTCGCATTGTTCGACCGCGCAAGCGCCGCAACCTCTGAATTATGGCGCCCTATTTCACGCTAATCGAGAAAACGTCATTTCGACTCGCAGGATCGTTGACTTTCTTGTAAAATATTGGGATGGCGGCCGCGAATCCACCTCCTAACCTCAGACATACCGCGGACGAGTTCCTCTCGATCATTCGCCAGCAGCAACTCGGGAAGTTGAAAATCTATTTGGGGGCCTGTGCCGGAGTCGGGAAGACTTACCAAATGTTAGTCGAGGGTAATCGGCTCCGCCGCCAGGGAATTGATGTCGTCATTGGTTACGTTGAACCGCACGATCGCCCGGAAACTCAAGCGCAGATCGGCGAGCTGGAAATCGTGCCGCCGCTGGCTGCGCAATATCACGGAATCACTTTACGCGAGATGGATGTGGATGCGGTGTTGAAGCGTAAGCCCACGGTTGTACTGGTGGACGAACTTGCGCATACCAATGCTCCGCAGAGCCGGAATCGAAAGCGCTACGAAGATGTCCAAGAGCTGCTCCAGGCCGGTATCAATGTGATTTCGACGGTTAATATCCAGCACCTCGAGTCGCTCTATAACATTGTTGAAGAATCGACCGGTGTCCGTGTCAAAGAGCGAGTGCCGGACGAGATTGTGGCCCAAGCGGATCAGATCGTGAACATCGATTTGCCGGCGGAAGATCTGCAAGAACGGCTCCAGGCAGGAAAGATCTATCCGCAGGAACGAGTCGAGACCGCGTTAGCGAATTTTTTTACCACCAAAAACCTGACTCGGTTGCGGGAGATGACCCTCAGCGAAATTGCCAACATCCTCGATCGCAAAGAGCGGGAAGGTGCCGAACAGGAGACCAATGCCGCTAATGTCGGGGGATTAGGCCAAGTCATGGTCGCGATTAGCAGTTCCGGTCCCGACCCCGGAAGAATGTTGCGCAAATCTGCCCGGTTGGCGGCACAGCTCAATGCCCAGTGGTACGCGGTCTACGTCCGTACTCCGAGCGAGTCGGCCATAAATATCGACGCCGCGGTGCAACGCCGTGTAGCTGATACTCTGGAAACGGCTCAGAAGATGGGAGGCATGGTTATCTCGCTCAAACACGAGAACGTTGCCGAAGCGCTGGTTTCCTTCGTTCGAGAGTACGGCATCACCCACGTTGTATTAGGCCGACCAGGTAGGCGGTGGTTTAGCTCCTTGAAACGACCACTGCACGATCGGCTGATGCAGGAGCTGCCGGGCGTGGATCTCGTAATCGTGTAAAAATGCGACCCGGGCGGAGTCACCGCCCAGCCAGAGGTATCCAACTGGCGGCCTCGACACGTTCCGGCGTCCGGCGCAAAGGGCCTTTGGAAGGTGCCCAGGCCTTAGCCGGTTTTGGTCTTACGATGCGCCAATCTGGGCGCAATCCAAAATCAATACTGATTTGATCCGAACTGGATGATCAGTCCGCCTACAATGATGACCGTGAGTCCCAACCAAGTGGTTAGCTGAATCTGTTCCCGAAACAAAAACTTGCCAAAGAGAACACCGAACAGCGCAAACACACCAACGTATACGCCGAAAATCTTTGAGAAATCCCAGTCGATCGAATTCACGATCAGGCCGTACCCGCCGAGCACGGCGGCTCCCAAGAACATCAAGATGATATTGTTATTCTTAATACCCATTCGGATCACGGCGTCTCCTCCCACTTCAAATATGGCTGCCAGTGCAAAAGCTACCCAAAGAATAAGTTGCATATCGCCGACCAGAATAGGGTGAATCGACCGGGCATAAAGGACGTTCTTGGAATCGTCGCACGAAACGCTATCCCAAGCTGGTGTACTTCATTTTCCGATTTGGTGTAGTGACCACAAAAATGTCTGGCGCAAGCGAATTGCAATGGTTCGCGAGCGAACCGGCTTTGTATTTTCGGATCGAGCAGGAAAACAGGCCCTGTCCACTTGCCTACAATCGCTGGGGTCATTAGCCGGCGTGAACCCCATGCTGAATTCTGTTCATCGGATCTTGCTGTCGTGTTAGATTCCGGCGCAAATTCAACGGCTTGAATGCCTCACGCTTCGAAAGGGATCGCGAATGTTTCGGGCTACCACGCTGCTTCTTCTTGGTCTCGGATGGTCTCTATTTCTGACTATTCTTCCGGCCAGGGCGGCCAGTGTACCTGCTAGAGACTTTCCCCGGCCGGTCGATAGCTACCAAGACGAACAGATTCCCTCGATTTTCGAAAAACTCGCGCGTCGGATTCAGCGCGAGCCGCTCAACCTTGTTGCAGCTATCATCTTTTTCGCTGCGATCACTCACACGTTTCTGACTGCTCAGTTTCGAAAGATTGCTCATCACTATCAGCGGCGCTATGAGGCGATCGAGGAGTTGCTTCCTGCTACGGCCATTCTACCGGATGGCGGGAAGGAACACGACAAGCTGATCTTCAGGGCCCAGTTTTTTAATTTCATGGGCGAAGTCGAAGCCGTTTTCGGAATCTGGTTGGCCCCGCTTTTTGTTGCGATTATCGCGTTCCACGGATGGTCGACGATGGTTGACTATGTCGGGCAGGTGAATGTCGCCGACGCGATTTTTGTGGTCGTGATCATGGCCATGGCTAGTTCGCTGCCGATCCTTCGCTTTACCGAAAGCCTGATCGCCAAAGTTTCGGCAATCGGAAAGGGAACGCCCGTTTCATGGTGGTTGACGATTCTGACGCTGGGCCCCTTGCTTGGCTCTTTCATCACAGGCCCGGCTGCGATGACCATCTGCGCCCTGCTATTGCGTCATCGTTTCTATAGCCTCAAGCCCTCGCACTCGCTGAATTACGCGACGCTCGGCTTGCTATTCGTCAATATCTCGGTCGGCGGGGTACTAACCCAGTTTGCGTCTCCTCCGGTTGTGGTTGTCGCGAACGTTTGGAACTGGAACCTGTTGTACATGCTAACCCATTTCGGCTGGAAAGCTGTCATCGGAATCATCTTGGCCAATTCGTTCTATGTCACACTGTTTCGGAAAGAATTCGCTCGACTTGCATCCAACGTTCCAGACGAGGAGCTAAATCAAGAGGGACGTCGGCCAATCCCATCGGGGATCACTTGCATCCATATCCTCTTTCTCTGCTGGACGGTAGCGAACGCTCATTATCCCGTGCTTGTGATCTTGGGTCTTCTTTTCTTTCTTGCGTTCGTCTCAGCCACGCGGCTGAACCAGCAGGCGATTGCGCTGCGGCCACCGTTGCTCGTTGGATTTTTCCTTGCCGCCCTAATCATTCACGGGGGATGCCAGCAATGGTGGATAGCACCGGTTCTCGGAAGCTTGAGTAAATGGCCATTGATGATCGGCGCTACAATCCTCACCGCTTTCAACGATAACGCAGCGGTCACTTACCTTGCGTCCCTTGTTCCTGGATTTTCTGATGCATTCAAGTATGTCGTGATGGCTGGAGCAGTTACTGGCGGAGGGCTAACCGTAATAGCCAACTCGCCAAATCCAGCCGGTCAATCGATCCTCGCGTCGCGATTTGGAGAAGTCGGAATTTCGGCGCTGTACCTTTTCCTCGGAGCCCTGGCGCCGACGGTGATAGATGGAGCAATTTTTATGTTGCTTCCTTAAGTGTACGAGCAGAAGAATCCTTGCTTTTTGCGACATCGACCGAAGTTGCGGCTCGCGTCTTGCAATTATTATCCATACCCATTGCGGCGATAACACAGTCGTATCTCCCTGCAAACGAAGCGATTAGAAGTGCTAAGCCAGTTCTGGCACGTTAAACGCTTTTTGAACCGAACCGCCTTATTCGTGGAAAGTTTAAACCGGTCTGATGCCATAACGGAGCGAATCGTTCTTAGACGAGTCCGCTCAATCGATCTGCGCGAAGCGGAGCCAAGTGAAACTATCACCCCGTCCTTTCTCCTCGCCGTGATAGTCGGCGGTACGTTCAACGAGTCCGGTTTTGCCGCCGGCTTATCCAGAACAACCTCGGTACTTCCGAACGATCCGGCCGTTTGATGAAAACTGCAGATACGATATTCGCCATCCCCACCTATCGCTTGCGTGATGTAGCCGCAACCGTTGAGGAATACGACGCAAATTTTTGGAGCAACGGTCACTCAGTGAAGATCGTTATCTTCGATGATTCGAGCTTAGCGAATCATGAAAAGTATTATTCCAAGCTGGAGAAGACCAGAACGGTCAACGACCTCTACTATGTCGGGCCACAGGAGAAAGAGCAATTTCTTAAGTTCTTGAACAGGAAACTTCGTGACAAAAAGCTCGAGTCGCTTGTGCGCACGATTTTTCGGCCGAGTTATGGAGGTAACCGCAATTTCTCGCTGATCTACACCTTGGGCGCATTCCTTGTCAGCGCAGACGATGACATGCGTCCGTATGCGCTGGTTGAGAACAGTCCCGAATCGTTAAAGCCGGAAGAAGTAAGTCGTGGCCGCTTGAGAAGACCGGACGAAAATGGGTATATCGACAAGTCGTTCGACATTCTTACATCGTTTAAGGATGTGCTAGGAAAGAAGGTGAGCGGGTTGCCGGGTAATTTCGAATCCGGAAATCTCCTGGTCGACACTTCAATGGACCTTGAGACAAACGTGACCAAAGAATTTGTGACCGAGAACTCGCTCCTACTCGAGGACGGACCAGTCTCAAAGAACGCCGTCGTTAAAATAGCGCAGAGTTTTCGAACCGGCACCAACGACATCGATGCGCTCGACTATGTGGAGATGTATTTGCACGACGAAGAGCAACGGCAAAAAGATTTACACGAGATCAATGAGGTTTACGTGCTGGAAAATTTCCGGCCGGTTGTCACTAACAAGAATTGGCGAATTGATTGCGGAGTTGCCGGTTATGATAACCGCCTCGGTCTGCCTCCTTTTTTCCCCACCCGGCTCCGCTTCGAGGATTACATTTATCGATTGTGGATACAGCAGGACGGCATTGTCGCTGCTCACACTGACGCCGTGCAGACCCACATCAAGAACAACTATATGCGAAGTCCATTGGCGACGGACGTTTTCAACGAAGAGATTTGTACGTTGTTGAAGAAAAAAATAAAGTCGTCGCTGGTATCGGTTGATGATTTGTCGATCCGATTCGAGTACCAAGGTGAAGTGACTCTGCAGGATAGTGAAGAGATTCTGCAACGAATCACTGCAGTTCATACTCGTATCCTGGATGCAGCAGCTTCTACGAAAATACCCGAGCGAAAAGAGGCGTTACTATTATTCGCCGAAAATTTGGCGCGCTCTTTCTATGGGTTCGAACCGGATTTCTTTCAACAGAATGTATCGCGGATTGTTGATGACGTAGTGAGCCAAATTCATGCTACCCTGGAAATCTGGCCAACACTTGTTGAGATTTGTTACTTCCATAAGGACAAACGGGAGTTCCCCCAGCACAAAGTACAAAACAAGCGGATCAAACGGCGCAGCGGCGTCAGCTGAGTTCCATGTTCCTTATCCTCGTCTCACCCTTTCGTCTGGATCCGAATGGTTCCGTTGACGGTCCTGAGCCGAATCGGATTCGCACCGTCACCCAGTGTGGTTCGCAATTCTTCACCGACCACATTGACGCGACGTCTCTGATTGGCCGGAAGGTCAGACTGAATTTGGCCCACCTTGGTTTGAGCGCTCACGGAAACGTTGGCCGATGCAGGAAGAGTCAAAGAAATCGAACCGTTTGTGGTCGATAGTTTGGCAGCCGAAGCATTTTGATTTTGGGTGAGCGCGACCGAGCCATTCAGTGATTCCAGGGTGAGCGATCCCAGTAAATCGCTTGCTTCGATCGCTCCGTTGGCCGATCGCAACGAGGTTTCCGCTTCAAAGTTCTTGGCCGAAACGCTACCGTTAGCCGTTATTATTTCGATCGCCGCAAAATGGCGCGGAATGGAAATGCGATACTCGACACTGCTATCTACCCGACGACGAGAACTGTCATCCCAAATTGTCTTTATCGCGATCGTCTTATCGTTTTGTTCGACCGAGACGTCGATGGCCGCTAACTCGGATTGAGAGTGAGCTTTCTTAACTGCTTCGATTCTCACTTCATTGCTGTCGTCTCCGAGGATCTGCACGGAACCGTTTTGGTTGGAGAGTTGAAGGCGACTCTCAGAGGCGAATGGATAACTGAATTTCTGGGTTTCGGAAATCATTTCTTCGCTGAAACCGATACGGAAGGAGACGGTTAGCCAGAGAATGGAAAGCCAAAACCAATAGCGCGCAAACATAGCTTTTACGTAGGACACGGCGCGCGACCGAAAAGTTGAGAGAATTTTCGTGTTTCCGCCATTCTCTGTGACCGCGTTTTAAGGTAGATTCGGGTGTCTCGACTTCGTAAATGAAAGCATATGATGAGCAGGTAACGATTAGTCTGAATGAGGAAATTCTTTGTCCACACGTTGCAGGACATCGGTTTACTCTGCGGGAAGGTTTGGCCGAATCCACGATTCGGCGAATTCAGCAGGAGCAGGCCGAAGCAATCGCCCGACAGAAATCGGCGTTGCGAGCCCAGATCGAGGCCGAGCGGGAAGCGATCCGTCAAGCCGCTCAGTCTGAGGAATCACAAAGAGCGAAGATTCGAGAACAGGCTTTTCAAGAACAGATGGCCGCTCAGGCTCGCTTGATCGAAGAAATGCGGAAACAGCTGTCCGACAAGAGTGCTGCCGAATTCGATTTGAAGCAGTCGATCGAGGCGCTCAAAGCCGAGCAAAATTTGGCCTTGGCCAAAGCTGCTGCCGACGCACGTCAGCTATCCCGGATTGAGGCAATGAGTGTGGCGGAGAAAACTCTGGGAGAGAAGTTCGAGCAAGAGCTGGAAACGTTACGCCTCAAACAAAAGGAGTTGGAGAAACAGCGGGATGACGCGAAACAGGCGGCGGACGAGCTGCGGCGGCGAATGGAGCAGGGCTCTCAGCAGGCGCAGGGTGAGGCGTTGGAATTGACTTTGGAAGCCGAGCTGGCTTTCCGATTCCCGACCGACCGAGTAGAGCCGATTGCTAACGGCGCTTATGGCGCCGATATCTTGCACACCATCATCACGGCGGACGGACGCAATTGTGGCTCGATCACTTGGGAAACAAAGAATGCCCAGAGTTGGAACAGTAAATGGCTGGAGAAATTGCGCTTGGACGTGATCAGTTCAAAGTCGGAATTTGGCGTGCTGGTCTCTACCTCGTTACCGGAAGGAGTGAAATACTTCGATCAGATCGATGGGATGTACGTGTGCAGTCTTTCCGTTTGGTTTGCAGTTGCGACCATGCTGCGCCAGCAAATTATCAATTTGGCCTTTGCCCGCTCATCGGCGGAAGGCCGCGACCAGAAGATGGACGTGGTGTATCGCTATCTGACCGGACCGGAGTTTCGGGAGAGGGTAAATGCCATTATCCAAACCTTCGTCGGTATGCAGGACCAGCTGCACCAGGAGAAGCGCGCTCTAATGAAGCACTGGGGTCGGCGAGAAAAACAAATCCAAGGAGTTCTCAATGGGCTCTCCGGGATGTACGGGGACCTGCAAGGAATCATCGGTACAGCCTCTTTACCGGAAATCGAGACCCTCGAAATCACCGATTTGCCAGACGAGGACGATTTGTGAAGTGGTATCAGCGCGACAATCGACCTTTGTTGGCAGAGCGAAAACCTGGGCGCCCCAGAGGAAGATTTTGGTTCGAATCGCGATGGCTCGATCGATCTCGCCGAGACGAGATCATGCTCTCCTGCCAATCTCGGGTTTGCGCCGCGCCGTCCAACTTCTTCCGCGCACTTGACGATTCAAGCGCCATCGTCCGTATATAGGAGCGTGAGAATCAATCGGACTTTTCTGTCTCTGGCGCTGCTGTCAGCTCTTCTACCGGCCGGGTATACCGAGGAGAAGATTTTGCCGGACCGATACGACACAGCGATCGGAACTTGCTATGAGGAACTGAAATATCCGTACCCAACGGCCTATCTCAATCTGTATGTTGAGGGCCAGGATGTCCGCATGTGCTTCATGGACGTGCAGCCGACAAAAAATGCCAATGGGCGAAGTGTTGTTCTGCTGCACGGTAAGAATTTTTGGGGTGCCTATTGGGTCGATACCATCAAATTTCTTACCGATCGAGGTTATCGAGTCATCGTTCCCGATCAGATTGGCTTCGGTAAATCGTCCAAGCCGAATGTTCACTATGGTCTCGATTTCCTCGCACAGAACACCGCCGGGTTGCTGGATCTCCTTCAGATCCCAAAAGCGACCATCGTTGGCCACTCGATGGGAGGTATGCTCGGCATACGGTTTGCCAGATTATATCCTGGGCGCACTGAATCATTGGTTCTGGAAGATCCCATTGGTCTGGAAGACTACCGATTGACCGTACCACCGGCTCCACTGGAGCAACTGTATCAACAGGAACTCAACACCAGTCTGGACGAGTTCAGAAAATACGTGCAGGGCTATTTCGTTCATTATCCACCGGAGAAGGCCGAAGTCTTCGTTGAGCCCCGATTACGAGTAACTCTCAGCGGCGATTTTCCGCGCTGGGCGCGAGCGGCAGCATTGACCGATCTAATGATCTACCAGGATCCAGTTTGTTATGAATTTGCTGAGGTCAAGGTGCCGACGCTGTTGATTGTCGGGCAAGAAGATCACACCGCCGTTGGACGCGATCGTGCCCCGATCGATGTTCGAAGAAATCTTGGACATGTGGTCGAGTTAGCCCGGAAAGCCGCCACCCAGATTCCCGGCGCGCGCCTGGTGGAGTTGGCCAATGTCGGACATGTCCCTCATTTGGAAGCGCCGGATCAATTTCATCAGGCGCTGGAGGATTTCTTGCGCCGATAGCCTTCGATTACCCCACGCCAAGTCGCCAGAAGGAAAGAAAATCGTAGGCCCAGACGCAAAGACGCCAAGATTATGGACGAGAGATTTCCTCAATAGCTCTCGCGGATAAAGTCCCCGAGCATCCTTGGCAAACCATGAGGACGCCTAGCGTGAGACCCACGAATCGGCGTCCACAATCTTGGCGTCTTTGCGTTTTGGCCTGTGACTCGGTGTTTTTGCGTGCAGTGCGCGCGAAAAGCTGGAAACTTTCACTGAGCCGAGCTAATTCCTTGTCCATGTCTCGGTATGTAATAGCGATATTGACGGCAGTTCTGACGGGGTCGTTCGCTTTCGGTCAGGATACCGGCGAACACATCGTGGCTACTGGCGCTGTATCTCTCATGACCTGGGAAAAATACAAGATCGAGCCGCATGACAACTGGTGGCTCAATTTCGTCCGAGCGAGCCGGCTTCGAATTGAGCAGCTACGGAATCAATATGGACCGTCTGCGCAAATCACTTGGCTAGTCTATAGCCCAGGGTACAAGCGCCGGCAGGCTCAGGAGAAGGAAAACATCTTCAGTGTCATCGATTCGGTTCGCACAAAGTACGGGCTCAGACTCATTTTTTTCAGAACGGCGGGTGAATTTTGCGACTATCTCAATCAAGGGCAGGACCGCTCCCGCTATAAGATTGCCAGCTTTGACTATTTCGGTCACTCCAATCGCGCCTGTTTCATGTTCGATTACAGCAACGAAATCGGAAGTGCTTCCAAAGCGTGGCTGCACGTCAGTGAACTCAAACAAAAACTGCACCGCGGGATTTTCGCCCGAAATGCGCAAGTGCAATCATGGGGCTGCTATACCGGACAAGAGATGTCCAGTGTTTGGAGGGAAGCAACTGGAGCAAAGATGATTGGTGCTGACTGCAAAACCCAATACATGACGAATGAGCTTCCGGTCCTGGTCTCTCCTAGCGGAAAGTGGGTCACGGGGAGCTAGATGGGCAAGCGATTGGATGTGCCGTACTGCTATTATTTCTCGTGCTTCTGCGGTGGGCCCGCTTCATATGCCGGCATTCTTTTCGTCAGGCGTGAGGTAGGCGGTCGCTCCGCGACCGCCCCGGACGAAACACTTCGATATCATGAATCTCACTGAGCTGCAGCAGATCTATGAGTTGCCGTTTTTCGAGTTGCTCTCCAGCGCCCGCGCGGTGTTTGTCCAGCACTGGGAAAATCAGAGTGTCCAGCTTTGCACGCTGCTGAGCATCAAAACGGGCGGTTGCAGCGAGGATTGCGCTTATTGTGGGCAAAGCGCTCGGTATCACACTGGAGTTAATCGGGAAGCATTGATGGAGCCGGCAGCCGTGATCGAAATTGCCGAGCGGGCGAAGGCGAACGGTTCCAGTCGCTTTTGTATGGGAGCAGCTTGGAAAGGCGTTCGTGACGGCGAACCGAAGTTCGCACAGGTTCTGGAAATAGTGCGAGGCGTTAGCCGGCTCGGAATGGAAGTTTGCGTGACCCTCGGGCAGTTGACGGTAGCGGAGGCCAAGAAGCTTAAGCAGGCAGGCGTTACTGCCTACAATCACAACCTTGATACGTCCGAAGATTATTATCCGAACATTATTTCGACCCACACCTTTGCGGATCGCCTCGAGACCATTCGCGCCGTTCAACAGGCGAAAATCGCGGTCTGTTGCGGAGGGATTATCGGAATGGGCGAATCGCCGCTCGATCGTCTCAAAATGTTGCAAGTGTTGACTGATTTTGATCCCGCACCAGAAAGTGTCCCGATTAATTGTCTTATCCCGATGCCGGGTACACCGCTGGAAAATCAGCCGCCGATTGATGTTTTCGAGCTAATCCGTCTGATTGCGACGACGCGGATCGCTCTACCGAACGCCCGGGTTCGTTTATCTGCGGGTCGTACCAGACTCTCGCGCGAGGCGCAGGCACTCTGCTTTTTTGCTGGCGCCAACTCGCTCTTCTACGGCGACAAGCTCTTGACCGCAGCCAATCCGGGCGTGGATGCGGACCGGCAGTTACTCAGCGCGCTTGACCTGCAGCCAAAAGAGGCCGCGGTCAAGAGATGACAAATGACAGAGAAAACGTGCGGCTGCATTTCCCGGCGCCTCACGACCACTCCCACCATCGATCTGACTTCCCCGGCGGACCCGCGAGCGATTACTAGAAAATTTTCTAAGTTCGTTTGGTGTTAGTCGCTCAAAGCCTTCAGCGAAGTTGTTTGAAATCGATAACTCAGCCCGTTCGAACTGGAACCTCCATCCCGGACCGAGCAGTAATTTCTGACTTTGTAGCAGATCGAGGGCGGAATTGTAGAGGCGCGCCGTCTCCTGCCCAACAGGCAGATCTTCAAATCGCTCATAAACCGCCACATGAATAACTTTAAATAAAAAAGTTATTTATACCTGTCAAGGACAATGACTGGAAATTTGTCATCTGTCATTGTCATTTGTCATTTCTTTAACGAAGTTAAAGACGCGATGGTCAATTTGATCATCCCCGATAAATGGCAACAGGATGCGGTCAAGTTTCTCCGCGAGGGATTTGATGTAGTCGTTCAGGCGCCGACCGGGTCGGGGAAGACTTATATCTTTGAGTTGATCTACGACTCGCTGAAAGGCCAGGCGATCTATACCGTGCCGACCCGTGCATTGGCCAATGATAAGCTAGCCGAGTGGCGCCAACGCGGATGGGATGTCGGCATCGCCACAGGCGATTTAGCCGAAAGCCTCAACGCCAGAGTCGTGGTTGCAACGCTAGAGACCCAAAAAGCCCGTTTTTTGCGCCGAGAAGGTCCGCGATTATTAGTGATCGATGAATATCAGCTCCTGGCGGATCCGGTGCGCGGAACGAATTATGAGCTGATCCTTTCCCTGGCTCCGCCCGAGACCCAACTTCTTCTACTGAGCGGCAGTGTGGCTAATCCGCAGGAGATTGTCGACTGGCTTCGACGCAACGGACGAAGAGTCGAATTGGTGGAACATCGGCAGCGGCCCGTTCCGCTGGAAGAGGTGATGCTCAGCGATCTGCCCGCACGCGCTCCGGGCAATGCGCGCGGTTATTGGCCGAAGTTGATTGCGCGCGCGTTAATTTCGGACCTGGGACCTATCCTGGTATTTGCCCCCAGGCGGCAGGGAGCAGAAGATCTGGCAATCTCGCTCGCTTCGACGTTGCCGGTCGAACAGCCATTGGTTCTGACCCAGGAACAGTCGATCTTAGCCGGGGAACCGCTCGCACGTTTGCTCCGATCTCGAGTGGCATTCCACCATAGCGGGTTGAGTTATACGGTCCGAGCCGGAATCATTGAACCCTTGGCTAAAAAAGGGCAGCTCCGAGTAGTCGTCGCCACCATGGGACTGGCTGCGGGAATCAACTTTTCTATGCGTTCGGTACTGGTGACCGGTACACATTACCAAGCCGGAAATTTTCAGCGTCACGTAAGGGCAGATGAGCTGCTACAGATGTTTGGCCGTGCCGGCAGACGCGGTCTGGACGAGATCGGTTACGCGCTCGTTACTCCGGAGGTTCCTCGACTGCACGAAGCCTTTCCCAGCAGGCTAAGACGGGCCGATCCGGTCGACTGGCCGTCCATGATTGCGGTCATGCGGGAAGCGGCAACTCGTGGAGAAGATCCATTCCGAGCGGTAACCCAAGTGGCAACCCACCTATTCTCGACGCGGCCACTTTTGATCGGGGTAGAAAAGTTCCATGAACGGATCGAAGAATTGAAGGCGAGTACCGAGGCTGACCGGGACTCAGTGCTGGTTTGCGGATTGCCGGTCGACGCCGAGCGGGGACGACTGGTCCGGCGACACGAGGCGGAGATGTTGAACTCTGGCGGAGAATGGGAAGCCTGTCCGCCCGCCTCGGATACGACGCTGTCGAATCTTTGGATAAGACGGGAAAACGGGCGATGGCGGCCGGCGCTTGCCATCGCGACGACGCTGCAACCGTTAGGGTTTGGCAACCTCTGCAGAATCCGTTTGGATCAGAAGCGTTTCGAGTATGGGCGCGAGCTGCCAATTGCCAGCGTTACTGATAAAGGTTGGGTAGCCGCTAAATGGTTCCGTAAAGTGTTGCGAGAGCATTATCCGCTGATCTCTCCGAATGGAGCAATCGGACCGGCGAAATTCTTAAGCGATCTGGTTCCGCTGATTGCAAAAGAAGTAGAGGGCGAGTTTCACGAGTTTGTCATTCGTAAGAATACCGCTTACGGCCGATTCCGTTTTGGCGGAGCCTCAGCGCGAGGCCATCTTGACGCTCGGGGACACCACCTGGCCAACCCGGAAATCCGGCGAACCTATCCGCGGATATGCCGGCAATGCGCGAGCCGGTCTGAATGCGAAGCGCTCGATCTCTCGGTTTCACCGGCCTTCGCTTGGCGTCAGCTTGGATTGGTTGACGAGCAGGGCGTTCCGACCCGCCGCGGGATTATTTTCAGTTTTTTTAATCAAGGAGAAGGTTTGGCCGTCGCCGCCGGTTTAGAGGCGGCGGACTATCCGATTGGCGATTTGGTATTCGATTTGGCCGATCTGCGCGCGGGTCATCGATTCGCGATGGATGACAGCCGGGCGGGTGGCCGGTTGGCTGCCATTTGTCAGAATACGTACCATCGCGCCGATTTTTCCGGATATCTCGAACTCGGGCTGCCGATCGCCTACGGCTCAGGCGCATCGGAGGTGGTGCGTGACCTGATCGAACATCAGATTGGCCGGCATAAGCTGGTGAATGATAACATTCGGCCTGGCGACATCGAGAGAGCGCTTACCGAGTGGCGCAGTCTGTTGCGTCAGATTGTTCAGGCGCCCGACTACGAATGGGACCGTTGGAACCAACTGCGGGAGATTGCTTCGGTCTACGTTCAGAGTACGCAAAGCCCCGCCCGCCAACCGCTGCCCGCTCTAACACCAGGCCAAATGAGTCGGTACGCGAGCCGCGCACGGCCGCGAATGACAAATGACAGATGACAAATGACAAATAAAAGATCACAAATAGCAAAAGACCGACTAACGCCAGACCTCGTAACCGCGATGATTCCGATGCAACCTGCTCATGCTCTTGGAGCAGTTTACGATCAGTACGTGGCAGTTTGTCATTTGTCATTCGTCAGCTGTCATTGTTAGTCCAATGAGAGACGTGGACGAAAGCCTTCCGGTAGGCAAATGGGCGTACGGCTTGATGTTTGCGTTTTTACTATGCCTCGCCGGTGTTTCCATTGCGATTGCAGTCGATTGGCAAAGCCGGCATGAACTTGAGCGAATTTCGCAACCGACTGCAGTCGGAGATTCCATCGTGGTCGGATTCGATGGCAAACCGGATCAGGTAAAGGAGGTCCTGCGGTGGAAAGGCGTTCCTTACTATCCGGTTCAAAACGGGGTGACTTCGCTGCCTGAGTACAACGCGCTCAAAGTTGCCTTGGACGATTCGAGCAAGATCTGGCTTTATCGAGAAAAGCATTCCGCTCAGGAGACCGAAATCATTGTAAAAATCGGAGCAAACCAGTTCCTGAGACTAGTTCCGAAGTAACCTTCGATCTGCCGCCTTTGGGAGTGCCCATGTTCCAGGTAACCGGCCTTTATATCTATCCTGTCAAATCCTGCGCCGGCGTTGAGGTGTCAAATTGGGCAATTACCCGCTACGGCTTCAGACACGACCGAGAGTTTCTTGTGGTCGACGAGAAGTGGAATTTTCTAACGCAACGGACGCACCCCAAGCTGGCGTTAGTTCAGACCTTTCCTGAATCCGGTCTGCTGAGGCTAAACGCACCGAACCTGCCAGAAATGAGCTTCGCTTGGTTTGGATCAGATGCGGATCATCGGATCGAGTCGAGGCGCTCAGTTACGGTTTGGAGAGATCAGGTCGAGGCAGACGATTGTGGGGAAGAAATCGCAGAATGGTTTAGCACTCATCTCGGGTGCAAGGCGCGACTAGTGAGAATGGGAAAACGGTATCGACGAACCGTTCGAACGGCGAAGATCCCTGCGATCCATCAAGAAGCCCTGGGAATCAAGGAAGTCGGCTTTGCCGACGCTTATCCTTTTCTCGTTATTTCGGAAGCTTCGCTCGCTGACCTGAATCACCGTCTTCCGCAGCCGATACCGATGAATCGGTTTAGGCCGAATATAGTGGTTGGCGGCGCGTTGGATCCTTATGCCGAGGATCGGTGGCAAAGTATCGACATTGGAGCGTTACGATTTCGCGCCGGAGCGCCGTGTATTCGCTGCATAGTGACTACCACCGATCAGATCACACTGGAGCGCGGTGCGGAACCGCTAAAGACATTGGCGACCTACCGACGAAGCAGGGATGGAGGAGTTCATTTTGGGATGAACTTTTTTTGTGAGTCGTCAACGGGAACCATCCGAGTCGGAGACGTTATTCGGCTGGCGCCGAATGAAATGCCAGATGACAGATGAAAAATGACAAGTAGACGCGAGTACGCGCTAGCGTTAAGCCGAATGCATTCGGTTCTCTAAGGCTCCGGCTTTGATGAAGGGAACTAGGCGCGTAAGACGAGCAGCGCTTTCACGATTTGTCATCTGTCATTTCCTTCCGATGCCTTCGCCATGCATACCGGAAAAACAGAAAGGCGATCAGGAACATGAAGAGCGAAAGAAATTGGCCGCGCGTAAATGGTCCGGTCAACGGGGCGTCCGGCACACGGAAAATCTCGCCGATGATGCGCATGATCGGGTAGAGGAGGAAAAAGCAACCGGTGGTGAGGCCATCCGGTTTGCGGAACCTGAGACGAACCGTGATCAGGCAGACGAAAAGCAGGACTCCTTCGAGCAACGCTTCGTAAATCTGGCTGGGATGGCGTGGAGTGAGAATGTGGGACAGAATTTCGCGAACTTGAGGATTCGTCCGAGCGGCGTCGATAATTGCCGCGACCGAGTCGAGATTTGGGTTCAACGCCGAGCATTGGTCGATTGCAGTCTGCGCCTGATTGGCATTGTCGAGTAATTCGCTGGGAAATTGTACTGCCCACGGCACGTGCGTCGGATGTCCCCAGAGTTCGCCGTTAATAAAGTTGGCGATCCGTCCAAACAGCAGACCGAGCGGAGCGACCGCCACCAAGTTGTCTCCGATACCGGTCCAGGAAATCTGATGCCGGCGCGCGTACACCCACGAAAAAATCAGTAATCCCAGGATTCCGCCATGGCTCGCCATTCCGCCATCCCAAACTCGCAAGATGCCCAGGGGATCGGCGATCAGCATTTCCGGTCGATAGAAAATCACGTAGCCGAGCCGGCCGCCTATGAGAACACCGAACAAGGCTGCGTAAAAGGTAAAGTCGGCGACCTGTCCCTCGGCCAGCGATCCGTAGCCTTTTCGCGCAAGCCACTTGAGCAAATAAAATGCGGCCACAAAACCGCAGAGGTAGGCCACTCCGTACCAGCGAATTCCAAACTGATCGTTGAACCGGATGAGGAAAGGATTGAGGTGATGAACGTAGTAGGCGAGCCACATGCCGCGTCGAAACTAGCCGAACCGATGACAAAGGACAGAAGACAAATCACCAATGCTACATCGGCTGCTTCGTTGCGAATTCGGAGGTTTTATCGGTTATTGCCAGGGTGCAAGAAATCGGAAGATATGCGGTAATTGCCGGTTTAGTTCTGGTCGTAGTCGGAGCGCTGCTTTGGCGGTTTCCGACCTGGTTCGGCTGGTTGGGGCACTTGCCCGGGGATATTTCCATCGAAAAGGGAAATTTCAGATTCTATTTTCCACTCGTTACTTGCATTCTCATCAGCATTGTGCTCACGATAGTTGGCTGGATTCTCCGGCGGTGAACGACAGGGTACAGGGCCTATCGGTCGTATCGGACCTATAGCCACGCCGGTTAACCGGTAACTGCGACCAGCTTAACCTTCCAATTGCTGGATCCCTTCCGGCGAGACTTTGATGTTCGGGCAGCTATCGACCCATCGCGGCGCTTGCGGAGCTGCCCAACGGATCGCATTCCGGATGACCGTCTGAACCTCAGGTTGATGATAGGTCGGAAATGTTTCATGCCCGGGACGGAAGTAGAAGATCTTCCCGTTGCCGCGTTTCCAGCAGCATCCGGAACGGAAAACTTCGCCGCCTTGAAACCAGGAGATGAAGACAAGTTCATCCGGCGTTGGAATACCGAATGGTTCGCTATACATTTCTTCGTGGGGAATCTCGAAAGAGCGAGGTACCCCTTGTGCAATCGGGTGGCCCGGGTCGCAAGTCCAAATTCGCTCTTTTTCGCCGGCTTCGCGCCAGCCAAGAGAACAGGTCGTTCCCAGAAGACGCTTGAACACCTTGGAATAGTGACCCGAGTGCAGGACCACCAAACCCATTCCCTCCAGCACTCGCTTCTGAACCCGGTCCACGGTGCGATCACTCACACGGGCGTGTCCCACGTGTCCCCACCATACGACCACATCGGTCTCATCGAGCCGCGATTCCGGCAGTCCGTCCTCCGGATCCTCTAAAGTAGCGGTCTTACAGGAGACTTCGGCTCCGTCGTTTAATACTTTTGCAAGACACGTATGAATCCCCTCGGGGTAATGTTCTTGAACCCGCGGATTCTTTCGTTCATGAATATTTTCGTTCCAGACGATCACCCGGATTGTTTTCATCTCACCTCATCCAAAACATATTGTTTACGCGAACGCAAATGCGGTGAAACAGGTTTGCTCGGTGAGCAGTTTTCGAATCTGCGTTGATTCCGTCACCTGCGTGACCAAGTAGCCTTATCCATACTGCATATCTTATGCGTTACCAACAGCAACCGTACGAGGACGTCGAGCGAATCATTGAATTCGATTTCCTGCGGGCGACGGAAGCGGCCGCTTTAAATACGCTTCCTTGGCTGGGCCGAGGCGAAAAAGAAAAAGCGGACGCAGCTGCGTGCGACGCGATTCGGGGGATGTTTGATTTGATCAACATCTGTGGTGAGGTCGTCATTGGGGAAGGGATAAAGGACAACGCTCCGGGGATTTTTAAGGGTGAGCATCTTGGCACATGGGTGCCTGGTAGCCACAAGTTCGATTTGGCTTTAGACCCGATTGATGGCACGACCAATGTTGCTAAGGGATTGCCTGGCTCGATTTGCTGCATTGCGGCAGCTTCCCCCGAACCGGGCGTTGACGTTTCGCTCAAAGACATCCCAACCTTCTACATGACCAAGTTGGCCTACGGCGTGAGTGTCGTTCGCCATATGCAGCTGACTGGCATTGAAACAGTCTCAATTCGTAATCCCTTGGAAGAAACATTGCCCATCGTCGCCAAAGCCCAGCGAAAAAGAGTTCAGGATCTCACCGTAGTGGTATTGGATCGGCCGCGACACACAAAGCTGGTGGAATCTATTCGTTCGACAGGCGCAATGGTTCGGATGATTTCAGACGGCGATATTACTGCTGCGATTGCACCCTCGATTGCCGAAAGTGGAGTGGACCTATACGCCGGTATTGGCGGTGCTCCCGAGGCGGTATTAGCTGCCGCCGCCATCCGCTGTTTGGGTGGAGACATGCAGACGATGATGTGGCCACGGGATCCGGATGAGGAGAAGAAAGTCGTCGAACTCGGGTTTCGAGAGGAGCTGAAGAAGGTCTTTTACGCGGAGGATCTGGCCCGGGGCAAAAATATCATTTTTTGCGCTACCGGGATAAGCGATAGCTCGCTTTTGCCCGGCGTACGACTCAAGGGACATGCCGCAGTTACCCACTCTATTCTGATGCGAGCCCGCAGCCGAACCGTCCGCATGATCGAGGCCTCGCACGATCTCGCTCATAAGACGATTCATCTTCGGTCGACGAATCGTGAGACGGCAATCTAGGCGGAAAATCCAGAATGCGGATTTCTGGATAAGAAGGGCCGATCGCAGCTGCGATTTTGATTGGGTCCTTTCATTGCGCTTTCCGCGTTTCCGACTCGCGCCTGCGACTCAGATTCGAGTCTCCGGAAAAATTTCTGGAGATTATTGTATTTCTTGAGAACCTTGAATTCCGTTAAGTTTGTCAAATTCCCTTTGAGATCTGTTTTTTACGATCTAAAGAATGTCTTCTAGTTTCCGAGTTTTGAGAGTTAAGCAGTTTCGTATGCGAAAAATTCGGATTACGGAACCCCGCTTCACGCTGAGCTAAACTTAAACCTAGGCAACGATCATGGACACTCGCTCTTCTTTCCGCAAATTGAACGTCCTGGTCATCGATGACGAGCCGTTCATTCTGGAATATGTGCGAAAGGTTTTATATCAGGCGGGCTATGGCACCTTCACTGCTGAAAATGGAGATGAAGGAATAGCCATCTTTGAGGAACGAAGGGCCGAAATCGATTTGATTTTGACCGATATTGTGATGCCTGACATTGACGGCATCGAGGTTGCCTCTCGCATCCAGCGAATTGATCCTGCCGTGCCGATTCTTTTTACCACCGGAGCCATTCCGGAGGACGACCCGCACATGCTTTCCTTGGCGAACGGAGGATTCTTGCTCCGCAAACCATTCTTTCCGGATCAACTTCTTCGATTCGTCGAGAACCAGGTCGAGCATTTTCGCTTGGCCGTCTAGCCTACCAAATTATCTTCCGGCCCTTGAGCCGGATGAGCGATGCAGGCTGTTGACATTCGGCGTCGGCGGTGATGTGTTTCTTTTGGAAACGATCCGAGCCGCTATGTCATTCGCGGATTTAAATGACGAGAATTCGGAATTTAAGCACCCTGAAAAGGCTGCTTCGGTTGAGGATATCGTACGCATCTATGGTGGACTCACCCCCAATACATTCTTCAACGAACTGGTCCGCGTTTTGGGTCCTTACCGGTCGCTTGAAGCCGATCTTGAGAGAGCGATTTTTTTGTATCAGCGGATGCGCAACGCACATCGAGCGCTGTGGCATTGGGCATTATCTTCGGTGGTGATTCTTCTCGCGCCGTTGGTCTGTCTGGTCGCTCCGACCGAGTGGCGGTTCAGTGCATTCCTGGTCGGCATTCTTGGCGAACTGCTCACCGTTTTCGCTCTGCTGCGTATCCACCAAAAATGGGTCTCTTGCCGCCGGGACTATACGCGCTGGCTGCGATTGGTTCATCGCCGGGTCGGCGAACGGGAGGGCTGACACCATTCGGTTGTCGCCGAATCGAGATGACAAATAGCAAATTTTGACTGGCGTCCCGCTTGTCTAGATCGCGCCACCGTCCGGCTGATGACCTATTTTCCGAATCCCTGCGTTAGCGCCGACGACTAGCTAGTCTAACAGCGGTTCGCGGAAGCCAAATTCTTGTCCGAGATGCAGGCATTCTTCAACCGACGGGATTCCTTCGGTTGCGCTCGGATGTCCCAGAGAAGCAGCGGCTGCACACACTCCAATTTCGAGACACCGCTTCATCGGGAGATCGTCATGAAAACCAAAAAGGATTCCGGCCGCGATAGCATCGCCTGCTCCGGTTGATCCAATGATTCTCTCTCCCGGCAATCGCAGGCTCGGTTGAAATATGGTTTCTTTCTGATTTGAGATCGCCAGTACACCTTCGGGAAAATGAATGATCGCCCATCGGCGAACCCCGGCTGAAACTAGGGCGCGGGCGGTTTTCAACAGCGCGTTAATATCGATTTTTCCATCCGCTCGAATTTCGGTTGAAAATACATGGCCCGCCTCGAATTCGTTCAGAAATACCAAGTCGGCGCAAGGTAAGGCTGGAAGGACAATACGCGGGTACCGGTCGCTTTCTTCGCTGACGACGTCCACCGAGGTAATAAATCCCAGGCGCAAGGCGTAATCGAGCAGCTCGGCGGCCGCCGTACCTTTGCTTTTGCCGGGTTGGTCGAGCCGATCCAATAACAGAAGGTAGCCCAAGTGAAATAGCTTCGCCGAAGAGGCAGCCAAATCGACGGACTCTGGACCTAATAGCGCGTTGACGCCATGTTGATGGAAGAAGGTTCGGCGACCGGTGTGCTCGACGTTCATCACGTCGGTGTACGACGTTGGACCCTGGTCGGTACGAGCTATCAGCCGGGTATCGATGCTGAGCTTAGCACATTGGTCCAGAATCCAATCCCCAGCCGCGTCTTGTCCAACGATTCCAGCGCCGCTCAGAGGAAATTTGGCGCCGAGTCTGGCCAAGCCGGCGAGTACATTCGGCGGTGCGCCGCCCATCCCTTGTGTTTCGCCAGCGATGATAGCGAGCGTCTCCTCGCTGGGCCAGGTGTCGATCAGCTTTACGTGATCAACGATCCAATTTCCGGCGGCGAGGATTCCTGAGCGTTGAGTCACGGGGCGTGTAGTCTTAAAAGAGGGGCACGAACCAGTCAAACGCGACGCGGCTGAAATCTGGAATCACCATTCTCATTGATTCAGTGTCACAACGGATTTGGCCTTGTGACTTTCGAGTGCGGCATGGAATAGACGATGACTCAGCACCGCTTCCAGGGGCGTCACGCAACCGAACCGATCCCCTAGTTTTCCTTCTCTCTCCGCCAGGAACGCTGCCCACATCTGCTGAAAACAATCGTTGAAGCCGGTTTCAAAAATCGCGCCGGTAATAGTGGGGAAAGCGGACTGAGACCCGAGATCGACGCGGAGCCAAGCCTGATCGTTCGAACGCTGGTACCGCCACAAGGTCTTGGGCTCTTTGGTGCTGAAGCGAATACCCGCGTCAGTGCCGAGGACCTCGATATACCAGGTGTTCGTTTCGGTTGGGGCCATGCGTTTGGTTTCGACTCGCATCGGTACCTCGGCTGCGTCCATTGCCACTTCGGTATTCAGGATCGCATTGTCCCAAGTATCGCAGACCGCCATTCCTCCGTGTCCGTCCGGTCGTTCGCCTACTATCTTCTGCAGCTGCGCGTAAACACGGATCGGTCGCCAACCGAAACGGAACGGGATGTGGATGGTGTGCATACCGAGATCACCCATTACCCCGATTTCGCCGCAAGTTTTCACCTGGCGTTTCCAGTTGATCGGTTTCTTCGGATCCAAATCGCTGCTGTGATGCAATCCAACTCGGATTTCGAGCAGCTTTCCGTAGCGCTTTTCCTGAATGAATTGAATCACTTTCTGCGCTCCTGGCATGAACGGAAATTCGGAGCTGCACCGCACGAACTGTTTGCTCTGAGATATCGCGGCCTGAATCTGTTCGGCTGCGGCCAGGTCGATACCGAACGGTTTTTCCGCCAAAAGATCTTTTCCGGCTTCGAGTACTTGCAAATAGATCTCTCGATGAAGCTGATGCGGAACAGCGACGTAAATGACCTCAACTTCTGGATTCGCAATCAATTCCTCGGCTGAAGCAGTAATTTGAGTGACCGTCGGTATCTGCCGGAACCATTCGCGCGCCGGCGCGGAAAGATCAGCCACCGCCACTAGTCGCGCCTCGACCGGAGGGTCGACCAATACGAACCAGCGAGCGAGCGCGCTGGCCAGTTCGCGTCCCATTAGCCCGCCGCCGATAATGCCAATATGGACAATTTTCTTGGTACTCATAAGTAGCGCTTCGCCGCCTCTTCCGCCTTGGCACTCTCATGGACGATTGCCATCAATGCTTTGGTCATACCAGCGGGATTCGGGTGCTGAATGATGTTTCGGCCATAGACCAGCCCTGATGCGCCCTGCGCGATCAGCTGTTCCGAACGGCGAAGCACTTCTAAATCGTTGGCTTTCCCTCCGCCGCGAACCAAGACTGGTACCCGAGCGGTTTGAACGACTTGATGATACAAGGCCGGGTCATCGGTCGGATCGGCCTTGATCACGTCGGCCCCGAGTTCGACGGCCTGACGCACCAACGGCAATATTTTGCCCAAATCACCATCCACCTGGTACCCGCCGCCTTGTTCGTTGGGTCGAAATACGAGCGGCTCGATCATCAAAGGGAATCCGAACCGCTCACAGGCCGGTTTCAGCCGCAGGATGTTTTGAATACATTGATCCGCGACCTCCGGTTGACCGGGAATACGAAACAGGTTCACGACGACACAGGCCGCGTCCAATCTGATCGCTTGCTCGATCGGCTCCTCGATCATTCGGCTAAACAAGGTGCGGGGTAATTCGCGGCCATAAACATTGGCCACATCTGTCCGAAGAACCAAGGCCGGTTTAGCCTTGCCGGGAATCCTTTGCAGCAGTTCGGCCTGACCGATAGTCAGTTGAATCGCATCCGGATTTGCCGCAACCAGTGTGCTCACTGCTTGCGCCAAATCTTCGATGCCACTCAGAAAACCCAGCTCGTTGAAAAAGCCGTGATCAACCGCGACATCCAAGCAGCGTTTTGATTCGGCATTGAAGAGACGATTGAGGCGGAAAAATTTCATCGGCAGCGAACAAAATGA
This sequence comes from Chthoniobacterales bacterium, assembly GCA_035710445.1. Lineage (GTDB taxonomy): Bacteria > Verrucomicrobiota > Verrucomicrobiia > Chthoniobacterales > JAFAMB01 > DASTDH01. The sequence goes on from DASTDH010000743.1 coordinate 25,861, forward strand.
CGAATGGAAAGAGCGAAAGCAATTTCTCAATCCAGCAGGTGCTCGATCACCATCTGGTCAAGCGCTTGATAGTTTCGTTCGGCGATCAGCGTTTGAGCGGTGTCTTCATCGAACGCGCGCACCTTCTGGAGAAGCCGAAGGAACGTCTTGCGGCTGTTGACGGCGTGATCGAAGGCATGCTCCATCTTCGTGGTCCGGAATGAGTGTACATCAAACGCGATACACTCCCCTTTCGTACCGTAGCTGCGCCGCTCCAATACCCGCACTTGATCGAAGGCGCTTCTCAGGTTCACGCTCCCAAACGGTTTGTCCTGGTCGAACTTGAGACCATTTTGATCGTTAAGATGAACCGACCAGAGTTTTCCTAGCGCCAGTGCAAACTCGATCTCGTCCGCCGGATCCAATCCGGCCAAAATGCAATGAGCAGTCTCGACCAGCCCCCCAACCCGATTCGGATCGCTGGTTAAATGAGCGAAAGCCATCGCATGACCGATCGTTGGTAGGTATGCGACATCTACCGGCTCATTCGGCTTCGGCTCGATCGCGAGACGGATCTTCGGATGGTGTGCCAACATCCGGTTAGCCGCTTCCACCAGGTACTCGAGCGAGCGCTGATAACTTTTAGACTCGCGCACATAAGTTCCTTCGCGCGCCAGCCACCAAACCAGCAGATCGCACCCGAGGGCATCAGCCATATCAATGGTCTGAAGAGACCGGTCGATAGCATATTGTCGCGCTTTAGAATCGTTACTGGTGTACGCGCCATCAATGGTGGCCGGACTGAACCAGAGACGCGGAGCGATTAACTCCACCAACATACCGGCATCTTCAACCATTGTACGCACTTGCTTGGTTTGTTGGAGCACTTCATGGTACGATTTTGAATCGATGTCCGGCACGACATCGTCGTCATGAAACATCACTGCATCGAAGCCACCCTTCTTAAATTGGTTCAGCTTCCACGCGAAATCTTTGGCCGGTCGCGTTTCCGGGCCGTAGGGATCGCGCCCTTCGCTTATATTCCAGGGGCCGATCGAGAATCGGTAGGTTGTCTGTGCGTCGGGCATTTGGTTTGATCGGTTGGCTATCCGCTATACTAAACATCAGGGGCGCTCTCTTGATTGCCAGCTCTCGAAATAGCTGCTTACCCAATTTGCCAGGTGATGACCAAACGTTGCGTGGCCGGCTACTCCGAGATGGATACCATCGATTGGATCGTACTCTACGATTTCCGCGGCATTGATAAAGTGGCAACCCTTCCGTTGACTGATCCAGGCGTAGTGCTGCCCAAGTTTCCGCGATTTCTCGATCGCTCCCTCGAAAAGCTCCGCCAGCACGTTCAGCGTTTTCACCGGAGCGGGCGCGATCAACAGCACGTCCGGCGCTTGATTTTGCTGTCCGGACTGAGAGCATTGAATTATCTGCACAAGTTCTCCGGCTCCCTGTGCGATGTCAAAAGCGCTGGCCGCGAAGCGCTCTTTCAGGTCATTCAATCCTAACATTACTATCACCAGATCGATCGGGCGATGAGACTCTAAAAGCACAGCCAGGTGGTTTCTGCCATTGCGATCAATTCGTGTTCCTTCGACCGGATCGGTAAACACCGTGGTCCGTGCGTTCAAGCCTTCCTCAACGATCGAGTAGCCGGTACCGAGCTCAGCTTGCAGAATACCTGTCCAACGAATCTCCGGTCCGAACCGTTCACCATTTTCCGGGTTGTAGCCCCAAGTGTTAGAGTCGCCAAAGCAAAGGATCACTTTTTTCATATTGCATCCAAATCTCGAATTGCTGCCACCACCGCATCGGCGGCTTCACGAGGAAAAAGGTGCCCGGCAGCAGGGACCAAGCGTCGCTCATGGTGCGCGGAAAAAAGCTTTTCCTGACCTTCTGACAATCTTGGCGGGTGCACCCCATCGGCTTCACCGTGCAGGACGATCGTTGGCAGGCTGATCCTGGGCTGAGCGGAAAGCAGACGCTCAATCGCCGATAAGCTCGGATCGCCGGTCGCCGCCCCGTAACGATGCCGATAGGAATGAATCACTACTTCGACGAAGTCCGGATTTTCAAAACTTCGGGCGGTCTCATTGAATTGGAAATCGGTGAACGTCCAATTAGGAGACCAGAGTTCCCACAAGAGACGGCAGATCTCGCGCCGGTTCTGCTCAAGGCCGGCTTTCCCGCGTTCAGTCTGGAAATACCACTGATACCAACCTTTATGCTCCTGCGGGGCAGGGGCCGGCTGTCGGTCCTGGGTGAGGGTCTCGATATTGTACCCACCAATCGAAACCAGCCCAGAAGCCTTCTCCGGCCAAAGAACGGCGGTAGTACAAGCTGCTCGGGCGCCCCAATCATAGCCAGCCAATATCGGTTTCTGGAGGTTGAGACCGTCGATCAACCCTTTGAGATCGTTGGCCAGGGCGGCTTGCTGGCCTGAACGAGGTGTATCGGCACGCGGGAATCGGGTTGGACCAAAGCCACGTAGGTAGGGGACGATAGTTCTAAATCCGTCTCCGGTCAGCGGGCCGACCACGCCATCCCACGCTCTCGCGTCGTCCGGAAAGCCGTGCAAAAGGATGACAGGTTTTCCGTCGGTTGGCCCGGTTTCTTCATAGGCTATTTGCAGAGTATCGGTTAGGATAGTCCTCAACGCAGGAGGCTGGTTCATCTCGTTGGGGTCCTTTGCGCTTCGATGAGTTTGACGACCTGAGTGGCTCGAGATCTATGAGCATCCAAACTCGCAACTTGTAACTTGTAACTTGTAACCTCTAACTTGTAACCGCTCACACCTCCCACGGCTTGGGAGTTGGGGCGCTCTGACCGGGTGGAATGGCTGGCATTGATCGCAGGTACCGCTGGCCGTTAAGGATCATTTCCATCTCTTGGCCCTTTTGGGTGGGTCGTTGATCCACGTGCCATTGTGGACCAAGGAACCAGAACTTGATCGAAAGCACGTTCGTGTGGGAATCGAATCGAGCACGCGCGCCACTCAATTGAAAAGAACTCGAAGGGCCTTTGATATTACACGATGCCCGGCCGTCTGGCTGGATGATAATCGTTCCTTCCACCATACCGGTTGCGCGCCAATCTCCGACAAATTCGGAGGGGACTGTTGGTTGCGATGAATCGTGGGTAAAAGGCGGTAGCTCGACAGCAGCTAGAAATGCGAACAGTAATCCTAGCGCCGCCAGGATTGTAAGAGCACCGCAGCCCAGACTGCATCCCAACCAGGGGAACGGTTTGGGCGGCTGCGAGCCGGGAAGTGGCGGCACGACCTGATTCATCCGACCAAGCATGCCGATTGAAAGGAGATTTTAAAACCAAATTTCTGAGCACGGTGATCGGAGCCACCGCCATTTACAGGCTGAACCCTCGAATGGTTCGGATCCGGTGGAAACTGGATCCACCGAATGGAGATCACATTGAGCCGATCGAACACTGAGCGGTGTTCAAGAGGAGAAGAAATAATCCGCAGATTTCATAGATTGCACAGACCTCTTACTGGGCTTCTTTTTCGGCGGATTCTCGATGCGACTCTACATCGCGAGGCAAGGAACTCCGTCTGGAGGCCGGCGGTCAAGAAGGCGGAATGCTGGCTGATCGTGGATCGCACGTGAAACGCATCTCCCGCAGACGCCGATCCCAGATTGCCGATGCCGGTATCGCAGGGCTTCCTCCGCCAAAGCGTTCGCGTGTTTAAAGCACAGGGCCGGTACCCTAGCTGCGTGACTCACACGCATCGCGCGTTCAGACCGCACACGCCGCACGCCCGGTGACGCTGAGCTGCAGTAATCGCTGGTCGGCGCCGCGGAGGGGGCTGATCAGGTCCTGGTTCAACGCGGCGAGGAATTTCAGGGCAGTGTGGGATCCGGCGGAGAGGAGGGTTTCGCACGGCTTGCGCTCCAGCTCGAGGATGATCCCGCCGTTGGGCATCGAACACGTCGCGTTGCGTACCTCGCCGCTGATGAGGCTGACCTGACCGAAGATGCTGCCGGCGGGGAGTTGGGCAAGGAGTTGCTGGCGGCCGCGCACGCGCACGGTCACGTCAACGCTGCCGCTGACGATGATGAAGCAGCTCCCGCCGGGCCCACCTTCGGTCACCACCACAGTCCCCGGCGGCAGCTCCCAGCGCCGCATGAGCCGCAACAACTGTCGAAGCTCGCGATCGCTGAAATCAGCAAAGAGGGGAAAGTCGCGCAGCGCATCCGGCTTGATCGTCGAACCCGGCTGCGAGGTCATCCGCTCCAGCGTCATGGTCGAAATCTCTGGCGTTTCGCCCGGGGCGCTGGTTGCAACGTAGGTGCACTCGAAGGAGATCTGTTCGTTGACCACGATCAACTGCTTGCACAGTGCCTGTGC
>DASTDH010000744.1:0-3176 GCA_035710445.1 Chthoniobacterales bacterium
AGTTATCCGGCGGTGAGTGATGCCGTACGACGAACAACTGCACATTTGGAAAGGGATCATTCGCTCCAAAAACGTCTCAAGCGAGTGCTCGGTTCCTTGAATCTTTTAGACGCGACCCCTTTGCGAGCTTCATGAATGAGATCCAAGTGAACCGTTCGATTCATTTTCCAGCTTTACTCTTTTTCTTGCTCTTCGCTTTCGTGTTGCTGCTGAGCGGGCAGCTCAGTCGCCTTTCGGTTCCGCGGGCCATGCCCGAATCTTGGAGGACGATCGATCGGGCAGCCCTGGACGAAATGGCCTTAGCTGACCAACCGCCAGCGGCAAAGGATGACCTTCAGCCGGTTCCATCGTCAACGTTGATCGAAGACAGAAGCAGCCTTTCTGGTGTTGTCTGGTTTCCCAAGCCTGACGAGCTCAAGGGACCGATCAACGGCCAGAAAGGATATTCCTCTCTAAGTGGCGGCCTCAGCCAAGTTACCGAGAAACAAGGTGGCGAGCTGAGCCGTTCAAAGGATCAAATGAGGTCAACTGGATATAGGCCAAGGGCGACGCGCAATCACGGACCGAGGTTTTTTGATCGCCGGTCCGGGCGTTCCGGGAACGACCTATCGTGGCAGAAAATTCGAAGCGACATCCACAGGCTCAAAAGGCGAATCACGCGTTGGTTTCGTCCAGCTTGGCGCGGCGGTGGCCGCTACGCCCTCAGCCCGTAAACGGGATGTGAGCGGGGAGTAGAACAAGGAGAGTGCCGCTACGGAAAACGTGCTTTGGCGCAATTCGAAATGGCTATCCAAATTCATAGCGATGGCTATCGCCTGTCTGGCGGCAGTTTGGGTAGCGGTTCCGTTTCTCTGGGCCATCGATAACTCGCTTAAAACCAACGCCGATATATTTAGACCGGGAGCTGTTATTCCATTTCTGCAGTTCACGCCCAGATTGGACATCTGGAAAACGGTGTTGGATGACCCTCAAGTTCTGAACTGCTTGTTCAGTAGCGCGTTGGTCGGGCTTAGCACAACTGTCTTGGTATTGCTGATCGGAACTCCTGCCGCGTACAGTCTTGCGCGGTTTGAATTCGGGAGGGTGGAGAGCAGAGACATCACCCTCTGGTTCTTGTCCCAACGGGTCCTGCCTCCGGTTGTTGCTATCGCCCTTTTACATCCTGCTCGCCGAGTTTGGCATGCTGGATACCTGGCTCGGACTCATCCTGCTCTATTCCACGTTCAACTTGAGTCTTTGCGTGGTCATCATGCGAGACATCTTTCGTGACGTGAGCAAAGAAGTCGAAGAAACAGCGAGAATTGAGGGCGCCTCACTTTGGCAGACATTCTGGATGATCGCGTTGCCACTCTCACTGGATGGCCTGATCATCACGGCTTTCCTCGTCTTCGCGTTTTGCTGGAATGAGGCCCTCTTCGCGTCGGCAGTGACTACCAAACACGCAGTTACGATGCCTGCTTTCATTTTGGCATCGCGCGGTACCAGGGGAGTTCTTTTCAATTTTGCGGCTGTGAATACGATCTTGGCAATTGCTCCGCCGGTGATTCTGTCATTTTTAGTTCAGCGCTACCTGGCGCGAGGTCTCTCATTCGGCGCGGTGAAATGATGGACGCGGGTTCGTCGACGGCAGCCGTTTATCCTCTTCTCCTTTGGACGGACGGCAACCGGGAATACTGGTTGCTCCTGCTGTCGGCATCAAGGCGCTAGACACTGACGCGCCCTGCCGCGTGACCCCCGTCATGAAAGAACCTTCAATTCGTATCCGAAGAATGCGGCACGTCGCTTGTCTGGGAGAAAAAGCTGGGAAAAAACTGACCAAAATTATGGCGATTATTGGACCCTTGGGGGCCCGCACGAACTGCACTAAACGCTCTCGGGATTCAGCCGATATTGGCAAATTGCAGGGAGTGAGTTACCTGCGCTAATCACAGAAATAGAGCATACAAGCCCGCCGAGAGAGAAGGCCTCGGCGGGCTTTTTGTCTAAGGATTCGCTAGGCGTGGTGCGGCAATAATTGCAGGCCCAATCGTTACTGCCAGGCTCATCGGCCGTCAGTACGCGGGAATGAGTTTACGGCAGATCGGAGAGGCAATTGGAAGCCTTAGTCATCCGGCGGTGAGTGATGCCGTACGACGAACAACTGCACATTCGGAAAGGAATCACTCGCTCCAAAAATGTCTCGGGCGAGCGCCTCGTTCCTTGAATCTTTTAGACGCGACCCTTATGCGACCCCCAATGCGACTCTAAGTCCGCTCAGCGACCTGACATTTGCTCAAGCTTTTCCGGGTATCGAGCCCCTTGCACCGTAATCTTTGAGGCGGCGGTATCGATGTCACGAAGATCGTCGGGTGTGAGTTCGACTGAGACTGCCCCGATGTTCTCGTCCAAGCGATTCAGTTTCGTGGTTCCCGGGATTGGAACAATCCAGGGCTTCTGGGCGAGCAACCAAGCGAGTGCTATCTGAGCAGGGGTTGCATTCTTGCGTGCTGCGACCTTGCCAAGCAGATCAACCAAGGCCTGATTCGCCTTACGAGCCTCCGGGGTAAAGCGAGGGAGAGTGTTGCGGAAGTCGGTGCTATCGAATGTAGTATTTTCGTTCACCTTCCCCGTGAGGAAGCCTTTGCCCAGAGGGCTATAGGGAACGAAGCCGATTCCGAGTTCCACGAGCGTCGGCAGCACTTCGTCTTCAGGGCGTCTCCACCATAGCGAGTATTCGCTCTGGACTGCTGTGACCGGTTGGACGGCGTGGGCGCGACGGATCGTTTGCACGCCTGCTTCAGAAAGGCCGAAGTGTTTAACCTTACCTTCTTGAATCAGGTCCTTCACCGCTCCGGCCACATCTTCGATTGGCACGTCCGGGTCAACGCGGTGTTGATAGAACAGGTCGATATCATCAACCTTGAGCCGCTTAAGCGAGCCCTCGGCGACCTGCTTGATGTGCTCTGGCCGACTATCCAGACCCTCCCAACCCGGTGCCCCGTCGGAACGAAGTTTCCACCCGAACTTGGTGGCGATCACCACTTGCTCCCGGAGCGGAGAGAGGGCTTCACCCACGAGTTCTTCGTTAGTGAATGGTCCATAGACTTCAGCCGTATCGAAGAAAGTGACGCCGCGTTCGACGGCTGTGCGAAGTAGTGAGATCATCTCCTGCCTGTCAGCAGGCGGGCCGTAGGAAA
>DASTDH010000745.1:0-2986 GCA_035710445.1 Chthoniobacterales bacterium
TCTGAATTCCGGGGCCAAGGCCCACAGTGCGCTCCTTGGGCGCATAGTCACGCTTGCCGAAGAGCGTGTCTAACGCTTCCAACACGACGGCATTGTTTGTTCGGGCGTAGTCTTCAGCATGTTAATTCCTTTCGTGCTTTAGATAATCAGTTCGATTGCATCGACCCGTGAAGGATAAAAGGCCATGTGCTCCTTGATACTGGCAACTGCCTCGTAAGGTTGTTCGTACGTCCAAACGGCGTATTCCGATTTCGATCCGCCGATGGGAATGCTGTAGTACGTACAATCACCCTTGTACGGACAATAGGTGTAATGCGTGGTCCGAACCAGCAACGACATGTCCGCATCGTCGAGCGGCAAGTAGTAGACCGGCGGATAGCCCTTCTCCTCCAGTCGAAGCGCCCGCGTGGATTCGGCCACTATTCTTCCGGCGACCGTTACACGCACTTTGCCCTCAGCTGGAGAAATTGTGATGGGATGGTCAGGCCCAGGAACTCTGACCTCTTTGGCTTTGCTCGTCTTCGTTTCCACTGCGTTAGTCTCCATTGGTCCCTTACGCTACCAGTTAAAGCTTCGAGCCGCCATCGACCGGAATACTGGCACCGGTGATCCAGCGCGCCTTGTCCGAGGCTAAGAACGCGACTACATCTGCCACGTCCTCCGGCTTACCGATTCGCTTGAGTGCTTGCATTCCCAGAGCGGCCTCGCGGCCTGCTTCAGTCTTCGTAAAATTCGACATGTCCGTATCGATCACACCGGGCGCAACTGCATTTACGCGAATACCTTGCGGCCCAAGAATGGCGGCCCAGTTCTTGACCAGAGTCTCTAATGCTCCTTTGGTCGAGGCGTAGGCAAGGAGCGAGGGGTTATCCACGCCGGGGTTGCCAACCACGGCGTGGGACCCGATCGAAGAGATCGCGATGACGTTCGAGCCCTCACCTAGTATGGGCAGCAGGTGCTGCACCAGGAAGAATGGACTTCGGACGTTTGTCGCGAAGAGGTTGTCGAAATCCTCTACCGTGTAATCCGCGAGGCGAGCCGCTTTGCTGATTCCGGCGTTGAGCACAAGCACATCCAATCGATCCCCGACGATAGAGCGCACTTGTTTGGCCAGCAGTGCTGCGCCGTTCGGAGTTCCCAGATCCGCCGAGATTGCATTTGCGAGTCCGCCTTTTGTTTCGATCTCGGAAACTAGAGACTCCGCCTCCTGCGCGGAGCGATTGTAGTGAACCAGGACGTGCGCACCGGCCCTGGCAAGCCCCGCTGCCGTCGCTCGGCCAATTCCTCTTGATGCGCCCGTCACAAGCGCCGTTTTGTTGTGCTGATCCATTCTCCCCTCCAACCGCAGCATGAACTTCTCTCACGCGGTTCCTTCCAGCCAGTTATCGCCGACCCGGTTTACCAATTCAGCCCGCAGGTACTGCATCGGATACGAGCGCCAAGGCTGCTCTCGCGCAATCGACGTCGTTCTGCACCATCGGTGCCCCGCTCACCCCGATCGCCCCGACAATTTCTCCGTTCACCTTAATGGGAAACCCTCCGCCCCATGCCGCCACACGCGCAAGCGTGGGTATGCCGGACAGGAGTGACGGGTCGCTCTGGATAAAGTTGAAAAACTCCTGCGTGGAGACGCCGAACAGAGCTGTGTACGCCTTATTCTGCGCAATCTCAATGGTCGGGATCGAGGCCCCATCCATCCGGCTGAATGCCTTGAGATTGCCGCCGTCATCGAGAATCGCTACGTTCTCGCTGACTCCAAGTTCTCTGGCTTTCGCCACCGCTGCATTCACCATTTTCTGTGCTAGTTCAAAAGAGATGGTGTGTTTCTTGATCACGTTAGTCATTGGAATCGCTCCTCCACCTCATATGTATTGCTTGTTCGTTGGTTCAGGCATTCATTCCGCCATCCACGGTAAGATTCGCTCCCGTGACGTAGGAGGATTCCGAACCCGCGAGAAAAGCCGCCATTGCGGCGATCTCCTCAACATGCCCATAGCGGTCGAGCGCGGTGGCGGCCTTCTGCGGTACCGCCCAATCACCCGAAGCGGGATTCAAGTCAGTGTCGATCGGACCCGGCTGGATGTTGTTGACCGTGATACCCCGGCTCCCGACTTCTCTGGATAATGCTTGCGTGAACATCTTGACGGCTCCCTTCGTGGCAGCGTAGGGCACAAGCCCCGGCGCAGCGGCACGCTCGCCCACTGCCGAGCCGATCATGATGATGCGACCACCCTCATTCATGTGTTTCAGCGCCGCCTGCGTCGCTACGAATACGCCGCGGACGTTGATGTCAAGCACGCGCTCCATCTCTTCCAGCGTCGTCTCCACGAACGCTTTCGGGATGGCCGTGCCGGCATTGTTCACAAGGACGTCCAACCTGCCGAAAGTCGCCACGGTCTTTTCGACCGCAGCTGCGACGGCATCGGCATCAATGGCATCCGCCTGAATTGCGATCGCCTTTTGGCCAGCGCGTTCGATCGCTTTCACCACGGCGAAAGCCGCCTTGGCGTCCTTTGCGTACGTGATGGCGACATTTGCTCCATCTGCGGCGAGGCGCTTGGCGACTGCTGCGCCGATGCCACGCGAACCGCCGGTAACGAGTGCTACTTTATTGGCTAACTTAGACATAAAATCTCCTTTGGCCGTCTGTTAACAGCTCCCGACTCCGCTGAAATCCTGCTCGAAGCTTTCGGGCTGCCTATCTGATGTGCTCGTCGTACGAGCAGATTTGGCACTCTGAGGAATACCAGCTATTCCCAATTGGAATGCATCACACAGAAGGGGGAGATGTTTTGAGGGCCTGTGTTTTAAGTCAGACCAATAAAGCGGAAGAATCGCCATTCCTCGCGTAGCATCCATTCCATAGAGGAATAAGGAGGCAGGTGTGGACAAATTGGATGCAATGCAGATGTTCGTCCGCGTCATTGAAAAGGGGAGTTTCTCCTCTGTCGCCAAGGAACGTGGGATTGGTCAACCTGCCGTCAGC
>DASTDH010000746.1:0-4639 GCA_035710445.1 Chthoniobacterales bacterium
AACAAATTCAGTTCTAGGGGTCAAAGATGGCAAAATCGAATCCTCAAATTTGGCGAGTCATCGCTACCCATGCCGCTTTGTTGGCCTATTCTGCTTTCGCGCTGTTCCCAGTGTTGCTGATTATCCTCAATTCTTTTAAAGACCGGCTCACGATCTTCAGCTCGCCCTTTACGCTGCCGGATGCGGAGACGTTTACCCTGGACGGCTACCAAACCCTCTCTTCTACCGCTCACTTCGAGCTATTTTTCCTTAACAGTTTTCTGGTTACAGCCAGCTCTCTCGCATTGATTGTTATAGTCAGTTCGATGGCCGCCTTTGCGCTGGCTGAGTACAAGTTCAGGCTCAATTTCCTGACCGGGCTTTATCTTGCCATCGGGATTATGGTGCCGATTCGACTGGGAACGGTCGGACTCTTGCGGTTAATGGTAAACCTGCACCTGGTCAACACTCTCTGGTCGTTGATCCTGATCTATACGGCGCAAGGGATTCCCTTGGCCGTGTTCGTGCTAACCGCATTTATGCGGCAGCTACCTAAGGATCTTAAAGATGCGGCCCGAATCGACGGAGCCAGCGAGTACCGAATTTACTGGCTCACCTTACCATTGGTGCGGCCTGCGATTGGCTCGGTATTGGCAATTTCCATGCTGCCGATTTGGAATGACCTCTGGTTTCCGCTGATCCTGGCGCCCGGCGAGTCCACCAAGACGTTAGTCCTGGGAGCGCAAGCTTTTTTGGGCGAGTTCGTGAACGATTACAATGCGGTGTTAGCAGCACTAACGTTGGCCATCGTTCCGCCGGTACTGCTTTACTTCGTTTTCTCCCGGCAACTTATCCGTGGCATTACCGCCGGAGCCGTCAAGTAAACCGATGCTCCAGACCACATAAGAGAGGAATCGCGGAAAACAGAGATCCACCGATTATTTTTCTGTGGTTCCTGTCTTCCGCGGATTCGGTTAACGATATTCGAAGAGACCGAGATAAACCATGCGGATTGGAATCGTTGGAACCGGAACAATGGGGCAAGTGCACGCCGCTGCCTGGCGGAGTACCGATGCGGAGCTGATCGGGTGCTCTTCTGCCCACCCGGATCAGGCCGAGGCGCTGGCTCGCCAGTACAAAATGCGAATGTTCAGCGACTATTCCGACTTATTGGCGGCGGTGGAATTGGTGGATATCTGCACACCGACTCCTTTGCACAAACCGATGGTGTTACAGGCGGCCAAAGCCGGCAAGCATGTGATTTGTGAAAAACCGGTTGCACTGACCCCCGAGGACGCACGAACGATGATCCAGACCTGCCGAGAAGCCGGCGTCCGATTCTTTGTTGGGATGGCGGTGCGGTTTTTCCCCCAATATCGGTTAGCAAAAGAACTCGTGACCAGTGGTCAGATCGGGACCCTCGGTGTTTTGCGGCTCAAAAGAGTGTCCTATGTGCCGCAAAAATCTCCGGACAGCTGGTATTTTGATCCAATGCTTTCGGGCGGACTGGTGGTTGATCTGATGATCCACGACTTCGACTACAGTCGCTGGTTAGCCGGTGAGGTTGAGCGAGTCTATGCCCGAACTACCCGGTCCGGAGACGGACCGGCTCAATACGCACAAGCGATTTTGCGTTTTCGCGGTGGAGCTATCGCCTTGGTGGAAGGAGGTTGGGCATATCCTCCTGGCGTATTTCGAACTGGGTTTGATCTCTCCGGCACCGGCGGCCTGATTGAGTGGAGCTCGGATCAGCCCTCATCGGTCCTTACCTTTTTCCCTCCCCAGCCCAGCGACACGGCTTCTGTCGGGTTGCCGGTGTCCGGACTGGCCGACGATCCTTATGCCGCTGAGATTCGGCACGCCTATCACGCAATCCAGACTGGAGCGAAGTTCGATGTCACGGCGGAAGACGCTCTCGAGGCGCTCCGGATCAGCCGAGCCGTGGAAGAATCATTGGCTACCGGCAGGCCGGTAGCGCTCTGACGGACCTATGCGAATCGGTATTCTGAGTTTTGCGCACCTCCACGCCGAAGGCTATCAGGCGAATTTGAAAACCATTCCTGAAGTGGAGTTGGTCGGATTCTCTCACGAGAATAGGGACGAGGGTCGTTCTTTTTCGGAAAGATACGGGCTCCGCTGGTTTCCGCAGCATCGGCAGCTGCTCAACGAAGGACTCGATGGAGTATTGATTTGTGCGGAGAACGCTCGTCACCGGGAATTGGTAGAGACAGCTGCTGAAGCCAAATGCCACATTCTCTGCGAGAAGCCGATTGAAACCCGTATTGCGGATGCTCAGGCGTTGGCGGCGGTCTGTCTAAGGAACAATGTGCGGTTCATGACGGCCTTCCCGATGCGCTTTGCGCCATCGGTCCGGGCCGTGCGCACCATGATTCAGCGGCGGGAGCTTGGAAGCGTGTTTGGTGTAAATGGAATTAATCACAGCGAGATTCCAAAACGTCACCGCACTTGGTTCGCCGATAGGGACTTAGCCGGCGGCGGCGCGGTCATGGATCATACCGTGCATCTGGCTGATTTGTTTCGCTGGTGTTTCCAGGCGGAGGTGGTGGAGGTCTACGCTGAAGTGGATAATCTCTTTTATCCGAACGATGTGGATGTTGATACCGCCGGGTTGATGTTGTTGCGGCTTTCCAATGGTGTGCAGGCCAGCATTGACTGCAGTTGGAGTCGCCCGACTTCATACCCGCGCTGGGGACATCTCAAAATGGAAGTGATTGGGGAAAAGGGTACCGCGGTCATGGACAGCTTTGCCGAATACCTGACGCTCTATTCAAAGAGTGGCCTGCGCAACCCGAGCTGGATCGGCTTTGGTCCCGATCCTAATCAAGCAATGATCGAAGAATTCGTGGCCAGCATTCGCGAAAATCGCGAACCGAGCGTGACTTGGAACGATGGGCACCAGGCTCTCCGAGTTGCATTAGCCGCCTACGAGTCGGCGCGAACAAAGGAGCCGATAAGGCTCGAGCACCCTTCATAAACAACTCGGAAAGACGCAGGCAAGCAATGAAGTCTCGACGTTTTGCGCCAAAGCCATGCTATGCCCTTGCGCGCGAAACGTGAGACTTGCGGGAGTACAAAGAGCACTTGTCCGGAGGGACTCGAAGAAAGTAGCCCGGCACTTTAGTGCTGGGTCGATGTTTTGTCTCCGGAAGCGTCCCGTAAGGGACGATCGACCAGCATTGTGCTCGGTGGTGGCCGGCGCGAATAGAGAACGATCGCTTCTATCGTCCCTGGCGGGGACGGAATACGTCTTTCAACGGTACCCGGCACCTTCGTACCGGGCTACTTTCTTCGAGTCCCCCGGGACAAATGCTCTTCGTACAATCCCGAGCCTTGTGTCGAGCCAGATTCTGTAGGCAGGCGGAAGCTAAGATTTACCGGGCTTCTTTTGGTCGTAATATTCCATGAGCTTCTCCGATGCTCGGCGTGCGGCGGCGCGAAGCAGCCGTTCTTGCGCATCTGGATTGTTACGAAGTTCTTCCGGCAACACCGCAGGCAGGATCTTCTCATCACTTTTGGCAGCTGCCTCGTGTGACCACAGGATGGTGCCTTCCGGCGAAACCATTTCGGCATAGAGGGTCATCAGAGGACGCACTTGACGCGACAACAATGACGCCTCCGCGAATCCATACTTGCGTACGGCAAGGCGAAATCGCCGGTCGGTGGGACCATCATCGTCCGGAGAAAATCCGCTGCCTCGAATCGCTGCCGAGAACTCCTCCCGAACAAAGACGGGGACAGGCGTCAAATTTCGCCGTTGGCCCGCGGCATTGCGAACATACTCCTTGACCATACCCGATGTCCCCATTGATGCCCCCAGGAGCATCGATTGAGATAAGCCAACGAAAGTCATTTTTTCAGGGTAAGGAATGGACGGATCCACCTGAACGCGTCCGGGAGAAAGATCGATGGCCGAAGCAGAATCCGAGATCGCGGCGCAAACGGCAAAGCGCAGCAGTAAACGAGTTAGGCGATTCATCGAGCCTAATGGATTCCAAGACCACGGGTAGATGCAAGCGGAGAAAGGCAATTACGGAACACGGAGTGCGAATTGCGGAGTATGAAATCTGCAATCCGATCCCTCCGCGATCTCGGCGAACTCCTGTTCGAAACTATGTCTTGGCGGTCTCTTGGTCGAACATTCGTTCGAAAACGATTTTTCCAGCCACCCAAACGCGTTGGACCGCGAATCGGTCATCAAAGAGCACTAAATCAGCAGCTTTGCCCGGCTGGATGGATCCGAAACGGTCATCGATCCCCAAAATCGTTGCCGGAGTAAGAGATGCCATCCGAACAGCTTCGAACAGCGGGACTCGGGCTCGCTGAGTCATGGTTCGGACCAAATCAATCATCCGGGCCAGACTTCCCGCCAGAGCGGATTCGTCCGCCAGGAGAGCATAACCGGGACCAACTTTGCAGGCCAGACTACCAAGTCGGAAATTTGTTCCTTCTGGCAAGCCGGCGCCAGCCAGAGCATCGGACACTAGAGCGATTCGGTCGGAACCTTTCGCTCGATAGGCGAGCTGGAGCAAAGTGGGCGAGACATGAAATCCGTCTGCGATGAGTTCGCAGCAGATGTTAGTGTCGGCTAACGCGAATTCCAGTGTGCCGGCCTGCCGGAACAGTCCGTGTTTTGCAGCGC
>DASTDH010000747.1:0-13122 GCA_035710445.1 Chthoniobacterales bacterium
CTGATCGATGCCCATGCCGGATACAGCGTCTGAGGTGGAGGGGCGGGAGCCTGTCCCTATCGCGCGCACTTCTTTGGCGAGCTTTTCGGCAATTTCGGGGTGCTGCGTGAGGAGATAGACGGTCCAGGCCAAGGCATTGGCAGTGGTCTCATGTCCGGCCAGAACCAAAGTCATGACTTCATCCCGCAATTGTTCGTCGGACATCCCAAACCCAGTCTCGGGGTCCTGAGCAGCAAAGAGCAACGTCAACAGATCTTTGCGATCTCTGCTCGATTTGCGTCGCTCATCGATCATCGCTTGCACGATGAAGCTCAACTCACGACGAGCTTTGGCAGCTCGCTTCAGTTTCGGGTGTCCAAAGAATTCGAAGGTCGAGGCCAGCGGACTCAGAAACAAGAAGAAGGTCTCAACGATCGTCTCCATAAGCTGTGCAACCCGAGCCGTACGATCACCTACTTCGGTCCCGAAAAGCGCTTCTCCAACGATTGTCAGGGTGAGGGCATGCATCTCCTGGCTAAGATTCAATGTCTCGCCGCTCCTCCAGCTTGCTGCGCGCTGGTAGGCACGTTCCCGCATAATGCCCGCGATATCCTTCAAATTGCTATGGTGAAAAACAGGTTGGATCAGCTTTCGTTGCTGGCGATGAAGTTCATCCTCGCTCGTAAGCAACCCTTCCCCAAGAAAAGCCTTCGCTCGCTCCAGCCCCCTGCTCTTATGAAAATCAGAAGCGAACGTGACCAGCATTTCACGAATCAGATCCGGTTCCCGTAAATAATAGACTTTTGCGCCGGCAATCCGCATGGTTGCGATTGGTTCGGGCCCCCTTTGCAATTCTTCAAAAAACTGCAGCGGATCGCGAAACACCCAAGGCGAAATCGGCAACCTGAATAGCAAGTCCATCTTTTGTCTCGATCGCGCCGGATTGGTGATTTGAGTTCGCATTTTGATTCTCCCCAAGTTAAAGGTCGGAGCTATTCCAGTTAGTGATTAATGCAGCAGCTTCGTGCCTTCCTCAACGCGGCCACTCCTGAATTGCTACTCCTTTTAGTAGCCGCCGCCATCTATTTACTTGGTCTCCTGGTCGGCCGGCTCGGCAAACGCCGACTGAACATTCATCTGGGCTGGACCTACCACGTCTTTATCGGCGCCGTTGCAATCGCTACCGCAGCCGTCGTCGTTCACCTGCAACTACCAGGGGAGCGCGCGCTCGGACTCATCGCCGTCTTTACCGCCGCATTTCCGCTTAATGCTTTACTCTACCGTTTTCTCTGGCCGCTATACGGCTATCCCGGGGAGAAGGCACGGATTCCATCGTTCCTACCGCAAATCGTTGCCATTATCGTCACGATCACGGCACTTTTCGTTGCGCTGGGGATCTTCTATCAAGTCACCGTTCCCAGTCTTCTCGCCAGTTCAGGATTGATTGCCATCGTGATCGGTCTCGCACTTCAGGATACGCTCGGAAATATTTTTGCCGGACTCGGATTGCAAGCCGGTAAGGCTTATCGGGCCGGAGACTGGCTGATCATTGATGGTAAGCATTTGGAAGTTGTCGAGATTCATTGGCGTTCGACCCGCCTCCGCAACAATGACGCCGTCACGTTTGACATTCCCAACAACCAATTGGCCAAGGCGACAATTGTTAATCTTTATCAGCCGACCCGCGTACACGCGATGCGAGTCAGCCTCGGTATCCCTTACAACGTGCCGCCGAATACGGTGAAGCAGGCTCTGCTAAAGGCTGCTGCCAGTGCCAGCGGTGTGCTGGCGGACCCGGCACCATATATCTTTCTGACTGACTTCAGCGATTCAGGGATCATTTATCAGTTACGATTCTGGATCGATGACGCCGGCCGCTACCCCAAGATCATCGACTGGGTCCGCACTAATATTTGGTATGAACTAAATCGACAACAAATCGGGTTTGCGTCTCCGATTCGGGTAGTGGAGATGAAAACGCCAACTGATTCGGATCAGGAGGCGACGGCTGCGACAAATCTTCTGCTGCGCCAGCCGCTTTTCGCCGGTATGCAAGCGAACGAACTTGAGGAATTGGGCCAATCCGCAATCCATTTGCGCTTTGGCAAAGGAGAAAAGATCATTGAACAAGGGAAACCGGGAAAATCGATGTATATCCTCGCCGACGGCTCAGCCGAAGTAAGGGTGGAACACGAGGGCGAACTCGTACAGGTCGGACGATTAAGCCAGGGAGACTGTTTTGGCGAAATCTCGCTCCTGACTGGTGAACCGCGCACGGCTACAGTAATCGCAGAATCTGACTGCGGCGTGGTGAAGATAGAAAAATCGGCGATGCGCGCGCTTTTGCTCAAACAACCGCGCCTGGCGGAAACCCTGAGCGAAACGTTAGCGGCCAGGCGATCGATACTGGAGGCAGAAATCAATGCGTTTCGGACCAGCCAGCGCATCGTTTCGAGTGGAGGAACCAAAGAGAGCTTCCTGGCCCGTCTACGCCAATTCTTTGAGTTGTGAGCAAGGGGGATCCAATCGATGCAAAGAGAGTAACCCCGCCCCGAAAGCATCGCACGGAGGTCAACATAAAGTTGTCCCGGAGGGACCCAGTGAAAGTAGGCCAGCAATTCATTGCTGGGTTAGCGTTAGTTTAGAACGACCCGTCCCAGCAGGGACGATCGACGAAAGTTTTGCTACGGCTAGACCCAAAGGCAGATTGTTTCGATCGTCCCCTGCTGGGCCGCACGCGTTAAAAAACCGTTACCCCACACTAAAGTGCGGGGCTAGCTTCATTGTGTCCCTCCGGGATCGCCTTCTTCGAGCCATGCGTTGCAACCGAGAGCAGCTAGATTTTCCAGCTGTGCCACCCTACCGAATCGGTAATCCCAATGAATTCTGAAGCCAGACACGACGAAAACTGGATGCGGATCGCCTTGGCCGCGGCGCGGAAGGGATTGGGTTCGACTAACCCTAATCCGGCGGTCGGGGCGGTGATTGTCAAAAATGGTCAACTATTGGCGCGCGCCTATCATCGGCGAGCCGGCCGGCCTCACGCCGAGATTGAAGCATTGCGGCAGTTGCCCGGGAAACATCACGCTCAGGACGCCACCCTCTACGTGACATTGGAGCCATGCTCGACTACCGGTCGAACTCCACCTTGTACCGAAGCAATTATTCGGTCGGGGATTCGCCGAGTGGTAGTGGGCACAATCGATCCAAACCCGAAGCACCAAGGACGTGGAATACACCGTCTGCGCAAAGCCGGAATTACGGTTACCGTGGGCGTTCTGGACCGAGCATGCCAAGAGCTAAACGTCGGTTTCAATCGTTGGATCGTAACCAAACGACCTTGGGTGATCGCAAAGATTGCGCAGTCGTTAGATGGCCGAATCAGTCGTCCGCCACACGAGGTCCAATGGCTGACCGGCGAGGCGGCGCGGCGCCGGACTCATCAACTACGTTCGACGGTTCACGCAATCCTGGTCGGGGCAGAGACCATCCGGCGTGACAATCCGCTGCTCACAGTACGAAGCATTCGAGGATCTCGCCAACCGTGGCGGGTAGTGGTAACGCAATCCGGAAATCTGCCAGTAGCGGCTCATGTTTTTTCGGATCGATACCGTGATCGCACGATCGTCTTTCGCGATCGATCCTGGGACGATGTCTTGGGGGAACTCGGTCGTCGCGGCGTGACCCGACTCCTCATCGAAGGCGGTGGTAATGTGCTCGGCCAGTTCTTCGATCAAAATCGGATTGACGAGCTCTGGTCTTTTTATGCGCCCATGTTAACCGCCGGGGACAAGCCGAGCCTCGGCGGAGCCGGCGTGACCAGTAACGAGTCGGCTATCTCACTCATTGAACCAGCATTCGAACGCTTCGGTGATGATGTGTTGGTGAGAGGGTACCTGACGCCCCCCGTCGGAGATAGCCGATAGCCGATGCGGTGGGTTGTGAGGCCCAGAATGTTTTAAATAAAGGCGGACAGCGCTGAATCGTTATGGGGATGTTCCCCTGGGCCTAACAGTCGCGACGTGGCCTTGTGCGTAGTCGGGCGCACATCTTGTTTGCGCTTCGCGCCTCAAGTACCAGAACCGACTTCAAATCCGGCGAGCTCCCAGGCTGGAGTCTTGTCTGATTCCAAGCCTTTATCGCTGCACATCCCCGCATTCACACAATGGTCGGCGGGGCAAGTCGGGATCGGCATCGCTCGATTGGGAGTTTTGTCCTACCATTCTAATCCAATGAGCGGATACGATCTCGTCCAGGACCTTGCGATTGTGCTTGTGATCGCCGGAATTGTCGGGTTCCTTTTTCAGCGGATCGGGCTGTCCAATATCGTTGGATTTCTAGTCGCCGGTCTGCTGGTTGGGCCGCACGCCTCACGATTCGGACTGGTGACCGATCCGCACGCCATCGAGGGGCTTTCTCAACTCGGGCTCGCCTTTCTGATGTTCTCGATCGGGCTGGATTTGAGTATCAGCAAAATGCGGCGGTTCGGTCCGGGCGTCGCCGTAGCGGTTGTCATTTCGGCCGCCCTGGTTTTTAACACTTTCCGCTTTCTTACGCCGATTCTGGGGATAACCGGCCGGGAGCCAATTTTCATCGCCAGCATGATGGTCGCGTCGAGTTCGGCTATGATCGGAAAGATATTGCATGACACCGGTTTGCTCCATCAGCGTTCCGGCAATTTGGCGATGAGTATCAGCGTGCTCGAGGACATTGTCGCGGTCATCGTCCTGACTTTTGTCTCATCGCTCGCGAACATGAACACCGGACCCGGGGCGCAACCCATGACGATCCTGGGAACCTTGGTCGCTTTTGTTACGATCGTTGTTGTCCTGGGGTTGCTGCTTTTGCCGAAAGCGCTACAGCTCCTGGCTCGAGCCGGTCTGGATTTGGTTATGCTCTTTATTACCGGATTAGCGCTGGAGGTTGGTATTATCGCGGTCCGTACGGGATATTCTCTGGCCCTGGGTGCATTCTTGCTCGGAGCCATCGTGGCAGAGACACCTCAACGGCCGGCAATCGAGCGTGCCTTCGAAGGGATGCGCGACGTCTTTCTCGCCGTGTTTTTCGTATCGATCGGCCTATTGATCGACCCAACCGTTCTGCTGAGGAATTGGTGGCTGATCGTCTGTCTGGGTATTGGTGCGGTGATCATACGCTCGTGGGCGGTAACTACCGGTCTGATCCTGGCCGGTAATCCACAGAGCGAGTCATTGCGCGCGGGATTGATGGCGATACCGATCGGCGAATTTGCTTTTATCATCGCGCAGGTGGGAGTCGCATCCGGCCTGCTTCCGTCCGACTTTTACCCGGTCGCGATCGGCGTGGCTACTTTGACCGCAACGGTTGCACCGATTCTCAGTCGCCACTCGGATGAGATCAGCAAGCGGCTCCTTGCGTTCGAACCACCGTTTGTTACTCACTTGGTAGCGAACTACCGCCAATTCCTGAGCGACGTCGCAGAAAAACAGCGGCGGAGCGAAATCATAGATCTCGCGCAAAGAAAATTGGCGCCGGCTGTGATCGGCTTAACTTTCGCCAGCGGCTTGCTAATCTTCGCCAATCAACTACTCAAGTTCTGGTCCCATCTATTTCCGCGGCTATCCACTGAACTGGCAGAAGAGCTTTTCTGGGCGCTTCTCGGGCTCATTGTTTTGATACCGGTTGCGGTCGTCTGGCGGAGCCTTCAGCAATTTGCCGGACTCGTAAGCGGCGTACGGACTCTTGATCCTGACCAGCGAGTACATCCTTTTCTACATGTCTCCCTGCAGATCCTGATGGCGATTGTGCTGTTTGCTTGGCTTTGGGTTTTGGCGCCCGCACGAAAGGAAACACTCTGGTTCTTTGGATCGGCGCTGACAGTTGGTATTCCCCTGGCCGTCATCTTTCGACAGAGGTTCGAACGTCTGCAGGAGCGAATCGGTAGTGGATTAAGTGAAGCGATCCTTTCTCCCGAAGAACGGCGAAAAAGAACCCGCCGAGCGTGGCTTAGTGACTACAGCGACTGGGAATTGAATCTCCAGGAAATCAAGGTTCCGGATTCAGAGAAGTGGTTTGGCCGGTCGATCGGAGAACTCGCGCTGCGAAGTCGTTTCGGCGCCTCGGTTGTTGGAGTGGACCGCCAGGGTTATGTGCTCTCCAGCCCGGGCCCGGAAACACTTCTATTTCCGGGCGATACACTGCTGGCATTAGGGTCTGACGATCAACTGCGTGAGCTGCGGCGATTCTTCGAGAAAGCCGAGCCAAGAAGCAAAAGCGTTGACCTGCTCGAAGAGATCCGAATGGAATCGGTCAGCGTTCCGGATCCCAGTCAGGCCAATGGTCAAACCCTGGCGGCGCTGGATGCGACGCGCAATTTCGGGGTAATCATTGCCGGAATCGGTCGCGCCGGGCAAAAGAAACTGGCGCCGAATCCTTCGCAGACGATCGAAGCCGGCGATTGGCTGTTAGTCATTGGTACACGAGAGAAGATTCAAGCGTTCCAGGATTGGATCGAGCAAGCGCCGGCGGGAGCCGGAAAACAGTGAGCGGTGAGCAGTAACCAGTAACCAGTAACCAGTAATCAGTAATCAGTAATCAGTAATCGGTAATCGGTAATCGGTAATCGGTAATCGGTGAAAGGTTATCAGTGAGATAATATGAAACGGACAATAGGACATATGGGACTTATAAGACCGATGCTTTGAACCAAAGTGTTGCCGATGTCCTGACCCACACTCACCTGCCACTATTACTGATTACCGATTACCGGTACCGCGCCTCAGGCTACGCGTTATTTTCGGCTTTCGACTATTGGCTATCGGCTATTTCATCTGTAGTTTCGTCATCATGCCGCAGACAGAAGGAAAGCATTTTTTACCCGGCTTTGACCAAGCGCTGGACTCGGTGAAGGCCGACGTCCTATTGATGGCGAACCTTGTCAGCAGAAACTTTAGCAACGCCCGCAACGGATTTGCCAAGCGCGACGAGGATTTTTGCGCCGCCGTAATTGCTGATGATGAAGAGGTCGACCTGCTCGAAAAACAAGTAGACCGGGCCGGCACCGATGTTCTGATGCGATTTCAGCCTATGGTCGTCGATCTCCGGACGGTGCGAGCGACAGTCAAGCTCGCCTCTCACCTAGAGCGCATTTCCGACTATAGTGTAACCATCGCGCGGCGCACTCGTCACTTGATTACCGAGGATAAAGAAATCGAGGAAGCGAAATGGTTGGATGGGATATTTGACTCCGTCCAGAAGCTTTTCGGCGAGGCAATTGCCGCTTTCAATGCGGTCGACGTTGCGCGAGCCGGCTGGGTACGAGGGCAAGTGGAAGCACTGGCAGAACAAGGGCGTGACCTGGTCGAGAAATTTACTGATTTGATCGAGGAACGGCTATTTGCCTCGCGCGGCTACGTTGGCTTGATGGCCGTCGCCCAGTGTTTGGAAGAGATCATCTATTTGTGCGGCAGCATTGCGGAGGATGTGATTTACATCGCCGAAGCCCGAGACATTCGTCACCCCGGCAATCAGTTGGCACGAGAGTAGGATTGTCAATAACTTCCGCCGGGACGTGTCGAACTATGTTCGATAGGCAAGCGATCGCCCCCGCAGCGGCGAAGCCGTGATTCAGGAAAGCCTAGGGCGGAGCCCTAGGGACGATTATAAAACGCGTTTTAGCGCTGAAGGCGCGTGAGAGATCGTGAACGGTGTTGGTGTTTTCCTCGCGACGATTGAACCGCGCTTTCAGCGCGCTCCGTTCCTGTGGGATCCGAATTCCTGGGGCTACGCCCCAGGCTCTCCTGAATCACAGCTTCGCCGCTTAGAACCTACCGCATCTTTTAAAACCGAAGTCCGACAGACCATACCGAAAAAACCCGTCCCGCAGCTGCGGGACGGGTTTTCGAATGTCTGGTCGAAAAAGGACGCAATTAATAGTCCATTCCGCCCATGCCAGGCATACCACCAGGAGGACCTCCGGCCGGCTTCTCTTTCTCCGGCAATTCGGTCACCAATGCTTCGGTGGTAAGCAACAGGCCCGAGATTGAAGCGGCGTTTTGCAGCGCCGTTCGGGTCACTTTGGTCGGATCAACGACACCGGCTTTTACCAAATCGGTGTATTCGCCAGTCGCGACGTTATAACCTTCGTTGCCTTTGCGCTTCTTCACTTCCTGAACGATCAACGCGCCTTCTTGGCCCGCGTTGTTCGCCAGCTGGCGAAGCGGCGATTCCACCGCACGCCGGACGATTTCCAGACCAACTCCTTCATCGCCTTCTAGCTTCACGCTATCGAGCGCGCCCTGCGTACGAATGAAAGCGACGCCACCACCGGCGACAATGCCTTCCTCGACGGCTGCGCGGGTTGCATGCAACGCATCTTCGACTCGCGCCTTCTTTTCCTTCATTTCGGTTTCGGTTGCCGCTCCGACATTGATCACCGCGACGCCACCGGCCAACTTGGCCAAGCGTTCCTGGAGCTTTTCCCGATCGTAATCGGAAGTGGTCTCCTCAATCTGACGGCGGATCTGGTTTACCCGACCTTGGATATCCGAGGTCGAACCTTCGCCTTCAACGATCGTGGTGTTTTCTTTGTCGATAGTTACCCGCTTGGCTTTGCCAAGATCATCAAGCGTGATGTTCTCGAGTTTGATGCCGAGGTCTTCGGTCAGACAGCGGCCACCGGTTAGGATCGCAATATCCTCCAGCATCGCCTTGCGACGATCGCCGAATCCAGGAGCCTTAACGGCCGCAACCTGAAGTGTACCACGAAGCTTGTTCACCACTAAGGTGGCGAGCGCTTCACCCTCCACATCTTCGGCGATGATCAACAGCGGTCGACCAGCTTTAGCCACTTTCTCAAGTAGCGGAAGCAGATCTTTCAAGCTGGAGATCTTCTTCTCGTGGATGAGGATGTGGGCATTCTCGAGAGTCGCTTCCATGCTCTCCGCATTGGTCACGAAGTAAGGCGACAGATAGCCCTTATCGAACTGCATGCCTTCGACTACTTCGAGCGTGGTCTCGATCGATTTTGCTTCCTCGACCGTGATGGTGCCGTCCTTGCCTACCTTGTCCATCGCATCGGCGATAATTTCGCCGATCGTGCGATCCCAGTTGGCTGAGACAGTGGCTACCTGAGCGATCTCAGTACGATCCGAAACGGTCTTAGAGATCTTCTTCAGTTCAGCCACGATCGCGTCGACCGCTTTCTGAATGCCGCGCTGTAACGAAGTCGGGTTCGCTCCTGCCGTCACATTCTTCAAGCCTTCGCGGAAGATCGACTCGGCCAGAACGGTAGCGGTGGTCGTGCCGTCACCGGCTACGTCTGAAGTCTTGGAAGCGACCTCGCGGACCAGCTGGGCACCCATATTTTCATACGAGTCCTCGAGCTCGATTTCCTTCGCCACCGTCACGCCGTCTTTGGTGATGGTCGGGCTACCAAATTTTTTGTCGAGAATGACGTTTCGACCGGAGGGTCCAAGCGTCGCCTTCACTGCCTTCGCGAGCTTTTCCACCCCGCGGAGGAGCGCTTGGCGGGCCGCTTCATCGAATTGCAATTGTTTAGCTGCCATAATGTAACTAATCTTTTTTGTTTAATGTTCGTGTTTAGCCAATGACGCCGAGGATATCATCCTCGCGCATGATCAAGTAATTTTCGCCGTCAATTTTGATCTCGGTGCCGCCGTATTTGGAGATCAGCACCTTATCGCCAACCTTGACGTTGAACTCGAGCTTCTTTCCGTTGTCGTCGAGTTTACCTGTTCCCAGGGCGACAACTGTTCCTTCCTGAGGTTTTTCCTTTGCCGTATCAGGAATGATGATGCCCCCCTTTTTTACTTCCTTCTCTTCGAGCGGCTGAACCAGCACGCGGTCGCCGAGAGGTTTTACATTAATAGCCATATTGGTTTATCCTCCTTTTGCTTTGGGTTGATGACACACCAGTAGGGTGACAGCGAAGGATTAACTGCTCACTCTACTGGAAATTAATACAGCTTACTCAGGACTTCTTCTTGTCCTCGTCCACCACTTCGAAATCAGCGTCTACGACTTTTTCTTCGCCTTTACCGGCCTCACCGCCCGATTCGGGAGGAGGAGTCGACTGGCCAGCGGAAGCTTGCTTATAAAGATCTGCGCTGATCGACTGGAATCGACTTTGCAGCTCTTCCATCGCTTGCTTGATCGCATCGGTATCTTCACCCGCCAGCTGGTCGCGTACTTTCTTAATGGCCTCTTCCAGGCCCTGTTTTTGGTCGGCGGAAAGCTTGTCCCCGATTTCTCGAAGTTGCTTTTCCGATTGGTACGCCAAATTGTCGGCGTTGTTCCGGACCTCGACCGCTTCGCGCGCCTTGCGATCTTCTTCCGCGTGCGCTTCGGCATCCTGACGCAACTTTTCGACCTCTTCCTTGGTCAAACCACTGGAACCGGTAATCGAAATCTTCTGCTCTTTTCCAGTACCAAGATCCTTGGCCGACACGTTCAGGATTCCGTTTGCATCGATATCGAAGGTCACTTCAATCTGGGGAACCCCGCGTGGGGCCGGTGGAATGCCGTCGAGATGGAACGTGCCTAGATTCTTATTATCCCGAGACATCGGCCGCTCGCCTTGCAGTACCTTAATTTCCACTCCCGGCTGACTGTCGCTGAAGGTGGAGAAGATCTGCGATTTACGAGTCGGAATGGTCGTATTTCGCGGAATCATGGGCGTAGCAATTCCACCCGCGGTTTCAATGGCCAGCGTGAGCGGTGTGACATCCAACAGCAGAACATCTTTTACATCGCCGCGGAGCACACCTCCTTGGATGGCAGCGCCAATTGCTACGACTTCATCCGGATTAACGCCTTTGTGTGGTTCCTTACCGATGAGACGCCGTGCCGTCTCTTGTACTTTCGGCATGCGAGTCATGCCACCGACCAAAACCAATTCATCGATCTCGTTCTCGGTCAGTTTCGCATCGCTCAAACACGCCTTTACCGGACGGATCGTTCGCTCGAAGAGGTCATCGGTAAGCTGTTCCAGCTTGGCCCGCGTAAGTTTCTTCTGGATATGCTTCGGGCCGGTGGCGTCCGCCGTGATAAATGGAAGATTGATTTCGTATTCCTGCGACGAGGAAAGTGCTATCTTCGCCTTTTCCGCTTCTTCTTTGATCCGCTGCAGCGCGTCCGCCTGAGTACTCAGATCGATCCCGGTTTCAGTGCGGAATTCCGAGATGATCCAGTCCATGATTTTGTTGTCCCAGTCGTCACCTCCGAGGTGGGTATCTCCGTTGGTCGCCTTGACTTCGAACACACCGTCTCCGATCTCCAGAACCGAAATATCAAAGGTACCGCCTCCTAAGTCGTAAACCGCGATTTCTTCGTCCTTCTTCTTGTCCAGCCCATAGGCCAACGAGGCTGCGGTCGGTTCGTTAATGATACGCAGGACTTCCAGGCCAGCGATCTTCCCGGCGTCCTTGGTCGCGTTCCGCTGAGAATCGTTAAAGTAAGCCGGTACGGTAATGACCGCTTGTGTGATCGTTTCTCCAAGTTTGGCTTCGGCGTCCGCTTTCAGCTTCCCCAGAATCATTGCCGAAATCTCTGGCGGCGAAAACGTCTTGCGCGCACCGGCCACTTCGACCTCAACATGAGCGTCACCGTTTGAGGCTTTAACAATTTTGTACGGAACACGCTTCGCCTCGCTCTGCACCTCGTCGAACTTTCGGCCCATGAAACGCTTGATCGAAAAAATCGTGTTTTTCGGATTCGTCACTGCTTGCCGCTTAGCTGCTTGTCCAACGAGCCGCTCTCCACTTTTAGCGAAGGCCACAATCGACGGGGTTGTCCGTGCGCCTTCCGAGTTTTCTATCACGACCGGTTCACCACCCTCCATGACGGCCATGCAGGAGTTAGTGGTACCAAGGTCAATTCCAAGAATTTTAGCCATAGGTAACTGCAGCAGTCTTAGCGCGATTTGTGCCACAAAAGCGTCATTGATGTAACACTCTTGATGTCAATGACTTGCCTATAACAACTCCCACCGGAGAAGGCTCGGATTCGCGCCAGATTGGCGCATAGCGCCAGCCGAGAGTTACATCTTGACTCAGCTCATCTGTCCTCGACACACTCTCCCGCCTTGATTTTGCGACGGCGCATGGCAACTCTTTTTTTTACCCGTATCACTAATGAGCGAAGCTCTTCCTACAGGTCAACCGCTGCATACGCCGGATGAGATCGAGAGTAGCGGCCTGCAATTGACCGAGCGCGACATCGTCTTCGCTTGCCCGCATTGCGGCGGTGAACTGGCGGTCGATAAAGAGGGAGCCGGACTCTCGCTCGCCTGTACCCATTGTGGAGAGACAGTAACGATACCCGATTATTCCGGGCCATCGCTCCACTTCCTGCAAGCAGCTACCTCGAAACTGGCAGATGCACTGGAAAACGCTCGGAGTTCGGGACGGCGAGATTTTCACTTCGAAGGACAGGGCCCGATAGAGTTAGGAACGCGACAGCAGGAGTTGGATCGCCAGATTCGCGAGACTCAGGCGCAGGTGTCTGATCTGCGACAACAAATTAACCACGCCCGGATCCAACTGCATCGATATCAATTGAAGCTGGAGATGCTGAAAGAACGCGAGAACGAGTTGAAGGCGGAAATGGATGCTGTGCGCGGGCAGCTTTCGTCCTCGGCCAATCAGACTTCAAAGAAAGAAGTCTGATACCTTTGGCGTGTGCGGTTAGGCAGAGCGGCGCTTCGGCGCTTCTAGTCCTGCAATTTCATTTGCGCAAGCCTCCATCTGAATCCAGAATCGTACCCTCTTCAGGATGGGTGCCAGAGCGGTCGATTGGGCACGCCTGGAAAGCGTGTGTACTGAAAGGTACCGCGGGTTCGAATCCCGCCCCATCCGTAGTGAGGGAGTATGCTGCTCAGCCAGAGTAGCTTACAACGCCAGAGCAGGGCTCGGATCTAGGGGGCTGGTAACAGTGACCCCAGGGAACTGGTAACACGCCATTATTTTCCACCGATTTCTGGCAGCGTAGTAGGCGGCCAACTGGAGGGGGTGACTTGCCTATTCGTGCGATATCGCACGCCAAGGAGCGAACCGTTGAGGTTTGAGACGCGAACCGCCGGGTGAAGCCAGAGCACTGGTTGATCGATGATCAGCAACGAATGAACAGGCGCGTCAAACAATGCAT
>DASTDH010000748.1:0-6814 GCA_035710445.1 Chthoniobacterales bacterium
TATTCGGCCGGAACGTGCCGGCAAGGGTTTTTACTCGGATTCGGAGCGGTGGCGCCGAAGGAGCTTCGTTCCGGTGCTCAACGACTGGCGAAGCTATTGCGCGAGTTCAAGAGAAATGCTAGCCAGTGAGGAGCCTCAAAAGCGTTGGCATAGGTTTGTCCCGGAGGGACGCGCCGATAGTAGCCCCGCACTTTAGTGTGGGGTGAACGGATGTTAAAGGGGCTCGTCCCGGATGGGACGATGGATGGCTCCTTATCCTCCGGGAAGCCACCTGCGCAGCAAAGAACCGAGCTTTTCTATTGTGGGCCCAAAGAGAGCAAACTCATCGATCGTCCCTGCGGGACGGGTCGTTCGAAAATTAACGCTGACCCAGCACTAAAGTGCTGGGCTACTTTCATAAGGTCCCTTCGGGACAACCTTAAGTTAACGCTTATGGCCTCCGCCTGGGCTTCCTGCGCCACGGCTTCGCCGCTGCAATAACCGATTGTTCACCGTCAACAAAGTCCGACAAGCCCCTTCAGGACAGAAGGTTAAGTTTCGACCGGGCTTCCGGCAATCCAGGTCACGTCGCCAATGGCTTTTTCGGCGCCTCTTGTACAGGAGAGGGCCCGGCAGCAGCTTCGTGAGCTACCGTCTGCTTGCCGTGCGGCCATCCGATGCCGTATCGCGAGGCCAAATATTCCGCGATTAGTTCCTCGCCGGCAAAGAATGAGCGGCCTTTAGCGTTTCCTGGTTTCAATTGTTTGGGTATCGCTGCAGCATCACCTACCACCAAAACCGGAGCGCTCTGATTTTCCGCGCCGATTAAGTCCACAATCGGCTGGCGAGGCCGTTCGAACTTGAGGTAAGTAATCTCCATCTCCAGTCGCAGACGAGGATAAAAGGCAAGAACGCCCTCCACTTGGGCAGAGTGTGGACAGTAGTAACGTTTGCCGTCACCGACCTCAAAGCCCGGTTTTAGTAAAAACAGATGGTCGCGCATAATATGATAGTGCTCTAGGGAGTATAAAATTTCTGGCCTTTGGGAGATCCGACGATCGCCCTTACCTGTTTATTCAGAACGCGTTGCCGCGAGCTCTATGACTACTATACTACCTTCCGGTTTCCCAGCTTTCCCTGCAAGCTGAGCCGTCAAAAACCTCGCGGGTTTGATCAGGTAGTCAATACTTTGAAGGCGTGGATCGGGCAACAAGCATCGACATAAGGCCGAGCGGTTAGGGCGAAACCCGACTCCGCTTAGCCTCGTGTTGACCGCTATAATCAGCCGTACGAGCGGTACGCCTGTTCATTATTGCTGCGGCCGCGTTGTGCAATCTACGGATTATTCGTTTGCTCTATCCGTGCCGCGCATGCCTTGTAGGACGGTTGCCGGGAATAAGGGTCAAACACGGCGATCGTCAATCGGTTAGTCTCCGGGTAGTGCATCGGCAGAAAGAGAGATCCCGGTGCTACGGTCGAAGTAACGAACGCCATCGCAGTCACTGAACCGCGCCGCGTCGAAACTGTTACTTGATCGCCGGACCCAACTCCAAGTTGCTCAGCGTTAACTGGATTCACTTCGACGTAAAGATGCTCCGGATAGAGCTTGCGCAGCACATCGGATTTTGCGGTTCGTGATTGGGTATGCCATTGCGAAGAGGTGCCTCGACCGGACAAGAGCCAGAGCGGAAATTCTGCATCCGGAGTTTCCGGAGGGGATACGGGCTCTTCGAAGAGGAACCGCGCACGGTGGTTTGATGTAAAGAATTTTCCGTCCGCGAAAAGCCGGCGCTCGTTGCTATCGAGCGTATCGCCGGCACGATAAGGCCATTGAATTCCACCGGATCGATCAAGATGGGCATAACTCTCGATGCCGCTGATGTCGCACGGTTGGTTGCGAGAAGTCTCTTTCAGCAATTCGAAAACTGCCTCAGGGGAAGACCAGCGCGCGAACTGTGGACCGCAACCCCAATAGTGCGCAATTAGACGAAAGATTTTGAAATCGGAGAGCGCGAGGCCGGGTGCGCGGGCGATTTTTTTCACCAATCCGAAGCGTCGTTCGGAATTGATAAAGGTACCGTCTTTCTCACCCCAACCCGCTGCTGGGAGAATCAGATCAGCAAGCTCTGCCGTCTCCGTGGTCGTGAACATGTCTTGCACTACCAGAAAATCGAGCTTGCGAAACGCGCGGTTGAGTTCGTCGTGATCTACCCAGGAATGGGCTGAATTCGTGGCAATGATCCAAAGAGCTTTGATCGTACCCTCTTTAACGCCCTCGATGATTCGATCGTACGGCCAGGAGTTTTGGATTGGAATCGCGTTCTCATCAAATTGCAGCAATCGCGCGATCTTGGCTCGGTCTTGGGCGTTGGCGAAATCATGGCCGCCGAGCAGGCTGGTCACGTTGGCGAAGAGCCTTGATCCCATCGCGTTACACTGGCCGGTAATAGAGTTAGCACCGGTTCCTGGACGACCGATGTTCCCGGTCATCAGAGCTAAGTTGATGATCGCCTGCGCTGTGCGGGTAGCTTCATGGCTTTGGTTAACTCCCATAGTCCACCAAAAGGAAACGCGTCGCCCCCGATGGACGAGTTTTGCCACGCGCCGGAGTTGGGCCGCTGAGATGCCAGATGCCGCAGTGACGTCGCTGAGCGACAGCGTTTCCAAAAAGCGAGCGAACTGGTCGAACCCTTCCGTGTGTCTATCAATGTAGTGGCGGTTAATCCAGCCCTCAGCGATTAAAATCTTTGCTAACCCATAAAGCAGTCTGAGATCGCTCTTCGGCCGGATTGGGAGATGAACCGTCGCGGCCATGGCGGTTTCGGTTTTCCGCGGGTCGATGACGATGATGATCGGACTCCGAGAGTTTTGCGTGACGCGCTGCCACATGATTGGATGCGCGATGCAAGGGTTTGATCCGACAAACATCAGAACATCAGATTGCTCAAAATCCGCGTAAGTATAGGGAGGCGCATCGAATCCAAATGATTGCTTGTACGCGACGTGAGAAGTCGCCATGCATTGGCGGGTGTTACTGTCGCAATGTAAAAAGCCCATACCAAATTTGAAGAGTGCGCCGAGGAAGGCCATTTCTTCGGTTACAATCTGGCCAGTGCTCAGGAACGCGACCGACTCCGGGCCATAGGCACGTTTGAGCTCCTTCAATCGTTCACAAAAGAGGATTAGAGCGCGTTCCCAATCAATCGGTTCCAAGCGTCCCGAGGCTCGGTCGCGCAGCAGTGGCGAGGTTGCCCGATCGCTTGCTCGCAGCGGCGTTAACGCTTCCCAACCTTTTGGGCAAGCCATCCCCAGGTTAACCGGATAATCGGGATCAGCGCTTAGATTGATCGCTTCACCTTTGCGTAAATGCGCTTTGAGGCCACATCCGGTTGAGCAATAACCACATACCAAGGTCGCCGTATCATCCGGCTCCAATCGCGCCGGGATTTGGCCTAGTCCAAATTTGCCGGGCTGCAACACAAGGTCCTGAGTCTGCGGGCCATCCTGCCGCCGGACGAGGCGGCTTACTTTCTCCGTCCATTGCTTCACGTCGCTACCCCTCCTGGCATTCGCGGAGCGACTGCACTTACAAAAAAAATGTAACGCTCTCCAAGGATCCAGGCCACCGCGAGGATGCAAACCGAAAATGTGAGCCAAGCCTGGAAACCGGCCGGCACTCGGTTGATCAACAGGCCCAGCGCGGCAGCTAAAGCGGCGCTCGTTATGCGCAGGTGAGCAAGGAGCGGCAGATGAACCCAAAGTATCTTACTCGGTGCGCGGAGAGGATGCTGTTTTTTATGCAACGCGTAAAGACTCCCGGCTAGTTCCCACAAGGCCACAAGTATAAGCGCAACCAACCCAGCGGTGAGCAAACGAGTCGAAGAACCGACCAACGGTTTGTGTCCGACTGTGAGCAACGCTCCTCCCATCAGGCCGGTCACGGTCACACTCCCGAAGAACCTAGGAAGAACCTGCGGCCACGCCCAGAACGGGCGTTGCGTGTCGATATAGATCATCGCCGAGCAAGCGATACTGAGGATACTAATTATCGCGGTTATCCGAGTTCCGTGGATCAACAGATTTTCTTGGACCGATGGCCCGAACAGAGAGCTCGGTAGCATCCAAGCCACGATCGATAGCGCCAGTGCGAGTCCAAAGAAACCGCCAAACATCACGATTTCTCGGCTCATCCAAGAAGTCCGAATCCCAAGCCAAGCCCGCCAAGCTCCGAGCGGACGCCCCAGATGAAGGATGCTTGCAGTCAGTCCGGCTACGAGCAGGCCGCAGATCGCGAGGCTGGCTGGACGCACGATAGTCTTGAATCCAGTAAGGTCGCAAAAACTCAAAACCCCGGCCATTAGAGAAAGGCCGGCGGCCATTTGCGTGAGGACCAGCATCACGATCAGAGGCCAGTGCGGGTGCTCAAGCCGCGTTTGGGATTGATCACTTGGCCGAGCGTTTGGTGGGATCGGTTTTCGGCCGACGTATACGGTGGTTGGTTGTGTATAGCTCGATCGGAAAGCGCCTGGTACCAATCGCTCGTTCTCGGCCGTTGCGGCGATCACCGAATCGAGCGAGACGATCTGAATAGCGATCGCACCGGAAGGACAAGCTTGCACACACGCCGGCCCCTCGTTACCTGCGAGCCGATTGAAACACATGTCGCATTTGCGGACGATACCGCGTTTTTTTGAATATTTTGGAACATCGTAGGGACACTTCAACACGCAGTACTGGCAACCGATGCATTGATCGTCCAGGTGTCGAACGATGCCCGTGACCGCATCTTTTTCGTAAGCCAAGACCGGGCACCCATTCAGGCACGCCGGATCGATGCAGTGATGGCAAGCAGTGGTGATATGTTGCTGGTATGGCTCCTCTGGATCGTGGCTGATCAGGAGTCCGACATCTCTCCAGGTTTCGTATTCGTCCAGTCCGTTAAGTGAATGACATGCACTGACACACGCTTTACATCCGGTACAGGCATCGAGATTAACCTGGAAGGCGAGGTGTTCGCCCGGATTGGGCTGCCGATCGGGAATCAATTCCCGGTAGAAGCCGGTTCGCTGGAATTCGGAGTTCTCTTGGGTTTGCGCGAAACGTTCAACAAATGGCAATTCCCGCTGTTCTCCCAACAGCATCTGCAAGAGTCCATCGTTCCCTGATATGGCCACAACCACCCCTCGATTCAGATTTTGGCTTCGGCCAGGCTACCCCAGGTTCCTCGCCATTTTGCTTTTACCAAGCTGAGACCCAGAATCGCGAGACAGCAAAGCACTGCGAAAACGAGAAAGCCGAGCGAGTAAGTGCCAGTAAAATTCTTGGCAATACCGAGCGAGTACGCCAGGTAAAAGCCACCGATTCCGCCTCCGGCGCCGACCAATCCGGTCATGATTCCGATCTCCCGTGGAAACCGCTGCGGCAGCAACTGGAAGACGGCGCCGTTTGCCATACCGAGCGCGCCGGAGGCTGCAAGAAAGCTGGCAACGTTGAAACCATAATCCCGTAGTACGGCACCGGAAACGAGGGTCAGCGCCGCGACACCGTAGAAAAAATAGAGCGCGCGAATACCGCCGCTTCGATCGGCAACTGCTCCGCCCACCGGCCGAAGCATAGCACCCACGAAAGTGCAGAGCGCGGCGATGTCTCCCGCTTGAACCGGCGTCAAACCATACTCGCTCTTGAAGTAAATCACGTAACTGCTGGCTAGGCCAACGAAGCCGCCAAAGCTGACGGTGTAGTAGAAGCAGAACCAGTGTGCGTCGGATGTTCTAAGCAGATTCAAATAGTCGGAGAACTCTCGCTTGCGGCCGGTGTTTGGCGGTTCCTTGGCGAATAAGAGATAAATAAGCAAGACCAGGACCGCGGGAATAAGCGCAAGGCCAAAAACAGCTTGCCAGCCATAGGTTTGCGCCAATCGCGGCGCAAACAAACTATCGAGGACGACCCCCATATTACCCGCTCCCGCGATGCCCATCACTACTCCTTGCATATTTGGCGGATACCACCGCCCCGCCTGAGGCAAAGCCACAGCGAAGCTTGCTCCGGCAAATCCGAGAACAAGCCCCAGTAAAATTGTGGCTGCCAAAGATGGTAATCCGGCGATCCAAGCGCTCAGCAATCCGCAGATCACTATCGCTTGGGCGATTATGCCGGTCCGCTTGGAGCCGATGCGATCCACCAGCACCCCGAGCAGAATCCGGAGGAAAGCGCCTGAAAGGATCGGTACGGCGACCATTAAACCTTTCTGATCGGGTGAAAGATCTAACGTCTCACCGACCTGGGCGCCCAATGGTCCCAAGACGGTCCAAACCATAAAACTGAAATCGAAATAAAGGAAAGCCGATATCAGGGTTGGTAAATGACCGCTGTACTTTAGATCCGAAAGTTTTACCATGTGACGAATTTGAGCCGAAAGTCAGTAGAGAAGCGCGATGCATGCCAACGCCAAGCGGGAGCTGGGTTGGAATGCAATAAATCCGGTTTTGCTTAGGAATTTCAGACGTTCCGACGGTTCATTGGCTCCCCACGAACTTCGGCGTAAGCGATCTTGGCGATCTTTGCACAGGGTCTGGTCAAAATGGGCATTAGAAGGGAAGTGGACGGGACAAAAGCGGGCACACTTCCGAGCCGCTAACTGCGGCCTGTTGCCATAGCTTCCACAATTGCATTGTCCTCGAGGAACGAAACGTCTTCTTCCGGAATGATTGACGTTCTCAGCGGCCAACCAATCCGTTAGATTTAGGGTAGTCAACTTTTGCTTATCCGGTTGTTTCAGCAAACCCCAAGGGGTAGTTTGATGGGGTGGCTCGCCCGACGTTTCCGAAAACCTTGC
>DASTDH010000749.1:0-7496 GCA_035710445.1 Chthoniobacterales bacterium
AGAACAACCGTGAGGTCATTAAGCGCAGCTACGGGAAGCTAATCGCTGAGCGAAAGAACGTTGCAGTCGTGGTAAACAAGACGCGTTCCTACGTCCCGAAGTGGCTTGATTCTGAGTCTTGATCGGCCCGCACTCATAACGGTTGAACCGCGGTTCTAATGTCTGCAATGGTTAGCTTACGGCCGCTTTGGGATTGTTGATATCCTGAGGATGCTCTTTGTCTTCTTCGTCTTGCTTATACCCCTGTTCGCGCTCCCACACCGGGTTGAAGGTCGAAAGCAGGCAGGGCACACAAGAGTTTTCGATACCCGTTGGATGGTCCTACGGACGTTTACCGCGAGCACTGAACTCGCGATACCTCATGTTACGCAATAGAATTTATTACGGCTTAAAGCCTTTCGTTCCGCAATTCATTCGAACGGCGATTCGACGAAAGCTGGCTATGCGATTACGCAAGCAAAGCGAAGACGTATGGCCTATCATGCCGGGATCGGAGCGGGCACCGGAAAACTGGCCGGGCTGGCCGGGCGGCAAAAAGTTTGCGCTTGTTCTGACGCACGATGTCGAGAGCAAGATAGGTCTGAGCAGGTGCCGGTCCTTAATGCAACTGGAATTGGACCTTGGATTCCGTTCTTCCTTTAATTTTATCCCCGAGGGCAGTTACCGACTTCCAGCAGAACTAAGGCAGGAACTCACTGCTAGGGGATTCGAGATTGGAATACACGATCTTAAACACGATGGCCATCTGTTTTTCTCGCGGCGCAAGTTCAAGCGCAGCGCTGCGAAAATCAACGGCTATGCACGCGAGTGGGGCGCTTTGGGGTTCAGATCGGGATTCATGTTACGTAATCTCGATTGGTTGCACGATCTCGATGTGCAGTACGACGCATCCACCTTTGATACGGACCCGTTTGAGCCGCAGCCCCAGGGCCGCCACACGATCTTTCCCTTCTGGGTGCCACATCCAAACGGGAGCTCAATCAACCCCGAACGATCAGTTATCAACCCTTCTTCAAGAGGTTACGTTGAGCTGCCTTATACCCTTCCTCAAGACTTCACGCTCTTCGTGCTATTGCAAGAGAAGACACCGGAAATCTGGCTGCGAAAACTCGATTGGATTGCTCAACACGGCGGGATGGCACTAGTTGATGTCCATCCTGACTATTTGTGCTTTGATAACACGATCGCAACATCAAGGGAGTATCCGGTAGATCACTACAAATCGCTATTGGAGTACGTGAATCGGCGCTATGACGGTGCTTTTTGGAACACAACGCCGACAAAAGTTGCCCAGTTCTGTGCGCGTGTAACTAGGGGCGCCAGATCTAGTGAAGGGTTAGAGATATAACTTTTATGGATGTCACAGTTTTCGGAATGGGATACGTGGGCTGCGTAACGGCCGCATGCTTGGCCGAGATGGGCCATTCGGTAACCGGCGTGGACTTACAGGAAGTTAAGGTCTCTCTTATTAACTCAGGAAAAAGCCCCATTATCGAACCGGGTTTGGAAGAATTGATTGGCCGCGGAGTTGCGGCGGGACGCCTGCAAGCTACTCAGCGCGCGCATAGACTCGGCGACCTTTCCCTGGTTTGTGTTGGCACGCCGAGCAATGACAATGGCAGTCTGGGTCTTGCCCAGCTTAAAAGAGTTGTGAGCGAGATCGGCCAGTTGCTACGAAAAGCAAACAGCTTTCACGTCGTAGTCGTCCGAAGCACCGTTTTACCGGGAACGGTGAACGATGTGGTGCGTCCCTTGCTGGAAAAAGAATCTGGTAAAAAGGAAGGAAAGGACTTCGGTATCTGTATGAATCCCGAGTTCATGCGCGAGACCACGGCTATTCATGATTTTCATCATCCTGCGTTTACGATCATCGGAACCTGTGACGAGCGTGCTGCTGAACGAGTTGCCACTCTTTATTCTAGCCTAAAAGCCCCCGTAGAGCGTATCCCCCTTTCAGTAGCTGAGTTGATCAAATACGCCTCCAACGCATTTCACGCCCTTAAAGTGTGTTTCGCGAACGAGATCGGAAATCTGTGTAAGGCTATGGGCACTGATAGCCACAAAGTAATGGAGATTTTTTGCAAAGATACAAAGCTGAACATCTCTCCCTATTATCTTAAGCCCGGCTTTGCTTTTGGTGGGTCATGCCTGCCAAAGGACGTTCGCGCTATTCTTTACAAGGCGAAGCAATTGGATCTGGAACTGCCGGTCCTCGGTGCTGTGCTCGAAACAAATCGTAAGCAGATCGAGCTAGCCTTCAATTTAATCCGCCACACCGGCAAAAACCGTGTCGGAGTCCTGGGCCTCAGCTTCAAGGGGGGATCCGACGATCTCCGTGAAAGTCCCGTCGTGGGATTAATTGAAACCTTGATCGGTAAAGGCTATAAACTAGCTATCTACGACGAAGAAGTCGCTTTGGCCAAACTCGTGGGCGCGAATAAGTACTATATCGAACAAGCAATACCTCACATCTCATCCTTGATGCTTCCTTCCCCCAAAGAAGTCATCGACGCCAGTGACGTAGTTGTCGTCAGCAAAAATAATCCCACGATTCAGGAAGCCGTCGCCAATAATAGCGATTCAAAGTTGATTATTGATTTGATTCGGTTGCCCAGTGAAACCGTAAACGGCTTTGCGAATTATCAAGGCATCTGCTGGTAACGCGGCTGCAACACGGCGAGTCATGAGCCAATCTCAAACCAAAGTCCTAATGTGGGTTGAAAACCACTTTCCTCAGGATACTCGTGTCGCGAACGAGGCATGTTTACTCGCTGACGCAGGTTACAAGGTCGCAGTCGTTGCGCTTCGGAGAGAGGGTCAGCCAGCGCGCGAGACCTGGAACGGTATTGAAGTTTACCGTGTGCCGACATTGGAGCTCTTTAAAAAGACTTCGTCTGCGAACGATAGCCGAACGAACCTGCTCTTTGTTAAGCTGAGGTCCTTTTTTGGCTATGTTGTCGAATACGTTTACTTCACCACAGCTTGTCTCACTGTTAGCACTTACATTTTTGTGAGACGCGGCTTCGACGTGATGCACGCTCACAATCCTCCCGATACTCTGTTTCTAGTGGCTTTGCCCTTCAAACTGCTCGGAAAGAAATTTGTCTTTGATCAGCACGATCTCTGCCCGGAGCTCTACCGATCCCGTTATGGCGCCGCTGAAGGATTTTTCACGCGGTTGCTAGGAATGTTTGAATGGTGCAGCCTGAAGCTTGCTGATATCACGATCGCTACGAACGAATCGTATAAACAGATACAAATTGAACGCGCGAATAAGAATCCCCGTGATGTCTTTGTTGTAAGAAATGGGCCGAATCAGATGCGGATGACGCCGGCTGCACCCAGCGCCCGTTTGAAAAAAATGAACAAGTGCATTTTATGCTATGTCGGTAGCCTAAATCCACAAGACGGCGTTGATTATCTACTCCGCTCGTTGCGGCATTTATTGCATGGTTTGAAGCGAGCGGATTTTTATTGCGTCATCATGGGAACTGGGGACTCACTGCAAGATTTGCGCGATCTGGCTGAAAACCTGCAACTTAACGGTTGCGTTGAACTAACCGGCTTCGTCTCTGATGAAGAGTTGCAGGCTAACCTTGCGGCTGCCGACATTTGCGTGGATCCCGATCCTTCCAGCCCATTAAACGATGTGTCTACTTGGATCAAGGTGATGGAATATATGGCTTCGGCAAAGCCGATCGTGTCTTTCGACCTGAAGGAAACGCGCTTTTCTGCGCGAGACGCTGCCGCCTATGTTAAACCAAACAACGAGGCGGAATTCGCGGAAACTATTGCGCAACTCATGGATAAACCCGAGCTTCAGAAAAAAATGGGGGCTTATGGTCGCCGCCGAGTAGAGGATGAGCTCCAGTGGACAAAGGTCGGCAAGAACCTTGTGACTGCATATGAGACGCTCCTGAGTGGGGAAACGAACGCCTGCTGCCAAGCCCATCGCAGGAAGAAATCCGCAGAGAGCAGTTTTTGATTGCCTGTGTTCTCCAGTCGATAAACCCTCTCCCTTCTTGACTACCCGAGGTTTTCCAATTCAGCCACCAAGCGAGACTTTTGTGGCAAAGCCAGAAATTCGCCATGCAGGTATTGTTGACGTCACGTTTGGTGAAAACGTTACGGTTGTCCAGCCTGTTAATCTCTATGGGTGCACGATTGGAGATGGCAGCTTCGTTGGACCATTTGTAGAGATACAAAAGGGAGTAAAGATCGGCAAGCGGTGCAGGATTCAATCGCACGCATTCATCTGTGAACTCGTAACGCTCGGCGACGAGTGCTTCATTTCTCATGGCGCGATGTTTATTAATGATCGCTTCGCCGACGGAGTCCCTGCCGGCAAGCCCGACCTTTGGCGTCCGACCAAACTTGGAAATCGTGTAAGTGTCGGAACAAATGCCACAATCCTGCCGGTGACGATTTGCGATCAAGTGGTCATTGGAGCCGGCGCGGTTGTTACCAAAGACATAACCGCCCCAGGAATTTATGCGGGGAATCCCGCACGCCTTCTTCGTTCCCTCTAACGCGGCGAAACACTGACTCCTGATCTCTGACTTCTGCCCATGAGAATCCCCTTTGTGAACCTGCACGCGCAATACCTCATCGAGATGAACTAGCAGGGCTGGAGGGGCGTTCATCGGTCAATATGGAATTTCCATGAAAAAAATCGTCGCCGAATCGTTTAAGCGGACCATCACGAAAGAGCAAAGCAAAGACACCGGCATGGCCATGGTGCTTTTGCTTTTGCTCTTCAGCGGCGCTTTCAAACGGGAAACTCTTGTTACCATAGCGATCGTCGCTCTCGTGGCAGACATGACGTTTCCTCAGTTTTATCGGCCGGTGGCCGTTTTGTGGCTGGGTCTCTCCCATCTGTTGGGCGCAGTGGTCTCCAAAATCCTTTTAACGCTGGTTTTCTTTGGCGTAGTGACCCCGATTGGCCTGGCACGGAAACTTCTGGGCTTTGATTCCCTGAAACTGAAGGACTTCAAGTCTGGCGAAAATTCGGTAATGGTCATTAGGAATCATATTTTTACTGGCAAAGACATAGAGAAACCGTATTAAAAAAGAGAAACTAATTATGGAATTCATCAAAGACCTTTGGGGTTTTCTGCGTGTAAGGAAGAAGTTCTGGTTATTGCCGCTTATTTTGATTTTACTCACCTTTGGCGTGCTTATTGTCCTAACGGCTGGATCGGCTATTGCCCCGTTCATCTACACCCTCTTTTAGCTCGATGAGGGAGCGCCAGGC
Source organism: Chthoniobacterales bacterium (assembly GCA_035710445.1). Classification (GTDB taxonomy): domain Bacteria; phylum Verrucomicrobiota; class Verrucomicrobiia; order Chthoniobacterales; family JAFAMB01; genus DASTDH01. Next base: position 5,255 of record DASTDH010000749.1, read on the forward strand.
TCGGGCAAAAATGTAAGTGCGGCTTCGAAAGGAACAACAGTGAGAAACACGATTCTCGGCATATCAGCCTTCTATCACGATAGCGCAGCTGCGCTTCTGATTAACGGTGAAATTGCCGCGGCAGCGCACGAAGAGCGCTTTACCCGGAAAAAGCACGATTCCTCGTTCCCAATTAATGCCGTTCGATACGTGCTACAGGAGGCCGGTGTGGATTACAAGGACCTTACCGCGGTAGCCTTTTATGACAAACCATTCCTTAAATTCGAGCGGCTGTTGGAGACCTATCACGGTTTTTCTCCGCGGGGCTTGGTGAGTTTTCAATCTGCTATTCCTGTTTGGATTAAAGAGAAACTCTTCATGAAAAGACTGCTGAAGGAGCAATTGGGAACGCTCGGGGATGGGAAGGCGCCGATTTATTATCCCGAACACCATTTGTCCCATGCCGCAAGCGCCTTCTATCCGTCGCCATTCGAGGAAGCCGCCATTGTTACAATAGATGGCGTCGGGGAGTGGGCCACCACGACAATTGGGTACGGCCAGGGAAACAAGATCACGCTACTGAAGGAATTGCACTTTCCGCACTCGGTCGGGCTCCTTTACTCCGCTTTTACCTACTACACAGGTTTCGAGGTAAATAGCGGCGAATACAAGCTTATGGGGCTGGCGCCTTACGGCAATCCTGAGTCGCCTCAAACGAAGGATTTTGTCCGGAAAATTAAGACCGATCTCGTGGATATCCGAGAGGATGGTTCGATTCTCCTTAACATGGATTACTTCAGCTATGCCACTGGCCTTAGAATGGTTGTCGAGGACAAGTGGGAGCAGCTTTTTGGCGTGCCCCGGCGAAGAGAGGAGTCGCACATTTCCCAGGTTTACATGGATATGGCTCTGGCGATTCAGCGGGTGACGGAAGAGATTGTCATGAAGCTTTGCCAGACAGCCGCGAAACTTACCAATAGCAAGTATCTCGTGCTGGCTGGAGGTGTAGCGCTCAATTGTGTTGCGAACGGGAAATTGCTGCGCTCAGGTATGTTTGAGGACATCTGGATTCAACCGGCCGCGGGCGATGCGGGCGGGGCGCTCGGGGCGGCTTACGCGGTATGGTACATTCGGGAAGGTAATACGCGGGTCCTCAACTGTCGTCCCGACGCCATGCACGGTGCGTATCTCGGTCCATCGTTTTCGGACAGGGAGATTGAGCGAATCCTTGGCAGTTGTGGAGCAGTTTTCTCCCATTATCAGAGCTTTGATGAACTGGCAAAACTTGTAGCGACGAAGCTTGCCGATGGTAAAGTGATCGGTTGGTTCCAAGGGCGAATGGAATACGGTCCGCGAGCGCTGGGTAATCGCAGTATCCTGGGTGACCCACGCAACGCTGAGATGCAAAAGAAGCTCAACCTGAAAATCAAATATCGCGAAGGCTTCCGGCCATTTGCGCCCAGCGTTTTGGAGGAGGACATCCAGACTTATTTCGAGTTGGATCGTCCTTCTCCCTATATGCTGCTAGTAGCTCCCGTTCGGGCAGAGAAGAGAATCCCCCCTCCGAATGGCTATCACGAAAAAGGCATGTACGAACGTCTTTACTTTCTACGGTCAGATATTCCTTCCATCACGCATATCGATTACTCGGCCCGGATTCAAAGCGTATCCAAAGACGTTAATCCGCGATATTGGCAACTGATTCGGGAGTTTAAGACGCTCACTGGCTACGGCGTTATAGTTAATACCAGCTTCAATTTATCAACGGAGCCGATCGTGTGTACCCCGGAAGAAGCTTATCACACCTTCATGCAATCTCAGATGGACATATTGGTGCTGGGAAATTTCGTGTTGCAAAAGGAGCAACAGCCGTTGGGGTTTCGCGCGTGGACCGATGAAGGGGCAAGCGAACCAGACCCTGATTCTCCTTACGCTGATCCGCGTACGGGAGACCCGCTCGTCGTCACAGCAACAGGCGCTCTCAATCCCACCACCGGCACGCGCTACGAAGTCGAAGATGGCATACCGCGCTTGTTTCTACCGACGGAGGACAAGGAGCTCGACGGCGCGAATGTTACTGACATCGTCCGCAAGTTCTACGAAAAAACACCCTTTCCAAACTACGATAACGTGGACAGCGTCCGCGCATTGCTGCAGAAAGCGGGTCACGGCCTTTTCGCGCAACTGCTCAATGAACAGATTCCCTTCGACGCACGCATCGTCGAAATCGGGTGCGGCACCGGGCAGCTCACAAACTTCCTCG
>DASTDH010000750.1:0-3248 GCA_035710445.1 Chthoniobacterales bacterium
AACCAGTTGGGCCTCGACTATTACTACATGCTGGGCAAAGGCAGTCTGGCGACGCTGGAGGCCGATTATCCCCAATCGTGGGATTCCAGCGAAGATATTGAAGTGGATCTCGACACGCTCGAACGGACCTTGGCGCTCGCGGGTATCTAGTGTGAATGAGTTTGTCCCGCGGCAAGGAAACTAGTCGATCTATGAAAACAGACCCCGATTTCATAGCTGACCTCGCTCGGTACCCGAATCGACCGTTCCTCAAGGAGCAGTCAATCTGGGCGATCTGGGTCTACCGTTGGGGACGTCGCGTATTCCATCGCAAGCCGGGTTTGGTGAGAAACGTGCTTCTGAAACTGTACTGGCTCCTCTTTCGCCTCGTTGAAACGGCGACTGGAATCAGCCTCCCACTCGAGGCCCAGATCGGCTCCGGTCTGCGTATTCATCATTTTGGTAACATTTTTATCAACTCGAATGTCATTATTGGTCGTAACTGTACGTTGCGTCAGGGTGTCACCATCGGCAACCGCTTCGAGGACGGGCCTTCGCCTGTGGTGGAGGATGATGTCGAGTTTGGCGCTTATGCGCAGGCGCTTGGCGGAATTCATATCTCGAAGGGCGCAAAAATTGGAGCCATGAGCGTCGTTTTGTGTGATGTACCGGCGGGCGGCACGGCGGTGGGAATACCTGCTCGGGTAACGAAATCAGGATGCCATGACCGATCATTGGCTTGAAACCAATTCCTTCGAAAGTGCCGGACAGTTTGATCGCTCTCCGCCTGCGCCGGACGTAACGAGTCGCACGCAAGGCGGTCCAGATCTACGGCAATCTGACGCCAACACGTTGCCGATTGAAATGACGAAAGTCCGACTGGGATATCTCACAGGGCAGTATCCACGCGCGACAGATACTTTCATTCAGCGCGAGGTCGAAACACTTCGCTCGCTTGGATACCTTGTTCAGACGTTTGCTGTGAGAAAGCCGCCGGAAACGGAAAATGTCGGAGCCGGGCTTTCGGCCGAACGGAACTCCACGATCTATTTGCTCCCTCCCGCGCATCTTCTCCGGGCACATATGGTCCAACTCTTGTCGGCGCCACGGAGATACCTTTCCGCGATATTGCTAGCAGCCAGGACTTGCCCGCCCGGCACCAAGGCGATGGGAAGACAGATTGCTTATTTTGCCGAGGCAGGGATGCTGGCACAGCTGATGAAAAAGCATTCGCTGTCTCATTTGCACAACCATTTTGCCGACTCAAGCGGCTCCGTCGCTATGATCGCAGCCGAACTTGGCGGCTTTACTTTCAGTTTCACGATGCACGGCCCTGCGGAGTTTTATGAAGCCAAGCTTTGGTCGATAGACGAGAAAGTGCGGCGCGCGCTCTTCGTCAACTGCATCAGCCATTTCTGCCGCAGCCAAGCCATGGTGTTCGCTCCGGTGGATTGCTGGGGGAAGCTGAAGATCGTGCATTGTGGCGTCGATCCGAGTCTGTTCGAAGTCAAGCGGCATGCCGGTAAAGGCCGTCGCCTGCTGTTCGTCGGTCGCCTGGTTGCGGCGAAAGGGCTTCCCATCTTGCTCAAGGCGCTGGCCACGCTTGAAGGCATACAATTAGAAGTTGTCGGTGATGGACCCGACCGGAAAATGCTTGAAGATCTCGCCCAGTCACTTGGTCTTTCCAACCGAGTTGAATTCCTTGGTTATCAATCGCAAGCCGACGTGCGCGAGCTTCTAAAGCAAACGGACGTATTCGCGCTTAGCAGTTTTGCGGAGGGCGTGCCCGTAGTTCTCATGGAAGCGATGGCGGCAGGAATACCTGTGGTGGCAACCCGCATCGCGGGGATCCCAGAACTTGTCCAGCACGAGAAAAGCGGACTGCTCGTGGCTCCGGGAGATCCCGTGGATATTGCACGTGCAATCCGGCTTCTCCTCGAGGATCCCGAACTGCGCAATCGGTACGCTTCTGCCGGACGAAAACGAATCGAAGCGGAATTCGACATCAACGGTGAGACGCGCTGGCTTGCAACGATCTTGACCAATGCGCTCGCCGGGAACGAGATTGGACTTCGGCGACAAGAAGGCAACGTTTCCAACTAGTGCGCGGCTGCCTCGAAGGATCGGTCCAGACACCGCTCGAAGCTGAGTGGTGGGGTCCAGCTTAGTTTGGCCCTGACCTTTTGATTGCTGAATCGCACTGGCTTGAATTGCGACTCAAAACGGCGCGGCGTTAGCAGCGAAGGTAATTTTCCCTTGCTCCCGAACAGCATTCGGCTGGTAAGAGCTGCTAATTGCGCAAGCCCGAACCCTGCAAAATACGGTAGCGGAAGCAAAACGCCGCGTTGACCCGACCGACGGGCGTACGCTTTGGCGTATTGCCAAACCCGGACGTCATCACTATCGACTACATTAAATATCTCGCCTGAAGCGGCCGGGGTCTCGATCGCAGCTGCCAGGCAGTCAGCGCAATTGTCGACGTGAGACAGTGGCAAGCGGGTAAATGGCCCGAACAGCAGATAGATTCGGCCAAATTTCCTTCCCATTCCGGCAATCTGAGCGTGATCTAGTCCCCAGATGAAGCCGGGACGAACGATCGTCAGGTTCCAAGAGTTCTCGGCAGCGCGCCGCGAAACAACGCGTTCCTGCCATATCTTGGCGATTGTGTATCCCCCCATCGTGTATGGATTGGCCTCAAGGGGCGTTTGCTCGTCCATGCATGATCCAGCCTTCGACCAGTCATAGACCACAAGACTGCTGACGTGAACCAACCGCCTGACGGCCGATTTCGCCATGGCGTCCAAAAATCGTTCGGTCGCAACTACGGTCGACGCAAACTGTGTGTCCTCATTGCCAGTGACTGCGGCCGCCAAGTGCAAAACTGCATCAATGCCATCGAATGCTCGCGTCAGATCTTTTTCGACTCGCAAGTCTGCCCGAAATAGCTCGACATTTTCCGGCCATGCTGGAGCGGGCGAGGATGGGCGCACGATAGCCCTTACCGTGTGACCTCTTTTCAACAAACAATCTATGGTTGCGCGGCCCAAAAAGCCGCCGCCTCCCGATACGAGTACTTTCATGGGTTCCCCTGGACAGCGAAGCGGTCGACCAATTGCGCAATTTCATCAATCTCACCAAGTGGGATCGGCTGCGGCTCGCGAAGCTCAATCGCTCGGTAAGTCCTTGAGATCATCTCTTTCAAACCATCATAGCTGCTTGTGCCGCCCAGCTTTCTCGAGAACCCGGCAATAGAGCCGGTCAACACCTGT
>DASTDH010000751.1:0-26232 GCA_035710445.1 Chthoniobacterales bacterium
CAATTTGTCCAGGCGCAGCACGGTGCGGCTCACGACCGCACAAGCTCTCGTCCGTTATTTGGCTGGACTGCGCACGCGCCTTGAATGTCCCCAAGGCGACGAAATCGTTCCGCTCTTTGGTGGAGTGTTCGCGATATTCGGCCACGGGAACGTTGCTGCCCTGGGGGAAGCTCTTTACCGGTATCGGGAACGGTTGCCCACTTACCGCGCGCACAACGAACAGGCCATGGCCCATGCCGCAATTGCTTACGCCAAAGCACACTTTCGGCGCCGCATGATGGCATGCACGAGTTCCATCGGACCGGGAGCAACGAACTTCATCACTGCCGCGGCGCTGGCGCATGTCAATCGCTTGCCGGTCCTCTTTCTACCAGGTGACATTTTTGTATCAAGGGATCCGGATCCGGTGCTACAGCAAGTGGAGGATTGCAACGACGGTACGGTATCGGCTAACGACTGTTTTCGGCCCGTCTCCCGCTATTTCGACCGAATAGTTCATCCCTCGCAATTGATCACGTCACTTCCGCGTGCCGTGCGCACACTGACTGATCCAGCGCTCTGCGGCCCGGTGACCATAGCCTTGCCCCAGGATGTGCAGGCTGACGCGTTCGAGTATCCCGTTGAATTCTTCGAGAATCCGGTCTTGGAATTTCGTACCCTGCCTCCGAGCGGGAACGAATTGACTGGAGCAGTGCGCGCAATCATGGCCGCCAAGCGGCCGGTGATTGTTGCAGGAGGAGGAGTGCTTTACAGCGGGGCATGTGAGGCCTTGCGTGCTTTTGCCGAGCGGCACGGGGTGCCGGTTTGTGAAACGCAGGCAGGTAAGAGTTCACTGCCCTGGGACCACCCCTTGCAACTCGGGTCAATCGGGGTTACCGGGTCACCTGCTTCCAACGCTCTGGCCAGCGAAGCCGATTTGATTCTTGCCGTGGGTTCACGCTTGCAGGACTTCACTACGGGATCGAATTCGCTCTTCGCTGCCGCGGGCCGGTTGGTGTCCCTCAACGTGAACCCGTTCGATGCCACCAAAGGCCGAGGCGTTCCTTTGCAGGCTGACGCGCGACTGGGCCTGGAGGCTCTCTCGCAAGCGCTGCCCCAGTGGCAGGCTGAGGCTGGCTGGACAGAACGGGCCAAAGCCGAGGCTGCCGCTTGGCGCTCCACGGTCGATGTGATTACCCGGCGCCGGGAACTTCCCAGAGGACAGCTTCCGTACGACGGTGAGGTCATTGGCGCCGTCCAGCGCTCGAGTCCGAAGTCCACTACCGAGGACATCGTTGTATGCGCCGCCGGCACGCTTCCCGCCGAGTTACACAAGCTCTGGCGCACTTCGACGCCCGGAGGCTATCACATGGAATATGGCTATTCATGTATGGGCTATGAGATCGCAGGCGGTCTCGGAGTCAAAATGGCCAGGCCCGACCGCGAAATCATCGTGATGGTGGGTGACGGCAGCTACCTCATGCTTAACAACGAGATTGCTACTTCGGTGATGCTTGACAAGAAGCTCATTATCGTGCTGCTCGACAATCACGGGTACGGCTGCATTAATCGACTCCAGCAGAGTTGTGGAGGAAAGCCATTCAACAACATGTTTGTAGATTGTTTGCAGTCTGGCCTGGGCGCCCCTGATATCGATTTCGCTGCGAACGCGGCCTCCTTGGGCGCGCTGTCAGAGAAGGCGGCCAACATTCCTGAATTGGAAGCCGCCCTCCAACGTGCTCGCGCCGCCAATCGCACCTACCTGATCTGCATCGAAACCGATGACACCCGCACCACTGACGAAGGCGGCTGGTGGTGGGAAGTCGCTGTCCCAGAGGAATCTCCCAGCGAATCCGTCCACCAGGCGCATGCCGCTTACCTGCGCGGAAAAGAACATCAGAAACGCTAGGCGCGGAGAAATATATGAATCTGGTCATCAAACCCAAAAAGAACTCCCAAGAAATGGTCTGCGTGACTCCGCGGTCGGCGGGATGGCGTTATGTTAGTTTTTCCGCCTATCAATTGGCACCTGGGGAATCGCTTAACTTTCGTGATGACACTAAAGAGCTCTGCGCGGTCATTTTGACCGGGATAGTTTCCGCCAAGACCAACGACCTTGAGTGGAAAGAGATCGGCGGGCGCAAGAGCGTTTTTGAAGACGCTGCCCCCTATGCGGTCTATGTACCTCCGCGCAGGGAGCTGACTATTACTGCAGAGACCGCAGCTGAGCTCGGCTTAGCGGGTGCCCCGGCGAAAGGCGAACTTCCCGCTCGGCTCATCGAGCCCTCGGCGATGCGACTCAGCAAGCGGGGAAAAGGCGCCAATACGCGCTACGTCTGCGATATCCTGCCCCAGGACCAACCGGCTGAATCGCTCCTTGTGGTCGAGGTCAAGACGCCAAGCGGACACTCCTCAAGCTATCCGCCACACAAACACGACGTGGACAACATTCCCGCAGAGAGCCTGCTTGAGGAGACCTATTACCATCGCATCGACCCACCGCAGGGCTTTGTTTTCCAACGCGTTTACACCGACTCGCGCGACATCGATGAGTCAATGGCGGTCGAAGACCGCGATGTCATCCTCGTGCCTCGTGGCTACCATCCGGTCGTTGTTCCTCACGGCTACCAATCCTATTATTTCAATGTCATGGCAGGCCCCAAACGGGTCTGGCACTTTCACAACGACCCGGCTCACGAGTGGATTCTAACGGCCGCTTGACCGAATCACTAGAGTGCAAACACAAATCAATAATCAACTAAAGACCATAAATAAAATGACCACATTTTCTTTGCAAGATCAGGAGCTTTTCCGCCGCCAAGCCTATATCGGCGGGAAGTGGTGCGATGCAGACAACGGCGCAACGTTGAAAGTCAATAATCCCGCAACCGGAGAGGTTCTGGGCACAGTGCCATTGATGGGGGCAGCCGAAACTCGGCGAGCAATTGAAGCAGCCAGGAATGCCTTTGCCGACTGGAGTCGTAAACCCGCCAAAGAGAGAAGCCTGCTTCTTCGCCGGTGGCATGATTTGATGTTGGCTAACATCGATGATTTAGGGAAGCTGATGACGGCGGAACAAGGTAAACCGCTGACTGAAGCAAAGGGCGAGGTAGCTTATGCTGCCTCCTTTATTGAGTGGTTTGCTGAGGAAGCCAAACGGGTTTACGGAGACACCATTCCATCGCCCTGGAATGATCGCCGGCTGGTGGTCATTAAACAACCGATCGGGGTTTGTGCCGCCATGACTCCCTGGAATTTTCCAGCCGCCATGATCACGCGGAAAGCGGGGCCCGCGTTAGCTTCGGGTTGTACCATGGTTGCGAAACCGGCAAGTGCCACCCCCTATTCGGCCTTGGCGCTAGCGGCGTTGGCTGAACGCGCCGCTATTCCGGCCGGAGTATTTAACGTACTAACCGGGAGCTCGAAAGCGATCGGTGGCGAGCTGACCTCCAATCCGGAGGTGCGCAAAGTGACCTTTACGGGTTCCACCGAGGTAGGTCGTGAGCTGATGAGGCAGAGCGCTGACACAATTAAAAAACTCTCCTTGGAGCTTGGAGGCAACGCGCCTTTTATCGTTTTCGACGATGCCGATCTGGATGCTGCGGTTGAGGGAGCGATTATTTCCAAATATCGTAATGCCGGTCAGACATGCGTTTGCGCGAACCGGCTTTATGTTCAGGCCGGTGTTTATGACGCCTTTGCGGAGAAACTCGTCGCTGCGGTTGCGAAGCTTAAAGTTGGCAACGGCTTTGAGCCCGGGGTTCAACAAGGTCCTCTCATCGATAACGCCGCTGTGGAGAAAGTGGAGGAACACATCCAAGACGCCGTTTCGAAAGGGGGCCAAGTGCTTCTCGGCGGTAAGAGACATGCGCTTGGTCAGACATTCTTTGAGCCAACTGTGTTGACGGATGTCACTCCGCAGATGAAGGTCGCCAAAGAAGAGACGTTCGGTCCGCTGGCGCCGTTGTTTCGGTTCCAAACAGATGAGCAGGCGATCGAAATGGCTAACGATACCGAGTTCGGGCTTGCTAGCTACTTCTACAGCCGCGACATCGGCCGTATCTGGCGGGCGGCCGAGGGTCTTGAAAGCGGCATGGTGGGCATCAACACGGGCTTGATCTCGAATGAAGTTGCGCCGTTCGGTGGCGTAAAACAGTCTGGGCTTGGCCGTGAGGGTTCCCACTACGGCATCGAAGAATTCTTGGAAATAAAATACCTCTGCTTTGGCGGGCTTGACCACTAAAGTTGAGAGGGGTGGAATGCCGTCCATCCGCTCCCTCGGACTCCTTGCAATCTATGATTAAGATCGCAACTGCACCGAAATTACCCGACGCTTACCCGTGTCGCACGCCGCTCGCAAATCGATGCCGGGTAGAACGTCGGTCCGATCTCCATGATTTAGCCATAGCTCCCCAACCTGAAAGCTGTACTCTGGTCTTCAAGCATGGCGCGAATCAAAAGCTCCGAGAAACGCACTGCAATCCTGCAGGCGGCGGTGCGGGAGATTGGCGAAGTCGGACTTGGCGCGCCTACGGCGAAGATCGCCAGAAGAGCTGGGCTGGCTGCGGGTACGCTTTTTACCTACTTCGCGAATAAAGAAGAGCTACTGAATGAGCTTTACTTTGAGCTGAAGGTCGAGGTCTACCGGAGAGTTAATACTAACTTTCCGCGTAAGGCGAATCTGGAGCGGCGGGCGCGGCATATCTGGTCGAGCTCTCTCGAGTGGGCCATCGAGTTCCCGGAGAAACGCAAGGTGTCGCTACAGTTAAATGTGTCCGACCTGATCACGCCAGAAACACGTATGAGAGCGGCGGCGGAGCGTGGCATGATTGAGGTCACATTGGGTGAACTAGAAAGCCGCAGTGCACTACGGGGATTACCGATGGGATTTGCTTCCGCTGCTATGGCGGCTATGCAAGAAGCAGCGATGGATTTTATCGCGAAGCAGCCGAAACGGCGGGAAGAGCTTATTGAGCGAGCGTTTCAGTTCTTCTGGCGTGCGTTGCGATGAAGTGCTCCGGTTGACAACCGACGTAAAATGAGCAACTAGTCAGTCATTCTGGAACGTGACTACAAGGAAATTAAGTAATGGCAAAAGTTTGGTTGATTACGGGAAGCGGAAACGGCTTGGGGCGTGACATCGTGGAAGCCGCACTGGCGGCAGGCGATAGCGTGGTGGCCGGAGCGCGTCAGACCCAGCAGCTGGAACCGCTGGTCGCGCAGTACGGTGAACGGGTGAAACCGGCGACGCTGGAAGTACGCGACGAGGAAGCAGCAAAAGCGGCCGTGCAGTTGGCGGTGAACATATTTGGACGGCTGGATGTGCTGGTCAACAATGCAGGTTATGGTCAGGTCGCACCGTTCGAGCAGTTGAGTGCCGGGGATTTCAAGGCGGTGGTGGATACCTGCTTCTACGGCGTGGTGTACACAACGCGTGCAGCTATACCTGTAATCCGCAAGCAGAAGAGCGGTTACATCTTTCAGGTGTCTTCGATTGGCGGCCGCCTAGCAATTGCCGGCAACACACCCTATCACGCGGCGAAGTGGGCTGTGGGCGGCTTCAGCGACGCTCTGGCGATGGAAGTTGCACCCTTCGGAGTGAAGATTTGCACGCTGGAGCCGGGCGGCATTCGAACCAACTGGGCCCGGCGGGCAGGACAGAATGCCCCGGAGCTGCTGCCCGACTACGAGCCCTCAGTCGGCCCGATCCTAAAGCTTCTGGAAAGCATCGAAGGGCGCCAGGAAGGTGACCCGCGCAAGATTGCAGATTTGATTGTGCAATTGGCGAACCGCGAAGAAGTGCCGCTCCGGCTGATTCTGGGTGTAGATGCAGAAAAGAGGGTGCAACAGACGGAAACAAAACGGGCCAACGAAGCAGAGAATTGGCGGCATCTCACTATTTCAACGGTCTTTGAAAATGCAGAATCGATTCCTGAGCTGCTGAATCATTAGTTGACGGCAAATCTGTCGCGAGCCGGTGGAAAGGGCCTTGCGTCGTGCTCACTCGTCCTGAAGGAATAGACTGAAAGCGATCCTAAACTGGTGGCACGGGTAAACGCGCTGAGCCGGCGAAGCAGTGGTGATTCGAGCAATCCGTTCTGACAGAACCTGAAAAGGCTCTCCATCGGGCGTCTCCTGGCCATCGAAGAACGACGTGTCCATGGGAGCAGGCCGACCGCAGTCACGGAGATACTCCGCGGCGCGACCTCAAAAGCAGGTATTTCCCACGACCGCACCAGAATAGAGCTCCGATAGAATAACAGTTTTATAAATTATTGTTACTTATAACATCGCAAGAAATTTACTCCTCGCCCGCTCAGCCAGTCACCCGGCCCGACAAACCGAGATCCCCCAGCCCATAGACTCCGCGTTCAACTCTTTGTTCTCGTCATTCATCAGCCTTTTTTCCGCGCCTGATTGGAATCACTAGTTTGCAGAGGAAAGGCCGATTTCATTTACGCTCATATGACCAGCCATAACCTTCAGGAGATGTTGATCCGGTTGTACCTGGAACTAGGTCTTCCGTTGCAGAACGCGCTTCGAGCAGAAGAGGCAGATCTCAAACACAACTCGCCTCCCGGCTATTCCGCGAGCGAGAAGAGCCTTTTTTCGGCCGTGTCTATCGAAGTGTATGAATAACCAGCAAACAAGTAAAAAACCGTGGATTCTCGTCCTCGGTTCCACCGGACGAACGGGTAAGGCGGAAATCGGGGAACTGAACCAGAGGTTCGATTCAGTCCAGATCGTCTATTCCTCGCGCAATCGCGCACAGGTCGACACATGGCGCCCAATTTACTTTGGGGTGGCGTGATTAGAAGCGCGTACGTCGGTGCGGCCGCGTACGCTACGCTCCGGATTGTTGAAGGCCTGATCATTATATCGCTCGGAATGCCTCCTCTCGGTCTAATGCGCGCCGTTCGGCTCAATCGGCAGATGCTTAAGCGACGCATCTGTACCCTCGTTGAGTTTCTGGCATTTATCTACTGGGCTAGTCTCACGCTGAACTTTTTCGGGATTCGAACGCCATTGATCAGGAGTGCGGAAGAAGTACTGCAGGCAAACCTGGCGATAGGCTCCTTGAGCATCGATGAGGCTCTGACCGGCGAGAATATTGCGGTCGCCTGACGCTCTCCACCACAAGGAACGTCGTGGACTTCGATATAGCGGCGAACCCGAGCTGCCGTCCGTAAGCGGCAAACCCGCAGAGCAATTTCCCTCTGGTGTCACCACGAAGCATACCCTGTTCATTGCTGACGAATAACTCAGCGTAGCCGTTGACCTTGATGGGCAGGTTGCGTTCGATTGAAAAGAGTAGAGACCGTTTTCCCAAACCTCCTGGCCCAGAAGCTAAGTACTCTTTTCCAACTACTCGGAAGGGCGGTTCAGCATCTAGTCATTTGGTTAGTTACCGCTTATCCTTCTGTGCGATTGCGAAGCCGGTACCCATCTATCAAATTTCATTTGTCAGGTACAGCACAGACGGCGTGAGGAATCCCTCGAGTTGCTTATGTGCCAGTCACAGAAGCATCCGGAGAGACCGGTTAGTCAAAATAAGCGAAGTTTTTAATCAAAGATAAATAAGAATAAGAATGAAATATCGACCATTAGGAAAATCTGGAATTGACGCTTCGGTGGTGGGCTTCGGAGCCTGGGCAATCGGCGGATGGATGTGGGGTGGCACCAAGAAGAACGATCCGGAAGGAGCAATTCGCGCAGCGATCGATCACGGAATCAACCTGATCGATACGGCTCCCATGTACGGTTACGGCAAGTCAGAAGAACTGGTTGGCGCTGCTCTGAAGGGCATACGCGACAAGGTGGTGCTCGCAACTAAGTGCGGCATGGTCTGGTACAAAAAAGAGGGCGACAAGTTTTTCGACGCTAACGAAACCGGCGAAGCCGAAACCGAGGAGGATAAAAAGTACGAAGTTTATATCAACCTTCGCCCGGCAATGATTCGGTACGAGATCGAAGAGAGTCTTCGTCGGCTCAAGACTGATCGGATCGATCTTTACCAGACCCATTGGCAGGACTCGACTACCAAGACGGAGGATGTGATGTCAGAGCTGATGAACCTGAAACAGGAGGGTAAAATCCGAGCGATCGGTTGTTCTAACGCCACCATCGATCAGATGAAACGCTACCAAGCCGCTGGACAGCTCGATACCGATCAAGAGCAGTACTCCATGCTTCAGCGCCAACATGAAACGGACAACCTTCCGTTCTGTCGCGCGAATAACGTCGCGTTTCTTGCCTACTCGCCGATGGCACTCGGCATCCTGAGCGGAAAAATCGGGCCCGATCACGAGTTCGGGGAAGGAGATGTCCGTCGGAACAATCCCTGGTATCAAAAGGAAAACCGATCCAAGGTGGATGCACTCCTGGATGTCATTCGCTCGGTTGCAGAGGACAAAGGAATTACCGTCGCTCAAACCGTCATAGCTTGGACTCTGGAACAGCCTGGTTGCTCGCACGCATTGGTCGGCGCTCGTAATCCCGACCAGGCAATCGCCAACGCGAAAGCCGGAGAAGTTACATTGGCCGAGGAAGAGCTTTGGATGATTCGGAAGGCGGTCGATCAAACTAAACTGTAAACCGCCTAATCGTAAGCCGGTGGTCACGGATCACTCCTTGGCCACCTACGATAGTAATAGCACGGATCGGGCAGGACGGTACCCGACTCCGACAAGTCTACGTCGCGGCCAGTTCTGTCGGTTTGCGCACGCTGATTGTCAGGGCGCGCCGTAGTCTGCGAAGGCGGCAGACCCTGCCGAATACCGGATCTGTACTCAGATAAAGGACATGGCGACAAGGAACATTAGTCGGAAATCAGCCCATCCTTTGACCCAGAGCGAACGATATGAAAAAAGGAAAGACTAACGGGCAGACCATCGGGTTTCTCGGTCTTGGGAACATGGGGCTGCCGATTGCGCGCAACTTATTGAATGCTGGCTACCGACTTCGCGTTTTCAATCGAACGCAAGAAAAAGGAGCACCGCTCGCCGAGCAAGGCGCAGAGTTGGTCGAGAGCCCTAATGAGGTCGCCGAAAAAGGCGGCGTCGTTTTCAGCATGTTGGCGGACGACGATGCAGTCCAATCGATCAGCGTCAAAGACACGGATTTCTTAAGGCGGCTCGGTCCGGGAGGCATCCACGTCTCCATGAGCACGATTTCACCTGAAACGGCCCGGCAGCTGGCCGAACAACATTCCGAACACGGGGCGTCCTATATTGGTTCGCCGGTCGTGGGCCGACCGGATCGAGCTGCCGCGGGCAAACTATTCATTCTCGTGGCCGGTGAACACGCTCCCAAAGAACGGGTGCTTCCAATGTTGGAATGTATCGGGGAACGTATCTTCGATTTCGGTGAAAGTCCTTGGAACAGCAACGTCGCCAAACTAGCCCTCAATTTCAATATTGTCGCCGCAATCGAGTGTATGGCTGAATCCTTCACTTTCGCGGAAAAGAACGGTATTCGCCGTGAACAGATGGCAGAACTCTTGTCCGAAACCGTGTTCGGATGTGTTGTGTAAAAAGGATATGGCGCCCTTGTGGCCCGTCATGACTACGAACCGGCCGGCTTCCGTCTGAAGCTGGGCTGGAAAGATTTGCGGCTGGCCTTAGACGCCGCTCAAGCGAGTGCGACTCCGATGCCGATCGGCTCGTTTCTGAGCGACCGGATGCTGTCCGCAATGGCGAAGGGGCGAGGCGACATGGATTGGTCAGCCATAGCACTGGGAGCCACCGAGGACGCGGGACTAAGCGCGAAAACGTGATCGCGTATCGCAAGCGAGGGCGGTACGCGTTCCATTGCAACTTCGCCGGCGCAATGGGCCGATGAAAACCCCAATGTTTGCTGAAGTTCAAAGGACCATGCCGCCGGAAACCTCGATACGTTGTCCATTTACCCACCGGTTCTCGTCGGAAAGGAGAGCCGCGATCATGGGTCCCACATCATCGGGCACGCCGGCACGCCCTAGGGTGGTCATGTCGGCCACACGCTGATTGATTTCGGGATTATCTCGCACCATGCCGCCACTGAAGTCGGTTTGAATCGCCCCTGGAGCAACCACATTGACGGTGATTTGGCGGAGACCAAGCTCTTTAGCCATGTAGCGAGTCAGAACCTCGACTGCGCCCTTTGCGGCCGCATAGGCAGAACTGCCGGGAAGCGCAAACAGTGTCACCCCCGACGAAATATTCACGATTCGACCGCCGTCATTGATCACCGGCAGGAGCTTCTGGGTGAGGAAGTAAACCCCTTTGAGGTGGACGTTGATCACCTCGTCGAATTCGGCTTCACTCGTTTGCTCGAACGTCGAATGCAGGGAGGTCCCAGCATTGTTCACCAGATAATCAAACCGATCTCGGCCCCAGTTCTGCAGGATGTTGCGAACCTCGGCCAGGAATCGGCTGAATAAGCTGACATCACCGGTATCGAGTCGATATGCGGCGACTTTCCTTCCCATTGTTTCCACTTCGCGGACCAGGCTCTCTGCTTCTGCCTGATTTGAGTGGTAGGTGAAGATAATGTCGACGCCTCGGCGAGCTAGATTCACGGCAGTGTTGCGGCCAATTCCACGACTTCCGCCGGTAATGATTGCCGTTCTCGCAGATTTGTTTTCAACGGTTTCGTTTGTCATAAGAAGGTGGGGCAGGCTAAGCGTGGTTACGGGCTGGACCGCGTTATCTGACTAACTGGTTAGCTAGCAAATTGCTCTATCTAACCAGTTAGTCAAGTGATAAGTTTGGACCGGAACACCAAAAGGTTGATTTGATGAGGAACGCCGATGCAACACGAGAACGGATTCTGGAGGCGGCTGTGGCGGAGTTCTCCGCCTATGGCATTGCCGGTGCCCGCGTGGACCGGATCGCACAAGCGGCCAGATGCAACAAGAACCTGATCTACATCTACTTCGAGAACAAAGAGACGCTCTTTACTACCGTCCTTAAAAAGCACCTCGTGCGTGTCTACGAGGACGTTCCCTTCACGCCCGAAAATCTCCCGGGTTACGCGGCGCGGGTGTTCGATTTCGCGATGGCGCATCCCGATTTGATGCGGCTGATGGCGTGGTTCGGCCTCGAACAGAAAGCGGATAGCCCAGCCGAGCGGCGCGCAGCTCTGGACGCGAAAGTTGGAGCGTTGAAGACGGCGCAAGACGATGGTCGGGTGGGAACGACATTCCCCCCCGGCTTCCTCCTGACCGCCATTATGGCACTGGCCACGGCTTGGACGGCGCCGAACCCCTATGGTCCGTCACTCGATCCGAATGCGCATAAGCATCTCGCCACTTTGCGACGGAATATCGCAGAGGCGGTACGGCTTCTCTTGGAGTCCAGGACCGACGCACGCACGCGCAAATGAAGCTCCTACTTCGGGCGTTCACGGTTCGAGCAAGCGTCCGCAACGCGTCGCTTTGCGCGATCTCTGCACCGAGGGTCTTGAGCGCGTTTGGTGTGATGAACCTATTCGCGCCAAGCTGAATTAAGGATGATGCTGCAGAAGTCGGCCCGTTTGAATTTTGGATCGAGCAGCGCAAGCACGTCATCGTTCACGGTTCCGAAAGTGGTCTCCGGCTTGTGGCAGAATCCATCGTGAAAGGCGTGGATGATCTGCTCCTTGAAGTGTTCTCCGCGCGGATGCGCCTTCACTATCGTTTCTCGGTGAGCGTCGGGCACGTTAAGGTAGCCTAGTCCGAGAACATCCATCTCAACGCCTGCTGTCACCAGTGCTACTTCCGGCTTCTTGTGCTGGGGAATGCCCGGCGTGGTGTGCAGTGCGATGGCGTCCCAGACGACATCAATAGCCGGCTCATCAATGCCGTACTGCCGCAGAAACTCACGCGCGGCGTTGGCACTATCCACTTCAAAGCGCTCGGTCGCGCTGCGGTATTTCTTGGTAAGGCCCATGTCGTGAAACATCGCCCCGATGTAGAGCAGTTCGGAATCGAATTTCAGCCCCTGTCGCAGACCGGCTAGCGCTCCGAAATAATAGACTCTGCTCGAGTGATGGAATAGAAGATCTGATTCGGTATCTCGCACCAATTCAGTGGCGGCTTGCGCCAGTTTGCTCTCCGGGATGCGGACCCCGGCAACGAATGTGTTGTTCATAGGACACCGTAACCGGGACTCTATGGAAGCACTACGCCATTGAACCGACGAATTAGGCCAAACCTATTTTCCGATGCCCGACGAGCGAAAGCGGCTTCGGTATTCGCCCGGGGTCACCTGAAGCATTCGGGTGAAAGTGCGAGCCATGACATCGGCGCTACCAAAGCCGCAGCTTCCGGCGATCTCATCCAAGGTGTGTGTCGTGCGTTCCAAGAGCCGGCGCGCGGTCTCGATTCGCAGCTCTTCCACATAGTGCGCGGGCGATTTGCCAACTCCACGAGTGAAGACGCGCTGGAAATTGCGGGGACTCATCGCTACGCGTTCTGCCAGCGCAGGCACGGAAAGATCGGCGGTAAGATGCTCTGCCATCCAAACGCGCAATTCACGCAAAGGGCTTCGTTCAAGTGATTGTCTCCCCAGCGATACACTGAACTGGGCTTGGTTGCCCGATCGGCGCAGGAAGACTACCAATACGCGGGCGACTTCCAAAGCCAGGGCGGCGCCGTGATCTTCCTCCAGCAGGGCCAGCGAAAGGTCGATGCCAGCGGTCACTCCAGCAGAAGTGTAGAAATTGTCGTCCTGAATCCAGATCGGCTCGGGGTCGACATTGACCTTGGGATAGCGCTTGGCCAACTCGGCGGCAAAGGCCCAATGGGTGGCGGCTCGGCGGCCATCGAGCAGTCCGGCGTGGGCCAGCAGAAAAGCGCCCGTACAAATGGATCCAACGCGGCGACTATCGGTTGCCGCTTGTTGCAACCACTGCACGGCTGCCGCGTCCGGGTAACTTTCCTCGACACCAGTCCCTCCCGGGATCAGCAGCGTGTCGATTTCGCCCCGAAAGCTTCGGAAATCGGCGTCACAATAAAGTGAAAGCCCACACATGCCGGTGATCTTTCTATCTGCGCGCGTTTTGGCCGCGTTGACGATTTTGATGCTATAAAGTCCCTTGCCGCCGACGGCCCGATTTGCCGAAGTGAAGACATCGACCGCCCCGACCAAATCGATTTCGCGCACCGGTGGCAGAGTAAAGAAAACAATGCGCTTGGTCTCGCGAGCAGACATACCGATTTCTTAGCCCGGAAACGAGGCAAGTCGAGTGCAACCGCCCCCGTATAAAAATTTCCGGAGTAAAGAGCGTCGCGGAACTGCCTTAACCCCGGCCACTACCCACACGAAACAGCGGGTAGCCAGATTTGTTGAGTCACCCATTTAGTGACCCTCCGGCCATTAGCCGCCGAATCGGAGGCCGGTAAGTTCCTCACTGAGAGTCCAGAGCCGCTTCGCCAAGTCCGGATCGATCGCCCACGAAGCTACGCCGTTCGCCAAAGCAGTTTTGGAATCAAGCGGTCCTGTGACATCCACGTCTTCGCAATAGATACCACCCATCCCGGCAAGCTGCGAACTTGTGGCGCACCATACCTGCGTTGCCGCGCCCTGTTCAATCGTTTTGAACATGCCTCCTTCGGCCACCGATCTGCCAGCTGGGACTGAGCCCGGTTTATAGTCGCGGGAGAGGCCATAACGCTGCAGGTCATCGTCAGTCATGTATCGGCCGAGCTCTGTAAGGATGGCGCCGGGATGAACGGCAAAGACCCGCACATGATTTGGCTCGGCACGCCGATCGAGCTCCACCGCAAACAGTACGTTAGCAGTTTTCGACTGGCCATAGGCCTGCCATCGGTCATACGGACGACGTTGAAAATTCGGGTCCTCGAAATCGACTCCAGCGAACTGGTGAGCGCGTGATGATACTGAAACGACTCGTGCGCCGCGCGCAGCAAGGAGGGCTGGCCAAAGGCGAGCTGTTAACTGGAAATGCCCGAGGTGATTGGTAGAAAATTGCGACTCGTGACCCCGGGCATCGCGCGACAGCGGCGCAGCCATAATCCCGGCACTGTTGATGAGTATGTGTAATGGTCGATTGCTGGCAAGAAACTCTCTGGCGAACGCATCGATTGAATCGGGGTCGAGTAAATCAACTCTGCCCTGCTCCACTCGCGGCAAATCGCCAAGCGTTTGCTTTGCTTTTTCCCGATCCCGAGCTGGGACGACGACCGTCGCACCGGCAGCGGCAAGAGCGCGTGTCGTTTCCCGGCCTATGCCGGAATATCCACCGGTCACAATGGCAGTCTTGCCACTTAGATCGACGCCATGGAGGATCTCTTCGGCAGTACTCGTCGGGCCGAAGCCGGAGTGAATGGATTCTTGTTTAGTCATGATGTGTGTTCTCTCCTCAACTACTCTCGAAAAAAAAGCGTCGGTCAAAGGTCCTCGGCTCTGGCTGTAACAATGCGATCGTGTTCGGCAGCGCTGCGGAGGGGATTGCTACCAATCAGGGTCGTGAACAGAGCAGCGCACAGCGCGGGAGTCCCGAGTGCGACAAAGCTGTCGCCGACCTGCCAGCCGCGGCTGATGAACAAGCCAATGGCAAGCGGTCCGATGAAAGAGCCGAGTCGACCGAGCGAGCTGTCCAAAGCAAAGATTGGAGCTTAATCAAGGAGCCGCGCTAAAAGCCGCTTTGGCTACCCGCGCCACGTGCACCACCTCCGCCGGAAAATCCAGTACCTCTCCGAGGCGAAACATCGCCGGCAGGTCCGGTAGGGGTATTGTTGTGTGCGCCATATTCGGCAAAGGCTGTGTTTGGATCGGTCGTGGTTGCTGTCTTCGCGCCGCCAGTCCCTGCGTTTTGGCATGCGGCAAGAAGGGCCGTTATGCCAAGCACGACCAATCCTGTCGCCCACCGAGATTCTTTTCGCACACGGAGACAATTCACGCACGAACCGGTGATGTAAACCGAGATGTGGCCAAGCACGCAATCTCTTTGACCGAATGCCATCGGAGAACCGTGCGGCTTATTTGCACTCACTTTTCTGCTGACTCCGGTCAGATAACCAAACTTTCTTTAAACCTCACCCCAATGCGAGTGAAGCCGGTGATCTTTCATTGGCCATTTAACAGTTCGTCCCGGACGAACTTGATTCGTGCATAAAACTCGAAATCGGCGTTGGCTTTCTTTACAAAGCCGTGTCCTTCATCCCGGGCTACGAGGTACCAAACGATCCGTCCGCGCTCCTTTAGAGCGTCGACGATCTGCCGCCCCTCGTTCACTGGAACTCGAGGGTCGTTCTGGCCGGCCACGACAAAAATCGGCTTGGTGATCTCCGCAACATGATTCAACGGCGAAATCTTCAGTAGAAAAGCGCGCATTTCCGGATCGCGCTCGTCGCCATATTCGACGCGGCGAAGATCGCGACGGTAAGCTTCAGTACGCTCCAGAAACGTGACAAAGTTTGAGATACCAACGATGTCGATTGAGCAGCGGATGCGGTCGGCATAATGGAAAGAACAAGCGAGACTCATATACCCGCCGTAGCTGCCGCCCAGGATCATGACCCGATCGGAATCCAGATCCGGCTGGCTTTTGACCCAATCGAGCAAGGCGCCAATATCCTTCACCGAATCCTCTCGCTTCGTTGCGTTATCGAGATCGAGAAAGGTTTTTCCGTATCCATCTGAGCCGCGGACATTGGGACAAATCAAGTCGACCCCGAGTTCATTGAGAAAATAATTGTACCGGCCTAGAAAGGTAGGGCGGAACTGGGCTTCGGGTCCTCCATGAATCAAGATGATCACCGGAAATTTTCTGGTCCCATTGGAGGCCTTCTTATAGATGAATCCGGAAATGGTGCGCCCATCAAAAGACGGCCATTTGATCAGCTGCGGCTTCACGAATGCACTGGCTGCAATGCCGCCAGTTTCGCTATCAGTCCAGCGCAGTACTTTTCCAGAGATTACATCCACACTAAAGATATCCGAGGGCGCGTCATACGATGAGATCGCAAAGGCCAGATCGCGATTGTTAGGATTCCACTCAATCTGGTCGATCACGCCATCCGGGAGCGCATTCAAGTCGCGATAATGTCCGGTCGCGGTCTCCAGGACGTATATGCGGCTGATGCCATCCTCGTTGGTTACAAAAGCAAGATGGGAACCGTCCGGGGACAGGGCGATTAGCTCGACGTTCCAGTGAATCTCTTGGGTGATCGGAGTGAATCTCCGAGTCGAGAGATCGATCATCCCCAGGGTTTGAAACTCGGAGTCGAGATTGGTAGTTACATAGAGCCCTCTACCATCGTGACTGAAAAGTGCGTGGCCGTAAGCCACCCTTTTACCGGGCTCATTTAGTTGGGTTTTTTGGCCGGTGCCGGCGTCCACCAAGAACAGATTGGTCTCATTGATGGAGATTTCCTGTCGAACCAGGAGTGACTTGTTATCCAGAGACCAATCAGTCGGTTCCCAGCCTCCACCATCAACTTGCGCTAGCAAATGATCCGTTGCCGCATCGGCGTTATCCATCAAGTACAGGTCGTTATCTTTCCCATTCCGTCGCGTGGAGGTATAGGCCAAGCGCTTTCCCTGATGCGACCAGAGGCTGTTTTCATTCCTTGATTTGCCATCGGTCAACAGGCTGGTGTCGCCGCTATTTAAGTCAAACCGGTAGAGTTGATAGAACTCATTGCCTCCACTGTCCTTGGTGAAAAGGAAATAGTTAGCGGGTTCGTTCGGAAATTGCGCTCTGAGGATACTGTCCGGAAAAAATGTTAGTTGCTTACGATCCCCGCCCGGAAACTGGACCAGATGAACCTGTCGCGTATCTGCGAACCTGGTAAGGATCAGCATCTGACGCCGACTGGGATCCCAACTGCCTAGCATAGCTTGCCGGTAGTTCGTATATTTGTTCGCCTTGGCAGCGATCTGAGCCGGGATCGATGGAATCCCCTCGGTCTCCAGGTGCTCGTTCGGTAGAATGCTCGGTTCCTCGGCAAGCCCGACGACGGGTAGAGCAACGACAAGAAAGGTCCAGTTCATCGATAGCTATGATTAAGAGCAACCGGTCTTTAGATTCAAGCAATCGCAAACACCCGTTTGAGACTGTTTTGCGGTGCCGAAAAAATCAACATTGGCAGACGGGTCTTCTATCACGCCGGAACCGAGAGACGACCACGACTATTCACTCCCACCGGTGAAAAGCGAACCCGTAAGCGTACCTCAAACCAATCCATCGGCTACGGGCAATGCCGCAGCTCCGTCCCCCTCGAGCTTTCTCAGGTCGTCATCACACGTCCCCATGGGCCTCCAACTACTGACCCAAAATCGGCGCAGCTTAGTCCTTCGGCGCCAATTCGGCTAATAGCTTCTCATATCGCGGATCCTGGCGGAGCGGTTCCCACTCTGGATCGCGTTTTAATTGGCCGTAGAAAATACCATTTGGTACCTTGGTCAAAGAACTCAATTGTTCGAAGGCCAGGTCCAGTTCATTGGTCCAGGCGTAAACAACGGCTAGATTGATTTCCAGACTTCGGCCGTACAATGCGTCTTTGGAGACCGGCAACAATTCGATAGCGCGCTTTGCTTCCGAGATGGCTAGTTCCTTGTTTTTGAGCAGAGCGTCTACCACCGCCAGTAGACTTAGCAGCCGGCCATTTCCTGGCGCCGCCTGGACCTTTTGGTTTAGTTGCTCACGCGTCTCGGCAAACCTGGCGTCTACGTCAGATTTTTCTCCCCGGAGTCGAGCGAGTAGAATGGAATGACAGCCAACCGGAACATCGACCTTTCCGTAAGCAAATCCGTCGTCCTCGCCGTTCAACTTTTCGATGAGTTGTTTCGCCTGCGGCCAATCGCGATCGACCAGGGAGAATGCCAGTCGCAACGAGAGCACGCCCTTATCGTCGGTGATCGAGGTTGGGAGCGCGGCGATTGCCGAGCGGACCGCGGCGTCATCTCCAGTCTTATAATAGTTTACAAACAGTGGCTTTTGCGCCTTGAGTATCGGCTGATCGGGACGGAGCTCGATTAACCGATCGAACATCTCCTCGGCGTCACGAAACCGGTGCGTGATCGCCAGAGTAACAGCCAAGTCTTCAATGAAAACCGAGTTGCGGGGATCGCGCGCGATAGCGCTACGAAATCCTTGGATTGCCTTTTCGAATTGTCCCTCCCGGCGATCCATGAGCGCTTCGAGCCCGATCGCATCGGAATCATTTGGTAAACCGCGTCTGGCGATGGCCAGTTGTGTTCGAGCTCGCTGATAATCGTGATAGGCGCGATAGAGGTGGTAGGCGTATGACAGATGAACCTCGGGCAGGTCCGGTTGCAGACTCAGCGCATTTTCTATCGCAGCGTCCCCCAACGCGCGTTGCTCCGGGGCGGAATCAAAAAAGAAATAGAGGAGGTCGTGTGCCTCCGCAGATGCGCAATAGGCGAGCGCGAACTTTGGATCGAGTCCGATGGCTTGTTTGAGAAAACCGATCGCGTCGACCAGCGGTTTCTGGAAGCTTCCAAAGGCTGCAGAGACTCGAACGCTGATCATACACTCCTTGGCTCGCAGATAGAGATCATAAGCGTCAAGACTTTCGGTCGGCTTCCTTTCGATATTTCGCTTTTCTTCAGGAGTAAGCGTTGCTGCCAGCTTGGCGGCGACGGTCTGAGCTACCTCGCTTTGGATCGCGAAAATGTCGGTGAGATCGCGATCAAAACTGTCGGCCCAGGTGGTGTTATCGTGGCGAGCGTCGATGAGCTCGATGCTGACCCGAACGCGATTACCGTTCCGGCGCACGGTTCCTTCCAGTACGTTCGCTACACCCAACGCATTGGCGATCTGGCGTAGATCACGTTTCTCTTCCACTCGGTATTGCATGACCGATGTCCGGCTGATCACTGTAAGTTGCGCAATCTTGGCCAGGTCGTTGAGGATCTCATCCTGAAAACCGTCAGCGAAATAGCGGTCGTCCTTATTCGCGCTGAGACTTTCAAAAGGGAGTACCGCAATGCTCTTGATCGGAATTTGCGGAACGGAAGAACTTGAAACCGTTTCTTGGGTGCCGGAGGAAGCAGCCATCTGCTGAACGTCTCTTTTTGTGGAGAAGAAAAACCAACCCCCTGCAATCACAGCCACTACGGTCAGCAAACCAATGCCAACGATCCATTGCTTGGCTGGCGCAAAAGAAGTTCGCTCGGCTTTTTGTTCTGCTGGGATATCTGTCGTTCCCGGAAGGGGCCTCCCATCGATCGAAAGCAATCGGAAAACATGTTCGGTCAAAAGCGGCAGGCGCTTCTGTAACGGTGGAGTGATGGCATCGAACCATTGGACGGTTTCGAGGAAGTATCCGAGGTGCCGTCGCAGATTGACTACCTCGATGCGGATTGGAATCACCGCCAGACCCAAAGAGAAGGCGTTGGCCACTTCGCGCCCGACGTGTTCCGAATCGTTTGCGTGAGCTGTCAACACCAACAGCAAAATGCGGCACTTGGCAATTCCTTCCCAAACTCCTCTGGTCCAGTCGGATCCTACTTCGATGTCACGCGGCGCGATCCAACATGGGATCCCAGCGGACTCCAAGTGGTTGCAAACGGCATTTGCAATCGACTTGTCCTTGCTGGAATGGCTGATAAAGACCACCAGCGACCGAAGGCGAATCGACAATCCTAGTCAACAAGAACCTCGTGAATTTTGCACGACGAGCATCACTCGGTTCCACGCTTGACCGACTCATTCCCTAATCTGCGCACTGATCCGGAGAAGCGGGATCTCGAGTTGGGAGTACCAGATGTCTTTCGAGACGGAAGCTTGGACCCTGCCGGACGGAAATCCGTAAATCCAAAATCTCGTACCGGCATCTGATCGACGCCATTCTATGCGTAAGTAGCTGATGGACAGGCACGAGCAGCGAGTCTCCAAGGGTCGGCACGGAATATGTTTAAGAACCCCTTTTAATAATAGGAACAGAACTTTTCTTGGAGCCGAGAATGCTACTGAAGCCAAATGAGGAGACCGCTCAATGAAAGTTTACGAGGTTGAATGTCTGGCAGTGATTACACTTGCAGAACAGGATATGGAAACAGCCGCATTGCATGGCGCGGCGCTGATTAAAGATAATCCGCATCTGATTTCTGTGCGGGCCGTTCACGAGCGGAATTTTGAAACCGCCTGGGAAGATTCGAGCTCGCGGATCGTCTCAAGCGGAGGGGAGTTAGACTCACATTCGAAACCACAATCGCGAAGATGAGCGCCGCCTTGGCCGTGATGAGCGGCTCAGCGAAGGCCTGTTTGCGAACGAGTGGTAGTCTGAGGGTCTGTGTCCTTGCGGCCATTGGGTGAAATACTGTTGTCTACCTTTCGTATTCCACTACCACCAAGGCATTCGGTTTCAGTTCTAACGACAGACTGGTTGGGTCCTTCTGTACGACGGTCAGGCCCTCAACCAGCGATTGTTCGCCAACCAGCCGCAGCTTGGCCTGCTGTTGCCAGCTAGGAAAAGACGGGCTCCCCATCGCTTCCCACTCCTTCAGTGGCGATCCATGATCTTCGTCGACCAAATGAATCCTGGCATACCTGGTCTGAGGCGCTCCTTTTAGCTGGACGTCGAATGTCTTGGTAGAACCAGTCTCGTTAGGAGGGGCATAGTTCCAGATCGCCGTTACCACTGAATGATCGGCCGATCGAACAGTGGCCAAAGCCGACGGATGGTTCAAGGCAAGCTGCTGATCACCTAAGAGACACACAATTTTGAAAGCGTAAAAAGAAGCCTTCGGAATTCCGCCGGTTGCGATCAAGCCGAACCCATTGGAAAAAGGGCTCTTGAAGACGCCCTCTTCTTCGAAGAAAGCGTCAGTAAACGTCCAATAGGACATCTCGGTTACCAGCCCGCCTGAACACTGGCGGATATTGTTCGCCAGCCAGGGACCGACATAAGGCGTATCCAGGACACGGTCGAATCCGGCGTTGTATTCGCTCCAGATGATTGGTAAATCCGGCCTGGCCGAAGCCTTTACTTGACTGTAAACCTTTCGAACCGCTCGGGCGACCATCTCTGATTGTGGGATCTTTTCCTCTCTCCCAAAAACATTCAGCGCCGTGTCGTTTGGATAGATGTGCGTCGAGACGAAATCAAGTGGCACATCGTTCTCGTCGCAATGTTGGATGAAACGATCTACCCAAGCGGCTTGCGCCGTAGCGGGTCCGCCTACTCTCAACAGAGGGCTGACCGCTTTGAGCGCACGCGCCGTGAGATCGTAAAGATCGTAGTAGCTTGCTTCTTGAGGCTCGCCCGCCCAAAAATTGAGATTGGGCTCATTCCAAACTTCAAAGTACCAATTGGAGACCTCGGCCAGTCCATATCGGTCAACCAGATGCCGGGCGAATAGAAAGATCAGCTGATACCATTTCTGCGGATCCCGGGGAGGCGCCACGATGGGATGATACCAGAACGGATGAACCGTCTTCGCCCAGGCCAGCTCCTCCGGCATGAACCCGAGTTCGACGAAGGGGCGCACTCCATTCCGGAGTAGTCCATCATAGATCAGATCGACGCGGGTAAAATTCAGAATCAGATTACCGTCCTGGTCTTCGCGGTCGTAGATGCCCACAGACCGTTCAAAGATTCCGTGAAACCTGACGTATTTAACGTCAACGATCTCTTTGAGCATCCGCAAGTCGTTTCGCCAGTCCTCGCCCAGGGTGACGGAAGCGTGACAGGAGCCGAACATGTGCTCCCAAAAATGGGGGAACGGGGTGGCTGAACCGGTTGCATCAATGACGATGGTTGCGCCCATGCAACTCTTCTAAACGCTATCCGATCCCTTGCAATCAGTTCTTCCGATTTGAGTCGAGCCACTTGAGACTAGGGCTCCCGTGGCTTAGCCGGTTTGGCGTTCGCGCGCCTGCCTGCTTCTTTCGCCCGAAACTTCGCGATGCGCCCAATCAACCGTACGGGGACAGGCTGTGAGAGCGGGAAACGGATGGTAGCTTTGTTAACCTTGTACGGTGCAAGTTCATCCTTGAACGCCGCGACCAGGAGATCGTTCGCGGGATAGAGCGAGTAGTGCCGCCTCCACCCAGCGAAATAGAGCACGAGTCCACCGTGCAGCTTGAATGCGGGAATCTGGTACGAGATTATTTCTTCAGCTTCGGGCAAGGCTTGGTGGATGGCGCTGCGCACGCGCTCGAGAACTTCCCGAACGGTTTCCGGTTGCGCCGCGATGTACTCGTCCACGGACTGGAAGTCGGTCTTGGCCATTTTGATTCTAATCCTCGCGCTCGCCAGGCAAGTTTTGAAACTTCCCGTCGGCGATCCCTTTGTTAATTAGTGTATGGACGATCTACGGTGCTATTTGACAGCGCAAGAGCTGATAAAGGCTTTCGAGCCGTGGGAAGGTATGCGCGCAGCCGGCTACCGGACGATGAGCGAATTTTTCGATCGGCACGGCTGGCACCTCAACGTTCGGGAAATCCGGGAAATCCTAGACCGCGAAACCGAGGCTCTGGAATGAGCGCACCAACGATGGCGACGGACCAAACAACCGAAGTTGCTGTTGGTCGGTCGGGAGAAGTTCGTTACTAATCCATCTCGCGCCCTCTAAGTATTGATCAAGGCTAGAATGATTGATCTAGCTCATCGAAACCGCATTGTTTAGCATGCGAGGCCGATGAAATTGCAAAGCGCGCTCGCGCCGATTGCCGTCTTGATCAGCCTATCGGGTCTCCTCCGCTGTCCTCCAGTCGCTTCCGCCGAAGGCGAAAGCGATTCGCCGGTGCGGTTGTATGTGCGGGAAGTACCATTCAAGATTTTTGGTAAAGAGGTCAAAGTGCTGGCGATCGAACAAGAAAGCGGCGCCCAGGGCCTCAATCCGAAAACCTCGGACGGATTCAATGTCGAAGTAGTTAACCAACTAAAGGAACCAACCAGTATCCACTGGCACGGTATTGTGCTGCCCTCGTTAATGGACGGAGTCCCCTTCGTCAGCCAGGAACCGATTCCGCCTGGCGCTACCTCTCGTTACCATTTTCCACTCAAGCAGAGCGGTACCTATTGGATGCATTCGCATTTTGGCCTACAAGAACAGTTGCTGGCTTCTGCACCTTTGATTCTGCAAACTGCAGAGCAACAGGCGAGAGCAGACGAGCAATATGTTGTGCTGTTAAGTGACTATTCAACTAAGCCGCCCAGCCAAATTCTCAAGCAACTTAAAGCCGGTATGAAAGGCATGGGCGGTATGAGCAAGATGCCGCCAGCGCAGAAACTAGTTACGCAAAAATGGGATGACCAGACCCATGGCTTTGTTTCCGCTGTAGTTGCAGCCGAACTCCCCGATACCGACATCCAATACGATGCGCTGATTGCTAATCGCCGCACATTTGACGATCCAGACGTTTTCCGGGTCAATCCCGGCCACACCGTGCTTTTGCGAATTATCGCTGGCTCAGCCGCGACAAATTTCTTTGTAAATACAGGAACGTTGACCGCGCTCCTCATCGCCACAGATGGAAAGGACGTTTTGCCAGTCTCCGGTAATTTTTTTCAGCTAGGGATTGCACAACGGATCGACTTGCTGGTGAAAATCCCGGAGCAGGGCGGAGTCTTCCCAATCGTCGCCCAGGGGGAAGGAACGAAACAACAGTGCGGTGTGGTGCTGGCAACGGAGGGAGAGGCGATTCCTAAAATCCCAGTTGAAGCGGAATTTGCTACCGCGCGTTTGGACAATACACAGGAGCTGAGACTGACGGCTAAGAATCCTCTTCCCGAAAAAGCGATAGACCGGTCATTGCCCTGTGTGCTGGGCGGAACCATGACAAAATACGATTGGACGATCAATGGTTCTGCTTATCCCGAAAGAAATAGTCTCGAGGTCAAGGAAGGCGAACGCGTAGAAATCGCTTTGCGCAACGAAACTGGCATGACGCATCCAATGCACCTGCATGGCCACGACGTCGAGGTAACTGAAATCGACGGCAAAAAGGTGAGCGGCGCTCTGCGCGATACATTAATCGTACCGCCAAACTCAACCATCAAAGTTATCTTCGACGCGAACAATCCCGGTATTTGGGCTTTCCATTGCCATATCCTCTACCATGCATTGGTAGGGATGTTTACAGTGGTGAAATATGCGGGAGCAGATACTCCATTCTGGCAACCAGAGAAAACGCTCAGCGAGCTTAATGGGGCGGGATCAGAGCGCTAACTGAAAGTTCCCAGCTTCTCCTGTGACCGAAAAGCGGTTCTGGTCCGGCATTATTGCGATTTGCGGCCCATACCGAAAGGGCGTAACTGCCCTGAGAATGGAATCGCGCGTTCTTGGTAGTACGAAATTAATCGTATCACAGCTCGGTCTCGGGATGGCGGCGCTAGGCAGACCCGGCTATATCAATCTGCATCATGCAAACGACCTAGGCGAGGAGTCGAGTGAGGCCGCGATGGAACATCATGCTCACAGTGTGCTGGATGCCGCCTGGAACGCCGGAATCCGATACTTCGACGTGGCCCGGTCGTACGGGCTCGGTGAAAAATTTCTTGGTAACTGGCTGAGGGCACGTTCGACGTCGCGAGCAGCGGTTACGGTCGGATCGAAATGGGGTTACACGTACACGGCCGACTGGAAAATCGAGGCGCAAACTCACGAGATAAAAAACCATACTTTGGCGAATCTTCGGAAGCAGTGGCTTGAGAGTGTTTCCTGGCTGAACGGTTACATCGGTGTTTATCAAATTCATTCTGCCACGGGGGAAAGCGGGGTGCTCGATGACGCGAGTGTATTGCGGGAACTCGCCCGCCTGAAGAGTTCAGGTACACACATCGGTCTCTCGCTGAGTGGTCCCGACCAAGTTGGAACTTTGCGGAAAGCGATGGCCGTCACGGTCGACGGTTTGCCACTATTCGAGACGGTACAGGTAACCTGGAATTTGCTCGAGCAGTCGGCTGGACCTGCGCTTTCCGAAGCGCACGCCGAAGGGATGGGAGTTATCGTGAAAGAGGCACTGGCAAATGGACGCCTGACGCATCGCAATACAGATCCCGATTTCGCACTCAAACGAGCGATCCTGCAGCGCGAAGCGGCCAGGCTCGATAGTTCCCTGGACGCGATTGCATTAGCTGCTTGCCTAGTGCAACCATTCGCCGATGTGGTCCTGAGCGGAGCGACCACCGTGGACCAGGTGCATTCCAACCTGCAAAGTTCTCAGTTGGCGCTCGACGGGGAGACGATAGCCCGGCTGAGAGCGCTGGCCGAACCGGCTGATTCCTATTGGGCAACCCGAAGGAACCTGCTGTGGAATTGACGTCCCATCGGGGAAACATCCGCAGATTACGTTATTTAGGCAGACTCGAATTAGCTCGGGATGATTAGAAATCCGGCCTCTTTTCTAGGCCGAAGATCACGTATGCCAGTGAATAACAATTCTATGTCAGAGAAATTATTTTTCCGAAAGCTGCTTCAGGCTATTCAACCAGATCTCATGACCTCGGTGCATGGCATTCGGGTCTGAGTTCCGAAAGGCAATGGCGCCTGGTCCCTTGACTACCTCTTCCGTAACGACTCGACAACCATCTCCGGCCGGCACCAGCAGCCAGGTGTGGTAAAAGACGGCGTCGACGCCGGCTCCTTTGCCGAACCATCCCAAACGATTGTCAGGAACAAACTCGTGAATCGTGCTGGAGATCTGCAGGCCGAAGGAGCTCCACCCGAATTTACTGTCAGCCCTTAGCACGCCACCCTAGTCGTTCACAATCTGCACATCATGAGAGTTCGGGTACCACTCCGGCCATTTGGGCGCTTCGATGATTTGCTGCCACACTCTCGAGGATGGCGCTTTGATGAATATCTCGTTATGAGCGAACAAATCGGCGTTATCGGGTGAAAGTCCAGCCGGCCAATGTATTTCCGACGATCGTTTGGCGGCATCATCAGTGATCGAGGCGACTGTCTGTGAGACTGCAGATAGCGCCCAGAATCCCACACTTAGGGCGATCAAGAAAACCGCGATCTGCGCCCGCTTCCATCTTCGATAGTGGACTGGCCGCGGTTTTTGGTTTGCCAATTTCTCTTGCTTGGCCCATGCGTGCCAATCCGCAGGGTCAAAGAAAGGAACACTGACATCGCTCAGACTGTCATTCCGGAGATGATATCGTGGTAAATCCGCAAAATTCATGTGGCAATTTCCCTACCACACCCATAACTTTCCAATATCAGTTATGGATCGATCGATAGCAGTGGGCTATCAGATGGAAATGCGGATTTCGGAATGCGTACTGCGGAATTCCCAAGCCAGTCTTGGGCGCCAACTCGGCCGCGGGGCCTAAGGCTGGTAGGG
>DASTDH010000752.1:0-3414 GCA_035710445.1 Chthoniobacterales bacterium
GGCACGGCGTGGCCATGGTGGAATTCCGCCAGGTCAAAGGCCAACCTCCGGTGTTTATGGAAGTCAATGGACGATTCTGGAACTCGTTGCCGCTGGCCTGTTATGCCGGCGCCGATTTTCCGGCCTGGTTGGCCGAATTGGCGGAGCACGGGGACATTGCCGCGAAGCCTCAGTTCCGTTCGGGAGTCATGTGCCGCTGGCTGTTGGGAGATTTTCGTCACCTAATGGAAGTCATGAAAGGACCGCCCCCAGGCTATCCGAGAGCATATCCAGATCGTTGGCGCACGCTGGCTGCCGTGCTGACTCCGACCCCAGGCGTCTATCATGACAATTTTCAGTGGCGCGATCCCCTCCCGGAATTAGGAGATTGGTTGAATTTCGCGGAACGCGCATTTCAGAAGTTGCGATCGTAGCGTCGAATTCCTTATGGGCACTGCCGGCGTAGTCTTCCTGATGTATCACGAACTCGGGCTTCCGGGCCGCGCCACCTGCCATTCAGAACCGGGATACGTGCGCTATGTCGTTCAGTCGCGAGACTTCCAGCAGCAGATGGAAAAGCTCGCCAGTGAGGGCTGGCGCGGACAAAATGTCACCCAAAGTATCGACTCCTTCAGCGAGAAGACCGTTTGCATCACATTTGACGACGGCGCCGAAACTGATTTGATTTCGGCGGCGCCCCTGCTCAGCAAACTTGGATTCGGGGCTACGTCCTACATCACAGTCGAATACCTCGGCAAGCCAGGATACATGTCACATGCGCAAGTTCGCGAACTGCATGCAGCAGGTTTTGAGATCGGGTGCCATTCGCTCACGCATCCCTATCTCACAGACATCGATAATGACCGGCTTCGCGAGGAGACCCAGGTCGCAAAAGGCAGGCTGGAGCAGATTGCTGGAGCTCGCGTAGACCACTTTTCCTGTCCCGGAGGAAGATGGGATGTGAGGGTTCAGGAAGCAGTGAAACAAGCCGCCTTCAGAACGATGGCGACCAGCCGCACCGCGGTTAATCTCTCAACCACTGATACCTTCGCCCTTGGTCGCGTTGCGATTCTCAACGGAATGAACAGTGACGCTGTCTTCCGTATATCCCAAGGCAAGGGGCTTGCAGGAACGCGGATGAAGGAACAGGCACGCGATACGGTAAAACGCGTTCTCGGCAACTCGGTTTACGATTCTTTACGCGGATTGATTGTCCGGGAAAAGCTGCGGTAATTCCATCAATTTTCTACATTGCACCGCGGTTCTGAACCACCAGCAGCCTCAAGCGTAACGATTCCGTAATAATCCAATACGGTGAATCAAGACATTTGGAAGGTCACACAAAGCTGAGCCCGATTCGTCACTCAGGTCAGCGCACACTGCGTTAGTATGGCAAAATTGAAATCAACTGCCTCGCGGGATCTCTACCTTATATTGCTGCCGGAGCATTCCGCGTGCCCAAGCAGGTTTTCAATCGGTCAGTTCGCACCATTGACACGAATTTGCGGTCGGCAAACACACGTGTGGGAGGTAAGTTTTGTCCGTCAGGTCGCCTGAGCTCTCAGAAGAACAGCAGAGGCTTCAAGATGGCGCAATCGAATTCGCCCGCGCCGAACTGGGTGACGATATCGTTCGCCGCGACCGCGAAGAAGAGTTCAGTCGCGAGGACTGGAAGAAATGCGCCCACTTTGGCGTGCTCGGCATGCCCGTAGCGCAGGAGTACGGTGGCATGGGGCTTGGAATTACCGAAGTGATCGCAGTGATGGAAGGTCTAGGGTATGGCAGTGCCGATCAAGGACTCTTGTTCTCCCTCAATGCTCACATGTGGACGAGCACGATGCCCATCTCGCTCTACGGCACGCCAGACCAGAAGCAGTACTATCTTCCGCGATTGTCGAATGGAGAATGGGTCTCGGCGAATGCCGCCTCAGAACCGGATTCGGGTTCCGACGTATTTTCGATGCGAACCCGCGCCGAGCGGCAAGGCGACTGTTATGTCCTGAACGGGACAAAGACCTTTGTCACGAACGCTCAAGTGGCCGATTTGTTTGTTGCCTATGCCACAATCGATTCTCGCCTCGGCTCGATGGGCATCACGGCCTTCCTGATTGAGCGGAATACGCCGGGAATTATCATCAGCAAGCCGCTCGAGAAGATGGGTCTGCGCACCTCCCCGATGGCTGAAGTTATTTTTGAGAACTGCTCCGTACCGGTTACGAACCGTCTGGGCCGGGAAGGCCGGGGAGTGGCGGTATTTGAATCTTCGATGGAATGGGAGCGAGGCTGCATTCTGGCCAACTATCTCGGTTTGATGAGAAGGCAACTCGAGAGATCGATTCAACACGCACAAACCCGCAAGCAATTTGGAAAGCCCATTGGAAAATTCCAGTCAGTCGCGAACCGAATCGTCAACATGAAGATGCGTCTGGACACCTGTCGGCCGCTGGTTTACAAGATCGGCTGGCTTAAAGAACGGCGTCAACCCGCTATGCTGGAGGCGGCGTTGGCGAAGTTGTATGTCTCCGAATGCCTGGTTGCCAACTGCCATGATGCCATCCAAGTCTTTGGCGGCTACGGATACATGGTCGAGCAGCAGATCGAACGTGAACTCCGGGATGCTGTAGGAAGCACCTTGTACTCAGGGACAACCGAAATTCAAAGGAATCTGGTCGCCAAATGTCTGGGTCTCTAACCGCGAGTATTCCTTCGCCACAAGTACTGGTATCGGATCCGAGCCGGGAGCGCTCCAAGCCCGACGTCGGTCGATTCGCCGTGTTGGCGGTGCAATTAGGTCTCTTGCTCGTTGCATTCCGTGTATACGGCCTCGAATCGGACCGTTTTTTCACCCTCAGTTGCCTGATCTTTGGCGGGTTTGCTGTTTCTTACTGGTTACCGTTCCGCTTCAAGAAAATCTTCTTCATCGTGTTATCGCTGGTTGGCGGATATTTCCTGCTCGATGCAAAGGTCGCCAGCCTTTTGATCGGTGTGGGTGCAATCTTGTTCGCAATCGTTCGAAGCGGACTCGATTTCCGCTGGCGAGTCGCGGCGATCGTCGCGGTGGGAGCGGCCTGCGCGTACGGACGGGCTACCGGTCGCTTTCCCATCCCAGATCGTTTCTGGGCGGTTTTTGGCGCGATCTTCATGTTCCGCATGATCGTCTACCTGTACGACATCAAGCGCTCGCCTCAGCCTCCCCGCCTGGATGATTTTCTCGGCTATTTCTTTCTGCTTCCCAATTACTACTTTTTGCTTTTTCCAGTCATCGACTTTCAAACCTTCCGCAAAAGCTACTTCCAGCGGAATATCCACCCGGTCGCACAACAGGGAATCTGGTGGATTCTCCGCGGCACCATCCAACTCCTCTTTTACCGGCTGGTATATCAACTAGAAGGCATCGTAGTACCTCCGAGAGTGTCAGTGAGTACGGCGGTAGTC
>DASTDH010000753.1:0-3488 GCA_035710445.1 Chthoniobacterales bacterium
ACAGCGGCCGCCCATGCTGCGCTCGCAGTGTTGCGATGCTCAGCATAATGGCAGCGCCGGGAATTGTGACGGGTGCCTAGCAAAATGAAACAGCGGCGGTGGTCCCGAAAGCTTTCAGGGCTGGTTAGAGGGGGCAGGAACACACAACCTCGCGCGTTGGCGCAATTTCCGGTAGCGGCGACTAGCCTGTCCGACATAGTCAGGTTTTGTCAGGTTGTCGGTAGGTTCGCCGGGACGACGTCGGATCCTTTTAGGGAGCCTCGTGTTCCCGGCTAAAGCGGTGGAACGAAGCGATTGGGGCGGCGGGGCCCATCCGTGTCGCCGGTGGTCCTTAAGTCTGTTGCAGATCAGCCGGCGAAGGCGGAATCGAAAATGCGATCGGACGGTCGTTTAGATAGAAGCGGTCACGCGATGGTTGGCTGGCCCAATTGCCAGGTCCGACGGGTTAGTTAATCGGAATCCAGCGGTCGGAGAGACCTATCGATCTCGGCGATCTCCGCTATTGAGTGGTCTCGGAGCAATCGCCCTACCAACCACCTCTCGCCTCTCACCAATCACTGCTCGTCCTGAGAGCCACGAGATTTCTCAACTTGCAACTCGAAGCTCGAGACACGCGACTCGTCACTCCCGACCGATCGACTCCGCTTACGCCGAAGCGCTCGTCCGATCATCACATGCGCCGGTATGAGCAGAGAAATACCTAAACCGAGGTGTGCCAGTGGCTGATAAAAGATCGTAACTGCTCGTCGCCGGCATAATAGAGGCCGTAGCCGGTAACCACCAGAAAGAGGACAACCAGGAGTAGCATTATCCCCGAACCTCGGTTCTTCCGAGCCTTCCAGCCCTTGCGGACATGATTGATCAGCCCGCCTAACAGAATCAACGCCCCCATTGCTGCCGCTCCGTGCAGCTTCAGCATCAAACTCGAGAGTCGGTTACCTTCATCCAGATTCGTTTGGGCCCACATCCAGATCACACCGGTGACCAGCAAGAGGCCAAATATGAGATAGACGAAAAACTCGGTGCCTGGATTAAGCCGCAGCTTGGAACGTTTCATGCCAACTCGGAGTGCAAAAAATGGACCCTCGCCGATCGAAAACGAGCGCAGCGGCACTCGACCGACGCAGCACTGCCGGTGCGTTTGCGGGATCGAGCATGACTATTTTGGTCAATGCATCCGCGGCCGCGGCACGAGTCGCCACCACGGTGACCGACAACAGATCACCCCTCAATTCTTGCAAGCGGGCGTCTACGAAAGGACCGACATGCGCCCCGTCGAGCGATCGAGCAGAGAAGTAAGGCCCAGAAGTGGCCAAGGCCAGGTTTTGACTGAAAGCGAAATGAACAGTTGGCCAGGTCGATGAGGGTGCCGAATTCCGACGCTAAAAGAACCGGAAGTCCGAAGATCCCCGCCCGCGTTCACCAATGCAGTATCGATGCCAGCTCTCTCCAGTACCGCAATCGCTTCGTCGACCGCAAAACCTTTCGCGATGCCGCCAAGGTCCAAACAGACACCTGGACGCCGGAACCGGACCCGGTTGTCACTCAGCAGTTCTACATCGGCAAAAGAGATGTCGCTTCTGGTTGGTGCTTCACCAGACGCCGGCAGGAATCCAGCTCGCTGGAGGGTCGGAGCAATCGTTGGGTCGAAGAGTCCATCAGAAAGCAGGAAAAAGTCCCGAGCGATCGTCAGGACCTGGAACGTCTTCTCGTCAACAACCACCGGTCGAACGAAAGCTTCTCTATTCACGCGTGAAAGGACGCTATTGGGATCATGGAAACTCATCCGCTGATGAATCACCGCGATGGAGGCAAATGCGTGTTCGATCGCGCGTTCCGCCACCGGCTTCTGGTCCGAACCGATCGTTATTTCGACAATCGTACCGAGTAACGGGCGCGCTCTTCTCCATTCATCGCAGGGCGACTTCATAGGTAGCCAGTAACCTCGTTACTCCCTCAGTGACATGGCGACTGGAAAGAGTTGCTCCGCTGATATTCCGAATATCGGCATCCAGCTTGAGCGGAGCCGAAGCAGTCTTACCGACGAATTGCTGACGCCACGATGCTTCCCGGACTTCGTAGCCGTAGGTCTCGCGGTAATCCAGGATTTCGATCTGTTTCACCGCTCCGCTCGCACTTAAGCCCAACGCATAGGTGATGTACTCATGTTTGCCCAACACTTCATCAACAAGGAACCAGGCGCCTCCACTCACCTTCCAGACCTGCAGCTCGCGAGAGCGCACCCGGACTCCGCAGTGGGATTCGATATTCTTTTGCTGCGCGGTGGTCAGCGCAATCTTCGTCGGCGTAAATGAAGCTCCCGGGAAAATCGCTTGTTGGGCTTGCTCCACTGTAAGGTAGGTATTGGCGAAGCCGGGCACAGCGGCACCGGCCAAGGCCACTGGTGCCGTAGCGAAAGGAATCCAATCTTTCGTAGCAGCGTCAGTAAGGGAGAGCTGGTTGGTCTTTCATTGATGTACCCGGATGCTAGAAATTGAATCCTACCTTCAGACGGAACTCGTTCCTCACCTCTTCTGCGAACGTCTTGCCATCCGCGGGCTCGTCGATTCCCGAACCATAGACCTGATATCCACAGCTGAGCGTTACCCACCAGCGCTGAGTGCCGTAATGCAGGCTCGGTCCGGCAAACATCACGACGTGTTCAAAATTGCCGAAATGAAACATCGGATATTCGGAACGGATGTGACTCTCCACTCCAAAATACCAGTTCGGTGCAAATCGGTAGGAAACGCCGGCACCTCCGGTGAACGCCAGTTCGCGAGGATACTGTTCGGCCGGTCTCTTGCCCCAGGCGAATTCCGTTCCTCCGTTCACATCAAAGACCAGCGTATCGTCGAGAAAGTTCTTTTGCAGGATGACTTGAGGAGCGACATAGCCCCCTGTCTGCTTCAGCCCGTCGACCTCATCATGAGCTAAATAGCCACCTTCCAGTCGGATGGCGAATCCGATTGGATCTTTGAACGGGCTTAACACGCGATACTTACCGGCCAGTGCCACGCCACCGAACCTAAAGCCGTTGGTATTATCAAGAGCATCCCGGGCACCGTTCACTCCCTTGTTGTAAAAATAGTGATTCTCTAGCGAGAGGACTCGCCTGGAATTGGTCGGTGAACCCGTATTCCACTTCTGTTTCGGAATCCCATCCGAGGTAGGTGCCTTCGCAACGTGAGAAACTCATAGGCTTCTGCTTGCTTGGCGGGCAGCGTCTCAGCGCCGAGCACCCAACCAAAGAGGTGTTCGTCGGCACGAGCTTTGGTGGGGAAAGAGCCAGCGAGGATGGGCAGTAGTAGACTGAGGTAGAGAATTCCGGGGATGTGAATGGGTGAACGAAAGAAGATTCGGACTCTCGAGGCGTAGATTACTGCGACTGAGATCATTCGCATTAATTCGTCAAGCGAATTCTCCCTCTCAGTGCCCCCAAAATCGAGAAATTCCTAACCTACTTCCCCCTTCTTATACTCTTCGGG
>DASTDH010000754.1:0-5340 GCA_035710445.1 Chthoniobacterales bacterium
CCAGCCCAGAATTCAAGATTCTCCCGTGGTTGCGGCGAAATCGCCGGCAGCCGAAAATGAGCACTCCTGACCCCAGTGCGGGCACCCAGCCGTCGATTTTTTTTGACGCCCTGCGAAAGGGCAATCATCCCGTTCAGGATAGCTTCTTCTCTTTGTTCGGACAACTGGTGGGGTTTGGTTTCTGAATCCAAATTCGAAAACGCGTCAGAGCTGAGTTTGAGCTGTGTTTCGACGAAAGCGTCGCGAAATTTTTGCCGATCCTTGGTTATCTGGCAAAGGGTCCCAAGGTCTTCCAAGACTGCCAGAAAACGATGGATCGCTCGCCAACCATTTACCGCGATCTGCATGCAAACTATCATCGGAAAATGCGCTCGTCCCTTACCATCGGTGGAAGCCCAGATGCCTCCAATCACCGATTGCGCTTCCCTTCTCCAGATGAAACGATGATCGAATTCCACTGCGCGGCCAGTTTCTTCCAATCGGTTCCAAGCGCCAGAAGCCAATTGGCCGGCGATTCCCTCCGAGTACAGAATACGTTTGGCGATAACTAGCGTCTCGGTAGTTAGTCCAAAGTCGTCGATGTGATCATCCCAAGCCGGGTGTTTTCCGAATCCGGCCAGCTGGACTGGTCGATCCAACCGATCGCGAAGGAAGACCTTGAGAAAGCGAGTCATTGTCCGGTAGCATCTCGGAGGCCCAAGCTATCAACGGTCGGCCATGCATCCAGGGCCGGAAGCGGTAAATCGAAAGAGAGTTGGACCCACACCGCGGTAGGCTCGCCAGGTTTCAGCGAGACTCGCCAAGTTTGCCCGACGTCTATCGGTTTACCGAGAAACCGACCTAACAGACGCAATGCCGACCAGTTCTCACCACAGTCGATCGTGTCAGAGCTGCCACCGGTCAGAGCATGAAAAACTCGAAAATGAAAGGCATCATTCACTCGAAATCTTCCGAGCAGGATATCATTTTGGGCATCGAGTCCCGCAAGACCGCCAACTATGGATGAACCGCGAGATTTTCCGCCGGAGTAGAGCTGGATCCCATTCCAATTTCGAGGATTGAAACTTTGCACCGACGTTGCCGAATCTGTTGTGTACAGCTTGCCAGCCGGGGTTACCGCCGGTACCGGTATGGGGGTCGCTCCGAGGTTCGGCCCGGATAATTGCCGCTGAGCCTGTCCATTCAGAACGGTGAGACTGAACGTCGACGCCGAACCGTCGGGTTTGAGAAGCGCGTCCAGTACCGCATAAAGCGCGTTGAGGCTCTTCGCAAAATCCGTAAGCGGTTGACGAGACGCCGTTGCCATTTTGGTAACGGTATCGGACTGCAGATCTTTGCGGATGGTGACGAGAATCGTTTTGACTTGTCGTACCTGATCGACGTTCAAAGCAACATTGTCCGCCGTTGGGGGCCAGAGAAGCGGAAAATGTAGCTGGGCTCGCATCAGTGTCTTCGCTTGCCGCAAATATTGGCGCGCGAAAGTTTCGCGCTGGGTATCTTCGGTTCTTCGAAGCAAATAAGTACACGTCGTGTTGAATTGCTCCTTAAGCTTGCCCTGATAATCGGCCACCTTCCCGCGAATCGCGCTCAGTGCGGCCGACAGCTGTTCCAGCGGCTTCCAGCTTTGGCCAATTAGAGTCGTCTTTTCGGAGTAGTGATACTCCGGCGCCGCCGCCCGCGATTGTTGGTACAAATTCCAACGCCAGAGATAACTTGGTTGTTTGTCCGGAGAGGGAGTGAGCACTAACTCATCCAGGCTGTTGAACTCGGCAACCTGCTGCTGATTGATCGTGGTGGCAATCTGAGTCTTCAGCTGTTGCGTGATCTCCGAGAGTTTTGCTTTGACCTCTTTCAGCAGCGCGTATCTAGGTTCGTCTTGGCGCTTTAGTTCGAGCACTTTTGCGACCGTCTTGCCGTTGGGATCCTGAGAGGGCAACACGCGCTCAATCTCGGCCAGGATCGCGGCAATCTGATCAAACTTGGACTGGTAGCCGTTACTCAGTTTCTGATAGGCAGCGGACAGAGTCTCGGGACCACCCTCGAAAAAATCGGACTGCCGGGCCGTTGCCAGCTTCTCCTCAAGAGCAGCCTTGGTCGCCTGGAGCTTATCGAACATCGTCGCAACTTCCTGATCACTCGTCGCCGGATCATCCTTGATGCTCGCCTTTGTAGAAAGCTCGGTCTCGACCGCCTGATATTGTCGCACAGCTGCGGCGAGATCCACCAGCAGTTGCAGGTCTTTCGTCCGGTTTTGGATCCGGTTCCGGGCATCGGCGACCAAGCGTTCAAGCCC
This sequence comes from Chthoniobacterales bacterium, assembly GCA_035710445.1. Lineage (GTDB taxonomy): Bacteria > Verrucomicrobiota > Verrucomicrobiia > Chthoniobacterales > JAFAMB01 > DASTDH01. The sequence goes on from DASTDH010000754.1 coordinate 2,294, forward strand.
GAAGCGGATAGCGGTATTGTCGGAAAGCGTACTTCCTCCGCTCGCCCATTTCGGAGGCCATTTGCCGCGGCCATCACGATTTTCGGTATAGGTCCAGTTCATTGTTTCGACCAGGTGCCCAGGATCGCGCTGGTCGGCCACATATTCCAAAATGGGCGAAATGAAGCTTTGTCCGGGTGGATTTTGTCCCGTCGTATCCGATTGCCGCAGAACTCCAACTTCGATCGCAACTAGAGCAGCAAAAGCTTTAGCTTCTAATGCACTTATCCGTTCGAAAGGGCGAGGGTCAGGCTTGCCGCTGACGGGAGATTCCGGATTCCTCTCGCTCATCTTGCGACGCGCAGCATCCAGAAGCGGTTTTACCACACTATCCTCGAAGAGGACCCGTTGCGCCCGCTGCCGGTCCCGGTCGGGATCACTCCCGGCATAAGAAAAGAGTCGAAAGATCAATGGGATATGGAGGGATTCCGCCGCTAATTCACGCAAAGCGGAATGATACTCAGCCAGACTCAATGTCTCATTGTGAAAATCCGCCCGAGTCTGCTCGGTCAGACCTGGGCCTACAGGCTGGTCCCCTTGATAGTGAAACAGAGAGCTGCCGGCTGGATCAGCTGCTATGATCGGATGCCAGGTTCCATTGGTCCATCCCTCAGTAGCTCGAGCCCAAAAGCCGCTTTGTGCCAACACCCGCTGCTGCAGAGAATTGTAACCGAAGAGCCCAAACAACAGCAGCGCCACCAGCGCAATCAAGCCACTTCCCAAAAGCAACAATTTGCGCCGTAGGAGCAACTGATCCGTTTTGTCCGCCCGCGTGACCAGCCCGTCTTCGCGAAAGATTTTGTCGAGGAAAAGATCGCGCAGGAAGTAGGAGTGCTCCCGTTCCCAGACGCGGCCAGCCGGCAACTGATCGACTGGCAATCCCATCACTTCGGCAAGTTCCTCATCAAGGGCTGATCCCTCCCGCATGGAAGAGGTGAAATAAATCCCTCGCAAGAAGGGTGGTCGCGATGTCCATTCACCGGCCACAAAGATCGTTTCCAAATAGCGACGGAGTCGGGGCGCCAGCGCATGCAGGCTATGGGGAAATTCGTAAAGCCGATCTATCTCGTCGGCACGACGGACACCCGGCTCGCTGGCGATCGGGTCCAATAGAAGACCGAGACGTCTACGCCAGAGCCGTTTAACCACGTTTTGTAAGTGATCGTCGACCAGTTCAGGTCTGAACGGAGCATCTAGCGGTGCTGGATTAGACCATCCCAACATCTGCTGCTGAGCGCGGGCATCATCGAGATTGGCAAAAAATTCGCGAAATCCGTTGATCAGATCACACTTCGTGACCAGGACAAATACGGGAAAACGTACATCGAGCTCGCGGTGAATCACTTCAAGCCGGCGTGCGATTTTCCCAGCCTTTTGCTCCATCGCTTCGGGCGAGTCGCGGACCAGACTTTCGACCGGGATAGTGAGCAGCAGCCCATTGATCGGGCAATTTGGCCGATGCTTCTTTAGCAAGCCCAGAAACGCGCTCCATTCGCTCGTGCTCCCCGGTTCAACCTCGTCAAAGATCAGGCGTCCGGCTGTGTCGAGGATTACGGCGTAGTTGGTGAACCACCAATTCATGTTGATGGTTCCGCCGACTCCTTGGAATTCGTCCTGTAGTCCGGGCGGAAATCCGGCCTGTGAATGGCGGATCGCTTCCGTTTTACCCGAGCCCGGTTCGCCGGCAATCACATACCACGGTAGACCGTAAAAATCCTTGCCGGCAGTTTCGAATTTTTCGATCCCGAGCGAAAAGTTGCGCCGTAAATCTTCCAACCTGCCGCGTAGCGCTGCGTCAGTCACTCCTCGGTTGGCCGCGGTGGCAAACAGTTCGCCTCGCATTTCGGCAGCTCGGCGGCGACGTACCCAAAAAACGATGAGCAGATAGAGAACCAAAATCAGAACGAGCCCAACGATTCCCAGTGCGACGATAAGCGCGACGCGAGGACCAAAGAACCCTGCGATGCCGATGACGGTTGTGGCCACCAGAAATAGAATGACCACCTTGACCCAGGTCGCTAACCCGGAAAAAGCGTTAAAGAGATAGGCGAGTTCCTTCACACTGGCTCCCGAGCCTCATATAAAAGGATTACTGTTCATTTGGCGATCTCCTGTGAGGCAATCGCAGCTAACGAATCGGTCAGCGAGAGGGCCGCAGCGCGAAACAGGTAGATTTCAACCGTCAAAACGATCAAGCAAAGGCCTAGAAAGATTACTGCGATAGCGCCAATACCCAACCCGGGCCGTTGGACTAAGTCGCGCGTATCAACTCCGGCGTAGGCTTCCGGACAGATCCTGGCGGTTTGGTCAATGTCCATCGCCCCACGAATCCGCTGGCTGATGTCAGCCATTTTTCCCCGCAGGTATTCGATCTGACCGGCATACCACCCGGTGAATCCAAGCCCAAGACAGGTGTAGAAGATGAGCAATCGATCCGTTGCCTCGTCGCTGGGATCGTCCAGGGTTTCGTCAAGCAAATCGAAAAACTTTTCGTCGCCGGCGAGTTCTTTCCGCTCATACGCCAGCCGGTTCTGGTGCCACCGACTCGACACGATAAGTCCGCTTTCTGCGATCATCGAATCGACGAAAAAAATGAGCGGTAACTCAATCTTCTGCCATTGAGTCTTCAACCCCGGTTCCGAATTCGCTCTTTTTTCGATATCCGCCAAAAGCTCTTTGATTTCCAAGCGGAATTTCTCGTGCTCAACGACTCCAGAAACACTCGCCCCTTTGCGTCCGAACCGGTTGAATAGACACACCTTTTTGAACAAGGGTTCGCACAGTTCAAGCAAAGTCATTTTTATTGCGCGGTTGGGAAACTAGTGTGTCGTCTCGCATACAATGATGATATCACCATTAGATGCGAGACGGTATACTAGGTCGAAACTCTCGGCAGAGTCATGTAGAGAGTTATGTCATAATCCGCTGACTCATTACCAGTCCATCGAACGACCGCGACTTTTTCCGCTTGGATCTGTTGCCAACTGCGCGAGCTCTGGCCACGGAGG
>DASTDH010000755.1:0-7097 GCA_035710445.1 Chthoniobacterales bacterium
GATAACTGCTTTCCCGGGTCGGACGGAAGAGCGCTTCCCATTACCGCCGATGGGACGGACAATACATTCGAGCAATTCTGTCGGGCGGTTGGCAGCCTAGTCGGACGACAATTCCACTAGTAGGGTGGCAGGGGGCTACGACGCCCGACGCCAGTAGCTTCGCAATGTCCATCAGAACGATGCTCAGCAGCCTCCTTGGACGGCACCGCGGTCGAGCAAAAGCCAGCGTGATCGCTCGGGATGTCTGTCTATCGGCATCAAGGTCAGCGGCGTACCTGACAGAAAAGATCGCATGCGGTTCGGCCCAGGGTCACTATTCGGGCTCGATGAGCTCGAGCCGACCCCGAGGAAGGCATATCTGGGCCAAATGAGTAGCAAGATGGGCCGCCAGAGTCTGTGATGTGCGGGTAAAGCGGAGTAGGCTCTTAAAGGAGGCGTAGAGGTCTGCGCTTATCGAAGCGGGGACTCCACATACACCTGATCGAGCACTTTCAGCATGATGCTATTCGCTGTCGGCTTCCCGTCGGGCGATTCGGTCAGGTTGGCCCACACGACGAGCGTCACCCGATTGGTGGGATCGTAGCGCCTCGGTCGAGGCTTGCCGAGATCTCGGGGGCATCGCTGTAGTTGTAGAGGCCGCTGCGCACGAAGCAGCCGCGCACATCAACCAATATGCAACCGTTGAGGGCGTAGTAGCAAAGGTGTTCACCTCGAAGAGCGGAAATACATTTCTGAATATCGGCGCTGCCTATCCAAACCAGAGCTTCACAGGCTGGATTCCGCCCGCGTCACCACTCTCGAAATCATCCATTGTCTCAGGAATTGAAGGTCGCCGTGTCAAGATTACTGGTCGAATTGAGCTTTACAAAGGAAAGCCGGAGATTCGGATCAATGCCGTCTCTCAACTGGAAATTGAGTAAGAAAGCGATTCAAGAGTCATTAAAGTTTGCCTTCGGGAAGATCATTCTACCATCGCAGACCGGCACGTTACGCGACATTTAAAAAAGGTTATACGCAAAGCCAGATCGCTTTAGAGGTTTGAGTTTCGCTGATTACTGTCAATCACTGGTGGACTGGGCATTCCTTAATGGCGCAGCGCGAGAGCATGAAAGTTGCGAGCGGTTCTTCCATGCATTCGATGCGATCTCCGTTTCGTGCTTTTTGCGGTTCCATGTAGGAATGCGGAAGCTGGAAAGCGTCGGAGCGGTTCAACCTTAAGACGCAGACGTTGGAGATTCACGCCACGGCGAGCCTCAGGCCTTCAAAGTCTGACTTCTACGGCTTTCTTCGCGCCGGCAATGATTCCCCAGCCTTTAGCCGGTCGATACGGCGGTCCAGGTCCTTGAGGTCGTAGCGCGTGAGACGATTGCCTCGAATGCAAGGTTTTTGTTAAGCTCACCGATTAAGTTAGAGGGGGGCTGACATGAGAATCTCAAAAAAGAGTGTTCCGCTAATGTCTTTGAAGGATTTCGGTTCTTCCCCATTCCTCGAACACGGGATTTTCGTCGAAGCGTTCGAGGAGTGTGTCAGCGTCCGCCATAAACGAATGGAAGTCCATCGGCACGATTACGTAGAGCTTTTTTTGCTCCACGGTCAGGGTTCAGTGTTGATCGATTTTGAAAATTGTTCGCTGTCGGGAAAATCGCTGATCGCCATCGGACCGGGGCGCGTCCATGCCTGGCAGGCAAATAAAATGACTGGCCTCTATATTGCTTTTACTCAGGAATTTTTTGATGGCGCCGGATCACCGCCCAGCACCCTATTTGACTATCCCTTTATCTTCGGAGATGAACTCTCTTCGGTAATTCACCTAGAACCGAAAGAGGGTGTGCAGGCCCAAGATTTATTCCGGGACATTCATCGCGAATTCGAAAAGCATGAGAAACTCGCAGTCGAAATGATCCGCCATCAACTCCGCTTGCTGATGGTCCATCTGTCTCGCTTATATGCAGCCACATCGCCCGCGCCATTTGCGGCAGTTAGCTTGGTAAGACGATTTCGCCAGGCGGTTGAGAGATCGTTCCATGCGTCAACGTCGGTTCGTGATTACGCCCAAACCCTGGGCGTTACGACCAGCCATCTGAATGAATCTCTTCGGCTTGAAACCGGTTTGACAGCGGGAAATCTGATTCGAGCACGCCTTCTCCTCGAAGCCAAACGTCTCCTCCTGCACACTGAGTTGACCATGGCCGAGATCGGATATGAGCTTGGCTTCGAAGATCCTTCCTACTTCTCGCGCTTCATACGACGGGAACTCAAGACAAACCCGGCGGAGCTTAGAAGGCTAATTCGCCAGAAGTACCAGAAATTCATGCGATAGTCACAGGCTTGGTACTTGGTTCCTAGCTTCGATTGAGGAACCTATTTCATGGGCATCGACGGCGGTACACGAGCTAATTAACGCGGCCGCCGATGGTAGATCCAAACCTGTCTCTCGCACATGAATCTAGAACTCATTGATAAGACTGCTTTAATTTCAGGCTCCACCAAAGGCATCGGCTTCGCCATTGCCAGCCAACTTGCTGCGGAAGGTGCTCGTGTAATCGTGAACGGACGTTCGGAGAACGCCGTTAATTCCGCATTGGAACAAGTTAGGAAGGCTGTGTACAAGGCGAAAGTCGACGGATTTGTCGGAGACCTGGCCACAACTACCGCAACTGAAGAACTGCACAAGCTTTTTCCCGCGGTTGACATTCTCGTCAACAACCTCGGAATTTATGAGCCCAAGCCTTTCGACAAAATTTCCGACGAGGATTGGCGCCGCGTCTTCGAGGTCAATGTGCTCAGCGGTGTACGCCTCAGTCGCGCTTATATCTCCGGCATGAAGGAGCGGAACTGGGGACGAATTATTTTCATTAGCAGTGAGAGCGGCATTTTTACTCCCAAGGAAATGATTCACTACGGTATGACGAAGACCGCTCAACTCGCAGTTTCGCGTGGCTTGGCAGAATATTGCGGTGGGACCGGGGTCACCGTGAACTCCATTCTTCCAGGGCCGACGCACTCTGCCGGCTTGGAAGATTTTGTGGCGCAACTCGGCGGCGGCCAATCGTTCGAGGCCTTTGAGCAAGAATTTTTCAAGAGCGTTCGTCCGAGCTCGTTGATCAAACGCTTTGAGACCCCTGATGAAATTGCTCGATTGGTGACCTTCGTTTGCAGTCCAGTCGCCTCAGCCATCAACGGGGCCGCTCTGCGCGTAGATGGTGGGGTCATTTCTTCGTGTTTTTAACGGCGATGCTCAGCCCAAAATGAACCGTAGAACGTTTATTAGCGCAAGCACGGCAGCCGCCATCGGCTTCGGCGCCAATTCCATTCTCAAAGCCAAGGCCCAGGAAAAAAAACCTATGGACACCTCGACGCAATCCTTCTGGCCCGATAAGGCTCGACTTGTCATTTCAATCTCGATGCAATTTGAAACGGGGGCTCAACCGGATCGCGGCGCCGGCAGTCCCTTTCCAACGATTGACCCGAAATACCCCGATTTACCCGTTCAGAAGTGGTACGACTATGGCTTTAAGGAAGGCGTTCCCCGCCTGCTCGATCTTTGGGATCGAGTCGGCATTAAGGTGACGTCTCACATGGTCGGCCAGGCGGTTGAAAGACATCCCCAGCTGGCGAAAGAGATTGTCGATCGCGGCCATGAAGCGTCCGGACACGGCCAGACATGGGAGCCGCAGTATTCCATGACTCCGGAGCAGGAACGTGCAGGGTATCAGGCCAGCATCGATACCATTCAAAGGGTCACCGGCACCCGGCCGATTGGCTTTAATGCATTCTGGCTGCGGGGTACGCCCAATACCTTGGATATCCTCCAAGACTTGGGCTTCATCTACCACATCGATGACATCAGCCGGGATGAGCCGTTTACCGTGACGGTGAAAGGCCAGCCGTTTGCCGTCGTCCCCTACACCATCCGTAATAATGACATTGTGCGCTTTGATTCGCCGGCCACCACAAACGCAACTTACCTGCAAGATTTGAAGGATGATTTTGATGTCCTCTACGCAGAGGCTGTCTCCCGTCGCCGCATGATGTCGATCAGCACGCATGACCGGATATCCGGCATTCCGGAACGTGTTAAGCTGATCGAGGAGTTTATCAAGTATGCTCAAAAACAGAAGCGGGTTGTCTTCATGCGCAAAGACGAGATTGCCAAGTGGGCTCTATCAGCTTCCAACGTACCTCATGAGAGCTGAGACATACGGGTTTAAGTCACGGATGGCCACCCACGGTACTAGGAAAACACCCCAAAAAACGAATAGGAAGGAAAAGAGATGTCCATGAAGAACGTCGTTTTGATTGCTGGTGTCCACGGGGTGAGCGGCCGCGCCGCCGCCGAGCATTGGATCTCCCTCCCTGGCACGCAGGTGTACGGACTGTCGCGTCGTTCCGCGCCTTTGCCGGCGGGCGTGGAAGCCATCACCGCGGATCTGCTCGACCGGGACGACCTGCAACGAAAGCTCGGAAAGATCGGCGGGATCACCCATATCGTGTTCGGCGCTTATATCGAAAAGCCGACGGCGACCGAACGAAGCGAGGTCAATGTGGCCATCCTGAAGAACCTGTTCGATGTCGTTGAAGAGACTTCTCCCTCGCTGCGACACGTCACGTTTTACCAAGGCGGAAAGGCCTACGGCGCCGATCTGGGCCCCTTTAAGACGCCCGCCCGTGAAGACGACCCGCGGCTCATGCCGCCGAACTTCTATTACGATCAGGAAGACTTTCTTCGTGAGCGACAGCAGGGGAAGGCGTGGCATTGGACCGCGCTGCGCCCGGAAGCGACAACCGGTTTTGGTCTCGGCAACCCAATGAATCTTGGGATGTCGATCGCCGTCTATGCCGCCATTTCAAAGGAGCTCGGCCTTCCACTGAGGTTTCCGGGTACGGAGAAGTCCTATGGGATTTTATATCAAATCACGTCGGCAGAAATTCTCGCCAAGGCGACCACGTGGGCCGGACAGTCCGAGGCGGCTAAGGACGAGATTTTCAACATCACTAATGGCGACTATTTCCGTTGGAAATACCTTTGGCCACGCATCGCCGCGATGTTCGACATGCCGGCGGCCGATCCGATTCCGACGCCTCTTACCGTGTGTATGGCGGACAAGAAGCCCGTGTGGGAGGCTATTGTCCGCAAGCATGGCTTGCAGCCATTGCCCTACGAACAGGTTTCTGCTTGGCCTTTCGCTGACGCCATTCTCCGTCTCATGGAGTATGACAACATCACGAGCACCATCAAGGCACGCCGCGCCGGTTTCCACGACTGCATCGATACGGAGGACATGTTCAAAATTTTCTTCGCCAACCTCCGCAAAGGCCAAGTCATTCCATAGGACTTTATAGAGCGTCTCTAGGAAGGCTTAATCAGTGAATCCCTGAGGGTAAGTCTCGGACCCTAGTTGCAGAAGTCGTAGAGGAAGACCGCGCCTATCGGATTTCAGCCCACTGGCTCTACGAGGATGGTTGGAGCGAGGCGATTTCCGGATTGAATAGTTAGCTTCCGAGCTCGCCCAGGAGATAGTAGACTGACCTGCATGTTAAACCTAAGGGCCAGCACGGCCGATAGGCCTAAAATTCCAATCTTGCTTTTCGCCGATTCAATCCTGGGGATCCGTCCCTACGATTGGCAGTGCAAGATTCTACTCAATTACGCGGCCGGTAATCAAACGGCGGCCGCCTGCGCCAACTTCACCGGGAAAACCAGCACGGTCTTTCCGATCGCAGCTCTCTGGACCTTGTACAACTTCCCCCGAGCTCGCCTGATGTATCTCTCGGCAACCAGCGCTCAGGTTAAAAACCAATTCTTCGCCTCGCTGGAACGCTTCCGGTCTCGGCCCGCATTGGCTGGCTGGACCTGGCTGGAAACCGAAGTCCGAAATCCTCACGGTGGTTTCCTCTTCGGCCGCGCCACCGACACCTCAGGCAATATCGAAGGCTTACACGACCAACCCGGCAGCCCTGCCGCTATTCTGGTTGACGAAGCCAAATCAATCCGTGACGAGGTCCTCGATGCGCTCGAGCGCTGTAGCACCTCTTACAGGCTCTTCATGAGCTCGACCGGCGTAGCCTTCGGCGGGTTTTATCAGATCTGCACCGCCAAATCGCATCTCTGGAAGGTGTTTAACATTCCCTCTTCCTTGTGTGCTCATGTCGACCCAGCCGCTATCGAAGCCGATCGCCAAGACCCCAAAGACAACGTCTTTCGGATCAAACATGGCGCCGAGTGGCTCTACGACGAAGGTGATTCGATGATCTCACTCGAGCATGTGCGAGCTCTGATAGAGAACCCGCCGGAGCACGTTCCCGGACGGCCGGCCGCCTTCTGCGATTTCGCTGGGCCGGGTGACGAATCCGTGTTGGCCATCTGCGACGGCAACCAGGCCGAAATAGTTGACGCCTGGCGATCACGCGACACCATGAACAGTGTTGGGCGGTTCTTAAACCATTTCCGCCGGTTCTCCCTGAAAAGTTACGAAGTCGGAGGCGATGAAGGTTACGGCCATCAGCTGATGGACCGCATGCAGGAGGAAAAATTCTACCTGCAACGCTTCAACAACGGCTCACCGGCCAAGCGGAGCGACATCTACGCGAACTTGAGCGCCGAATGGTGGTCAACGGTAGGCCAGCTCATCGAGCGCCGGCAGATCATTATTCCCAACGATGAAAAGCTGATCGCTCAATTGACCTCGCGCCGAAAGCTGTACGACTCCAAAGGCCGCGAGAAGCTCGAAAGCAAAGCTGACCTGAGAGCCCGCGGCGTCGAGTCACCCGACCGAGCCGACGCGCTTATCGGAGCGATCATCCTTGGGATTGGCCGCCGAGAGACCGACTGGGAGGAATGCCGCAGGATCAATGACGAGATCAGACGCCGCGAGCGTCTTGGCATTGGCAGCAACGCCATCTTTCCCAGGCGGCACATCGAATGGCGGCGGTGAGCTATCTCAACGTTGGAACAGCCCATCCTCGGGGTTGTCCGCCACGCGACGGACTGGGAGGAGTTCCGCGGACTCATCGAAGCATCGAAGAGCTAAAACGAATCGTATTGAAACACGGCTACACGCGACAAAAGGTTGCCTCTAAGATCAAAGTTTCTGTCC
>DASTDH010000756.1:0-6122 GCA_035710445.1 Chthoniobacterales bacterium
GATGAACACACTAAAATGGCTGCTGGAAAGCTAATTCAGATTCCGCAGATGAAATAATCCACCAATCAAGCGAATTAGGTGCGATTTTCGCAGAGGGGTAACATCCGCAAGATTTTCTTGTCCTCGTACTCGATCTCGTCCTCGTACTCGTACTCGAAATGGTGGATTACTAACGGATGGCAATTCAAACCGCAGATCGCTTCCAAACGCCTTTTCGAGAACGAGGGCGATGTGGTTGCGGCTCCGTCGGGCTGGAAAATCTGAGGACTAATTAGATCTGCGTAATCTGTGAAATCTGTGGATTAATTCATCCGTGAAATCTGTGGATCCGGTTTGGGATTTTGGACTGAAATAATCATGAGTGCAGAAAACTACCGCGCGGTGGTCGTCGGGTGTGGCCGAGGAGGAGAGAACATACGAATCGTCGAAGCGACGGAATCGTATCGACCTACCGCTTGCGGACCAGGATGGGTTCCCTTTGGATGCAATCGCCGTCCACCATGAAAGGGACGTGTCTTAACATAATATTAGACATTCACGGCTTCGTCCTCGTTGCCGAGCAATGTCAAAGTTATGACACAATCTTTTATTGGTCCGTCATTCAACCGTCTCACGAGATGCGATTAGTGTCGCCCCAAACTGCTTCCGCCATGTCTTCACGCACGCATAGCGCTTTCTTCAACCGCTTGGAGGAGTGAGTCGGACAACTTTTTGTCGGTGAGTACGCGCGACATTGTTATGGCACCGATCATCGCCGCGGCAGTCGCCATAGCCCGTTTCCTCGCTTCCGCTGGTCTGGCCTGGTCAAAATGAGCGACTAGAGTTTCGATCATCCTCGAAAACCCGGTCGTTGCGACATCTCGAACCCTTTTATCAGACCTCGCGAGTTCGCTACTGAGTGCAGCCAAAGGACAGCCATCGCGGGGATTGTCTCGATGCTCCGCACAGACATACATCGCTATGGCTGCTTTCAAACCGTTCCGACCCTTCTTTCCGGCGGGCGCGCTAGCCAAAGTGTCAAGGATCGTATCAAGAGCGACGGCCGTAGCGTCGGCCACGAGTTGTTCCTTCGATTCGAAATGCCGGTAAAATCCACCATGCGTTAAGCCGACCGCAGCCATCAGATCGGCTATGCCGGACGTGACGATTCCATGCTGGCGAAACTCGTCCGCCGCCATTTCGACAATGCGTTTGTGGGTCTCTTCGGTTTCCCTTTTCGATTTTCTCATTTTGCAGCTCGTTAATCAGCAGGCCAATCAAAAATACTTTAGATGTCGTTTGACATCTTACTTTAACACGATCACACTTGGATGTCGCTCATCATCTAAAAGAGCCGAGACAGTTGAGCTGATCGTTGCCTCTCTCTTCCTCCTCACCTCATTCCAACCGAATTTATGAATAAAGTTTTAATTACCGGCGCAACCGGTGCAACCGGCGGAAACGCGATCAAGAAGCTTCTGGAACTAAACGTGCCAGTGAGAGCTTTGGTCCATAAGGTGGATGAACGTTCCGAGAAACTGAGCTCCCAAGGCGTGGAAATAGTCCAGGGCGACCTATCCGATTTTGAGGGGGTCAGTGAAGCTTTGAACGGAATCACTGCAGCTTATTTCGTTTTTCCGGTTAAGGTTTCTGGCATTTTGGAGGCCACTGCTTTTTTCGCTCAAGCCGCCCTTGAACAAGGTGTCGGAGCCATCGTGAACATGTCGCAAATTTCGGCGAGAAGGATTGCGAAAAGTCGCGCCGCCCAGAATCATTGGATTGCCGAACGTCTTTTGGATCGCTCAGGAATTCCGGTCACTCATTTGCGACCCACCTTCTTTGCCGAATGGCTCATGTATGTATCGGCAAGCATCCGGGAGAAAAATATGTTTCCACTTCCCTTTGCCGACGCTCGCTATGCTCCGATCGCGGCGGAAGATCAGGGCCGGGTCATTGCCGCGATCTTGAATGACCCCGCCGAGCACGCCGGAAAGACTTATCCTCTCTACGGTCCGAAGGAATTAACGCAGTACGAAGTGGCTGACATCCTCACGCAGGTCCTCGGAAGAAAAATTACCTACGTCGCGGTGGAGATCGAAGCCTTTAGTGAAATCTGGAAAGAGATGGGATACTCCCCTTACATCCGGCAGCATATATCCGCCGTTGCCCAGGATTGTCGCGATGGAGTCTTTTCAGGAACCAACGATTGGGTGGAGAAGCTCACGGGTCAAAAGCCAATGCAAATGCTGGACTACATCGTGAAGAACAAAGGCGCCTTTTGTTAGACAGCAGGAAAAACATCGAATACCTGAAGGTTTTTCCGGCTCGCACGACATGATCGATCCATGCCTTAAGCACTGCAGGAACGGCGAAGTTGTACATTGGGGTACCGACCAAAATCTCGTCGGCTTCGGATGCTACGACTCGCGAACTGATCGGTTTTTTCCAGTGGCCGCAATTTGTGTTCAAACCGCAGTCAGTGGAATGGCGTTTGCCCTGGAAGCTCAATCCAACCAACGCCGATCGAGCGGTTTCTTAAGCGGTCTGTGGCCGGTTTCGCCTGCTTTCCAATCCCGAGCCAGCTTTTCAATTCATCTTAGAGACAGGGCCACGGCTATGCCGATTGAAAGGGCGCTGCCGCCGATAGTTGTACCCAGCACCCAAAAGATCAGTGATCGCAAAGTAAAAACGGGTCGTGATAACCAGAGGTGCGCGTAGATCGGCAAGGTGAAAAACAACCAGGTGGGCAGGTATATGAATAAACCCGAAAGTATCCAGAACAGTTCCGCCCATTCTTGAGCGGGTATAACACGTACTGCCGTGGGGTTAGAGCCATACTGGCTTATCAAAATCAACAGCCAAATCGGATAGGACGCTAACCAGCCGAGTGATTGAACAACGAACGAAAGCAAGACGCCCTGAAAAAGCTTTGGCCAACTGAATTTAACAGCAACAGGGTCGACGTTTTTCTGCAACTCGCTGCTGACCATTAGACCGGAAATAGTTTGATTCATTAACCGAGAATAAACCGGCAATTGGATTGGATTGAATCGATAATAAGCCATTGATCATCTATAAAATCGATAACTAGAAGTCGGTCTATCGAGCTGGTTGTAGCCAGACTCTGGGTCTGCAACCGGCTCGCCGGTCTGGGTGGCCCGCCCTACGGCGCTAGGTCCGTCCCGAATCGCAATTCGGCCATCCACATTAACTATTGACTTGTCCATCGGATTGAACTCGGCTGGTTCCTACATCGGACATCCAAGCGAACGAAGCCATGTTTCGAACCGAGTTCGATAGATCGCGCCGGTTGGTGAAAATTACCATCGCGGGCCACACGACACCGGAGGAAGCGAACTCCTGCCTGGAGAATCTGCGATCACTATTGACCGACGTTCAACCGGGATTCAGGTTGCTTGCAGACCTGAGTGGTTTAGTCTTCATGCCCACTACCGCGGCGCCATATGTCGGCCAAATTATGGAATTGTGCGCCGAAAAGGGGGTCGCATTAGTGGTCAGATTGCTCCCCGCAGAGCCCAACAAGGACATCGGCTTCGCCATCATGAGCCGTTTCCATTACTCTCCTGATATCCCGATCGTGACATGCGCAACGATGGAGGAGGCCATGAGTCGTCTCCTGGAATGAACACGACGTTTCGATTTAGATTTGCGTCCGAAAAATTCAAGGAATCGAACATCGACCGGGTTTCCTGCCCTGTTTACCCTGCTAATTTCTGACTTCCACCTTGTGTTGTGGTAGCAAATGCTTAGCGTTGCTGACCGAAGCAGGTAGCCGCCAGGCTACCCTTCGCTCCATCCCTCCCAATCACCCCCATATACTATGAACAAGCGAATCTCCGTCGCTGCTGTGATCTGCGTCGTCGCTCTGAGTGGGTTCGGTACTCCGGTCCGAGCCGCGGACACTTCTTCCGCCGATTGTTTCAAACCGTTTACCCCCGAAACAAAAATGTTGCAGTTTAAAGCCAAGAAACCTCCGTACCGGGTCGCTCTGGCCAACGGTTACATCGGTAACACCTGGCGCATCGAGATGATCAAATGCCTGGAAGCCTATGCCCAGGATCCGGAGATCAAACCTTTGATCAAAGAATTGAAAATCGTCAGTACCGGCACCGATGTCGCTGCGCAGATCGGGGCAGTTGACAACTTCATCAACGCTGGTTACGACGTCGTCCTGATCAATGCCGTCAGCTCGACCGCTTTCAAGCCGGTGATCGAGCGAGCCAAGCGAGCCGGCGTGCTCCTGATTTCCTACGATAACACGATCGATAGCGATCAAATCGTGGCGGTCAATGAAGATCAGTTGGAGGTTGGTCGTAAGATGGGTCGCTGGCTCTTGAAAGAGATGGGCAACAAAGGGAACATTATCGAGGTACGCGGTGTCGCTGGCAATCCGGTTGATCTCGAACGCCACAAAGGGTTGCGCGAGATCCTCGATAAGGAGCCGGAGATCAAATCCGTCGAAGTGGTCGGAAACTGGGATGATGGCACTGCCCAGAAGGCTGTGGCCGATGCCATCGCGGTACACGGCAAGTTCGATGGCATGGCTTGCCAGGGCGGTACCACCGGAGCGGTGCGCGCACTGATCGATGCCAAGAATCCTTTCATTCCCGTAGCCGGCGAAGCCGAGAACGGTTTCCGCAAGTTGATTGCCGAGCACGCCAAGGATGGCTTGAAGGGCTGGTCTTACGGCCAGTCGCCGGCTCTCGTTGCCATCTCGCTCAAGGCGGGGCTCGCTGCGCTCCAGGGTGACAGTCTTCCTCAATATATCTCCGCGCCGATCCCAGAGGTTGACTACACGAATATGAAGCCGGGCGTGGACTATTTTCCTGATCTCTCGGACGACTTTTTTGTCGCCAGCGGATTTCCTCAGTGCAATATCAAGCTCGACGCGGGCAAGCTGATGAACGCAGCTAAGACCAGCGACTAAAGCCAGATAGGCCCTCGCGCCTGAACCGCCCGAGGGTCGCGGCGCCCGCATTTTTCCTCTCCCAAATGTCCGAGCCGGCACGCAGACCCTTTTTGCGTTTGCAAGGGATCACTAAGCGTTACGGCGGTGTGACCGCGCTGGCGAACGTCGATTTCGCCTGCTCACTCGGCACCATTCATGCCGTGGTTGGTGAAAACGGCGCCGGTAAGAGCTCGTTAATGAAGATCATCGCCGGTGTTGTCCGGCCAGACGAAGGTCAGCTCTTTCTCGAAGATCAGCCCGTGCAGTTTGCTTCTCCGGCTGAGGCGGCTCGGTTGGGCATAGCCTGCATTTTTCAGGAGCTGTCGCTCCTGCCGGACCTCTCCGTCGCCGATAATATTTCGATCGCTGATCCACCCAAACATTTTGGATTGATCGATCGGCGCCGCCAACGGCGAACTGCTGAAAAAGTCCTGCACCAGGTGGGCTGCCCGGACATTCATCCGGACGAGCGAGTCAAGGACCTTCCGCTCTCTCGCCAACAGATGGTCGAGATTGCGAAGGCGCTCGTTCGTGATCCGCGGCTCATCATCATGGACGAAGCCACCTCTGCTCTTACCGCGAGAGACGTGGAACTGCTCTACCGCATTATCCGGGGGCTGCGCGACCGAGGTTTGGCGGTGCTTTACATCTCCCACCGCATGCCGGAGATCTCCGCTATCGCCGACATCTGTTCGGTGTTCCGGAACGGCAAACATATCGACACCTTCCTGATGGCCAGCCGGACGACGGAGGAGATTGTGCCGATGATGATCGGGCGCGAGCTGGCCAGAGCTTATCCGGCCAAGATTGATACGAACGGAGCCTCGCAGCCAGACTCTGCGCACCACAAACCTGAAGCCGGACTTCTGCTTGAAATAAAGAACCTGACCTGGAGTAACGCTCTCCGCGGTATTTCCCTTCGGCTTGCCCCCGGGGAGATCGTCGGCCTCGGCGGGTTGGACGGCCAAGGCCAAAACGAGCTTCTGCTGGCGCTATTCGGTGTGCTCCGTGGGCTTGGGGGCGAGGTTTTCATCGATGGCCGGCGCCTGGCGATCGAGCACCCGCGGCAGGCCAAGGCTCGCAAGATCGGCTTAGCGCTCATTCCCCAGGACCGGCAAACCCAGGGGTTGCTCTTGCCAATGTCGATTGAGGATAACTTAGTACTCGCAGCTGC
>DASTDH010000757.1:0-3945 GCA_035710445.1 Chthoniobacterales bacterium
AATTGTCCTGACCTCCTTCAGGTTCCAGTGCTTGTGAGCTAAAGTATGGCGACCACCGGTTCACAGGTCGATTCGCTATACCGGCATCGCAGAGAACGACCGCACCTCGCCGAGCATCGAGTAGATCAATTACGTGTGTTCATCTCCGGTGCCGGGTCCATCAATAGCCGAAGCCCCAAGAGCGGGAAAGTGTCCGGCCCGAACGTTACGATCTCCGTAATCAAGCCTTCCTCGATGCGAAGAACATCCAGCGCCATGGCGCGCCAGGTGGAATCGCCCGGCTGGCACCTATAACAAGCGACCGCCGGCTGCAAGTTCGCGTGGGTCACAACGCAGCGGAGGCGACCAAATCGTTCGGAGCCGAATCCGCCTTCAATCCACAACTTTAGCATCGCTTCGCGGCCTGCGGCGGTGCCCGGCTCGGGCGGCATGCGGAAGGTTGCGTCCTCGCGAATGATCGATTCGAAGGCGCGAACGTCCGCAGACTCGGTCGCCTCGACGTATTTCTTCAGCAGATTGCGCTCGGCGGCGCTGGCATCCACGCTGGAGGGCCACGCCGGCTTGTGTGACGGCAGACGCTCGCGGAGCCTGGCCCGCGCACGCTGCAGTGCGCTGTTTACGGCAGAAACACTGATCTCGAGCAGGTCGGCGGCGTCCTGGGCGGACCAGTCGAGCACGTCACACAGAATCAAGGCGGCCCGCTGTTGCGGTGTGAGGAGCTGGATTGCCGTTAGAAAAGCGATCTCGATGGTCTCGCGCATGAGCGCCATCGCCTCCGGCGTCCTCGCCGGCGGGGTGGATGGCTCGAGCACTGAGTCCGGAATCGGACCCAGCCAGACGACGTCCTCCAGCTCTCCGGCCCAGCCCTCATCCGACGCGGCCCTCCCCGCGAGGACCGTACGCCGCTCGTCGCGAGCGATGGCATCGAGGCAGGCGTTCGTAGCCACGCGGTAGAGCCAGGGGCGCAGTGGCGCACCTTCCTTCAGGCTGTCGCGATACCGCCAGGCGCGAAGCGACGTCTCCTGCACGGCGTCCTCCGCGTCCGGCAAGGAGCCAAGCATACGGTAACAGTGGACCAGCAGCTCGCGGCGATGACGCTCGACATTGCTAGCGAACTCATTCATCGTGAACCTCCATTCCAGCGACGCCGACGGATCGGCGTCCATCCTTACTTGTAATACCGGAGCGGGGTCAAAAACTCATCGCGCAGCATCATGCCGAGTTTTCCCGAAGGTCTAAGCACGTTGGTCATCGCTGATGGCCATGGCAGCTTATATCATCGGAATGCAAAAGAGTGCATCACTCGCTTCTTCAAAAAAAGAGAGTTGTTGAGCAGAGATTTCTTGAGTTCCTCCAGAACGACGGCGGCAAGCTGAAAGGTGTTCAAAGTTCAACTTAAGACTCTCGGATCAATCCTTGGTGGGAAGCCAAGTGCTTTATCTTGTGTAGCTCATCGACCTGCAACTAAAACCCCAAGCGCAATGCAAACTGTACTTGACGAGCAGTTCCCGTTCCGACCGGACCAATGTTGATCGTGGATGCAATCTGGCCGAACCCTTTCGCGGAAACGTCTGCGTTCGGTGAACCATATTGTGGATGGTTGAAGATATTGAAAATGTCGGTTCGAAACTGAAGCTGTACGCGTTCGGTAAATAGGAGTCGTTTGGAAACGCCCATATCGATCTGCCACGCTCCTGGCGCGCGCAGCAGGTTGCGCGGAGCATTACCCCATGTACCCGGCGCAGGAGTAGCGAATGCGGTTGGATTAATCCAAGCCCCAACAGATTGTCCTCCGGGCGGCGTCAAGGAAACTCCGGGAACGAGGTCAGGACGTTGATTGTTGGTATTGCCGTCCGGGGTATCCGAGGAGCTGCGGTCAATCGTGACATTCACAGGAAACCCAGTCCGCGCAGTCACCAGAGAGCTGGCTTCCCACGACCCGAAGATCGTGCGCAGCGTTCCCGGACTGCTCAGGTGCGATTTGCCTGCGCCAAAAGGAAGCTCATAGACTGCATTGAAATTCACAACGTGTCGCGCGTCGAATGCGCCGCTGGCACGCTCACACGACATGCAGGAAACGTTCTGCGCAACCAGCGAATCTCCATCGCCGCTGCCGTTCGAACCATCATCAATTTCGTGAGACAACATGTAATTGGCCGCGAACAAGAGTCCATGCGAAAAGGAGCGCTTTACGGCAACAGAGAGTGCCTGGTAACTGCTGTTATTCTCAGTACCCCGCCAATCGATCTGTCCGAAATCAGGATACGGGCGTTCTCCCGTCACAGGATCAATCACGTTCACTTCGGAAAGGGTCAACAAATGTGTGCCCTTGCTCCCCACGTAGGAAATCGTAGCAACCACTTCGCTGGGAAGAGCCTGCTGCAGAGACAACCCCCACTGCGTGACATACGTGTCTTTCCGTCTTCGATCCTGGGCTCGGGGAGAAACGATGCCGGTGGTGTCCGCGAGAAACGGGTCGATGGGAAAGCTCAATCCCGGCGTTGATTTGCTCGACAGCGAATACCGCAAAACGATGTTGGAGTTCGGTAGATTCTGGTCGTCGAGCTGACCATCTTCATGGTACATGCCGAAGCCGCCGCGGATCACCGTCTTCGAGCCGAACTTTCCCGGCGCCCACGCAAATGCGACGCGGGGATCGATGTCAGCATAGTTCGGCTGACCAAAGCTGGCCCCGACGCCACAGAATCCCTGCGGTCCACAGGTCGCAAAGTCAAACGGATTCGACCGTCCGTCGGCTTCGTGAAAAATGTCGAAGAAGCTGTATCGTGCACCCAGGTCTAATGTCAGGTTCGAGCGCATCTTGAACTCATCCTGGATGTAGCCATAAACCTGAGTCTTGCGAAGACCTAATATGGGTTGGGCGCCCGTAAGGCTGGCGCTGCTGACCTGGTTGTTTACGAGTGCATCTACTGTGGGGAACGTGATCTTCCCGTTGGTCGAGCTTCCTTGGTTCATCTGGATGCGCCGCACTTCCGCGCCCGCCTTTATGACATGCTTGCTCGTCACCCACGTCACATTGTCCAGCCAGGAATAGGAATTTCCAACGCCATTACTGACGCGGTTGTTATTCAGGGTCGTGAAAGGTGAAGCAATCGTGTAAACCAATCCCGTCGTGTTGACGTTGGTGTTGATCGCTGTGCTGCGGTTGAACCCAAATTTGACTTCATTGATCAACGCCGGCGAGAAAACATGCAGTAGTTCAATAACGCTGTTCACCGGGTAGGAGGTACTCTGAGTCTGATCGTTCAGATAGTTACTGCCACTCCCCAGAGGAACGTTGCTGCGGGCTTCATCAATGTTGGCACGAACGAACGCTGTGGTCTTTTCGGAAAATCGATGATCGATCCGGAACATCCCTGAGTCTTCATTCACATTCTGACTGCCTTCAGCAACATATGTATCGGTGTTGGCGTCGAAGGCTGTCTGCCCATTAGGAAAGCCGTTTACGATCGGGGCAAGCGCAGGGGACGTGGCGAGAATCTGGGCTCGAAGTGCGTCGTTAGGCACAAAACCCGGCAGTGTCTGCCCTAGCCTTTGCCGATAGCCTTCATAAGACACATAGAAGAAGGTTTTATCCCGAACAATCGGGCCACCGAAGCTTCCGCCAAATTGGTTGAGGCGAAATGGCGGTTGTTCCGGATTTAAGTTGTCGATCGGCTGCCGTGCATCCAGGACACTGTTGCGGAAAAACTCGAATACGCTGCCGTGAAATGCATTCGTGCCCGAACTCGAAGTTACCGCCAACTGTCCGCCCGCCGTCGCCCCTTCCTCCGCAGCCGCGAGCAATGGATCCACCCGGACCTCATCGATCGTGCCCAATGGAATTGCGAGCCGCACATAAGGCTGCTGCGCCTGGTTGATGATGTTGGTTGCGTCAATGCCATCGTAGGTGAAATTGTTATCGTCGCGCCCGCGTCCGGCGAA
>DASTDH010000758.1:0-4538 GCA_035710445.1 Chthoniobacterales bacterium
TTATGATGGTCGCGCAACACGTGGCAGACGTCCTGACAAAGGAAACACTCGATGCATCGGCGAAACTCCTGGACCCGGTCAATATCGGCCTGAGCCATGCGCCAGGTGCCATCAGGAGCGTCGGGCGGACGTGGTTGGAATTTCTTAATCTTCTTTTTTACGCGATAGTTCCAGGAAACATCCGTTGTTAAATCGCGGATCCGCGGGAACGCCCGCATCGGCTCGATCGTCACCGGCTGGTCGAGCGGCAATTGGTCGAGCCGCGTCATGCACATAAGCTTCGGCATGCCGTTGATTTCCGCGGAGCAGGAACCGCATTTGCCTGCCTTACAGTTCCATCGGCAGGCCAGATCATTAGCTTGAGCGGCTTGAATCTGATGAACGGCGTCGAGCACGACCATACCCTCGGCAATCTCGGTGGTGTAGTCGACGAAAGCTCCGCCCTTTGCGTCGCCACGCCAAATCTTGAAGACCGCCGTCGTCATTTCATCTCCTCAATCACCTGCTTCAAGTGCTCGGGCATTTCGGAAATCGGTTCGCGCCGCACTCGCATTGAACCGTCCGCCGCCTTGTCGATAACAATACTGATCTTGCCGTCGGTCGCGCTCCTATTTGGAAAATCTTCGCGAAAATGTCCACCCCGGCTCTCCTTACGCTCGATGGCTGAGCGCGTGATCGCTTCAGAGACGGTGAGTAGATGTTTCAAATCAATCGCAGTGTGCCAGCCGGGATTGTATTCGCGGTGACCGTGGACAGTAACGTTTTGAGAACGTTTCCAGAGTGTGTTCAGTCCATCGAGCGCACGAATCATTTCGTCTTCTCGCCGCACGATTCCAACCAGGTTCTGCATCATTTCCTGCAAATCGCTCTGCACCTGATAAGGGCCTTCGCCGTTCCTTGTTCCTTGGGCCGCACGATCGAACGGCTCCAACGCTTCACGGGCCGCTTCTTCGATCGCGGCGTCGCGAACCTGCCCGGCACCGTACTCATTAGCAAAGTTAGCAGCGAATTCGCCTGCGCGTTTGCCGAACACCAGCAGGTCGGACAGAGAATTTCCGCCGAGCCGATTCGCTCCGTGCAATCCCGCAGCCACCTCACCCGCCGCGAACAATCCGGGTACGCTGGACATCTGCGTTTCCGCGTTCACGCGCACCCCGCCCATCATATAGTGGGTGGTAGGCCCGACCTCCATCGGCTCCGCGGTGATATCAAGGTTCGCCAGCTGCATAAATTGATGATACATGCTCGGAAGTTTCTTTTTGATGTGTTCCGCCGCGTTGGGAATTTTCTCCTTGATCCAAGAAATATCGAGGAACACGCCGCCGTGCGGACTGCCCCGTCCCGCTTTGACTTCATTCATGATGCAGCGTGAAACGTGATCCCGGGTGAGAAGTTCGGGCGGACGACGCGAATTCTTGTCGCCCTGAGTGTAGCGCCATCCTTCTTCCGGGTTGTCGGCAGTTTGCGTCCGATAGTTTTCCGGGATTTCTGCAAACATGAAGCGCTTACCCTCCTTATTGGTCAAGATCCCCCCTTCACCGCGCACACCTTCGGTCACAAGAATTCCCATGACGCTCGGCGGCCAAATCATTCCGGTGGGGTGGAATTGGACGTACTCCATGTCGACCAATTCGGCGCCGGCATGATAAGCAAGCGATTGTCCATCCCCGGTGTATTCCCATGAGTTGCTGGTGATCCGATAGGCACGTCCGATTCCCCCGGTCGCCAGCACGATGGCTTTCGCCCGGAAAACCTTGAATCGCCCGCGCTCACGCTCATAGCCGAATGCGCCCGCCACCCGTTCGTTATCCATAAGCAAAGTAACGATCGTATGCTCCATGTGAACTTCGATCCCCTGATGGATGCCGTGATCTTGGAGCGTGCGAATCATTTCTAAGCCGGTGCGATCTCCGACATGCGCAAGTCGCGGGTAGCGGTGACCGCCGAAATTGCGCTGAAGAATCCGACCATCGGCGGTGCGATCGAAGACGGCCCCCCAAGCTTCTAACTCACGAACCCGGTCAGGCGCTTCTTTGGCATGTAATTCGGCCATGCGCCAGCTGTTGACATATTGGCCGCCACGCATCGTGTCGGCAAAATGGACTCTCCAATTGTCACGATCATCGACGTTGGCCAGCGCCGCAGCCACGCCGCCTTCCGCCATTACGGTATGGGCTTTACCGAGGAGCGATTTGCAAATCAAACCAACCTTGACCCCGGCAGCGGAAGCTTCGATGGCCGCACGCAATCCTGCACCCCCCGCGCCGATGACGAGTACGTCGTATTCGAGAGTTTCGTAGTTGGCCACGGTATTCGCCAGAATATTGAGGTGATAAGTCTAGCTTGAAGCAGGAAAGTGGTGGGAGAGCTTAACGATCAACATCTAAAAGATTTTCCAATCGTGCCAGACACCCATCGAGCACAACCGCACATAGAGGTCAGTGAAACCGACCCAGAACAAACTCATCCACGCCCAGAGCATGTGGCGGCGGTTCAGACAACTCACGTAGGAATAGCATTTGGCGCAGGCCGGCGCTTTGGAAACCTCATCAAGAAAGCCACCGATTAAGTGGCGAAGCGAGTGACAGCCAAACGTGTAGCCGCCCAGCAAGATGACATTGGTAGCCAGCACGAGCGTTCCAATACCGATGCCAAAGTGCTTCGCACCAACAGCATCGGCGAACCACATCGCTCTCCAGACGTCGTGGGCTAGAACCAGAACGAACACCAAGGCGAGATAGAGGAAGTATCGGTGAACGTTTTGTATGATGAGCGGAAAGGAATTTTCCCCCAGATATCCTTTCCGCGGCTCACCCACGGCGCAGGCGGGTGGATCGGCCCAAAACCCTTTGTAATAAGCACCCCGGTAGTAGTAACAAGTGAGCCGAAAACCTGCCGGCGCCCAGAGAATCAAAAGGGCCGGCGAAAACAGCAGCCAGGACGGCCACCAGGCAGGCTTCGGACCGAAAATCGCGTGCGGCGAACTGCCAAAGATTTCCGGCGAATAAAATGGTGAAAGATAATCCGCCCCATTCTCGTCAAACCAATAATGATTCCCCTGAAACGCCGCCCAGGTTGAATAAACCAAAAACGTGGAAAGCCCCAGAAATACGAATAACGGCTGCGTCCACCAGGCATCACGCCGCATGGTCTCACCAAACGAGCGTTGGGTTGCTGACGCATTCGCGGAAGACATATTGGCTGCTCTGCGCTCTCGAAGGAGGGACGACTGCAGACTACATATCGACAGGGCTGCCTGATTTCAAGTTCATTACACGATTATCGCGAAGCGCGATTCGAGAACGTGCGCGGACTTGCGGTTTGCAACCCCGGATCCGGACTCCGCCGGTTTTGCCGGAGCTAGCGTCAGCAGCAAAGCAACCCAGCAAGCATGCGTAAACTCGACCACATCCCGCCGGCGCTTCAGACTAGTCTTACCGAGTTCCAAATCGCGTGGCTAGGAACCCAGGCGCAAGCAATGAATATCCCCTGCGAACGATTGACTGGCACAATCCTGGCTTTCGAATCATCCGGAGATGCTCTACGGCCGACCGGATTTTAAGGAAGTGATTCGCCACGCAGTTGACGACTTCATCCGGCGCAACGCGGTGAGTTTTTGCCCGTCAGTCGGTCCGATTCCGCGAACCAAAATAGATAGCGAGTAGCAGCGAGCTAAAGCGACGGTGGCGGCGACTCCTTTCGCGCCAACACCAGGACCAACCCCGCTAAGAACGCTGCGCCAATACTCGCGAGCCATAGCCAGGCGCCAAGATGCAACGTTTGCAGGGACGATCGAGAGACTCCACCCTCATCGCCGGGGAACTCGACAAAGAAAAGACGAAAGGTATCCAGACTCAAGAGTACTGTCAGCCCGCTCGAGATCATGGTTGCCCAGCGCCATCCGATAATGAGAAACAACAGGTCCAACAGAACCAAGGTATTTGCCAGCCAGGCCACGCAGCCAAAAAACAAGCTCATCCAGCCCAACCCTAATACCATTGCACCGGACCATGTGTCCGCAGTTGGCGACGAGCTATTGCCGGGATAGTACCGCGAGAAAACTAATGCCGGAAGACAGCAGGCTGCGCCATAAAGGAGAACGATGACAACAGCCAACAATAGACGAACCCGGAGGGTTAACTTTGACATTCCTGGCTGATAACTCAATTGCTGGTCCGACATGTTTCTAAAGTTGAAGTCTCGTCTTTGTATCCGGATGGCTCGTACAGGCGGTCGAACGGTTCGATATCAGGATCCTGCCCGAGCAATCAACGCTCAATATTTTGCGTCCTTTGGGCAAAAACTGCGCTGAAACCGCGACAGATCGGCCGATCTGCCGCGTTCAGCGGCCATTCGCGACAGAAAGCCAGCAATCCAGAGCGGCAATACGCGATTTGATCGTAAGCGGGGAACTTCGAGACATCCTTTCGCGGTGGGGCTTTGGACCGGCACCGTGGCGCAAGCTTTTCATCAACCAGCCGATCCGTCGACAACCGATACCGGATATCAGGCCTTCGTTGCCACGCAGGGCGGCCAAA
>DASTDH010000759.1:0-3422 GCA_035710445.1 Chthoniobacterales bacterium
CGTAATGACATTTCGGATCGGCCCACCTTCTTCCAGCCGAGTGAGCAGGTACGCCCGGTCAGAGGGATCCTCCCAGATGCGCAGGTCATTTACCGTGCGACCCAGGAGATCTTCGCGGGAATAGCCGTACCGGCACTCGAAGGCCGCGTTTACCTCAACGAACTTCCCTTCTCTATAGGTTGTGATCGAGAATGGGACGGGGCTTGCGTGAAAGACCCTTTGAAACCTGTCCTCTGAAACCCGTCGGCCTCCCTCCGCCCGCAGCAATGCGGACTCAGCCGCTTGGAGATCCGTAAGACGTTTTGTCAGTTCCGATGCGAAAATCTCTGAACGCGCATAAAGGCGTGCATTCTCTATGGCAACGGCGGCAGGAATAGCCAGGAGCTCTGCGCGGCGAATATGTTCCTGAGTCAGGCGGTTGGCTTCGACGTGCCCGACAGAAAGGAATCCAAGATAATCTCCAGAGGCGATGAGGGGAACAGAGAGCCAGGAGCGCAGGTGTTTGTGGCCCGTGAAACTTGGCCAGTCCGGTTCTTGCTTCGTGTCAGAGATGACAACGCTTCTTTTTTCCTTCGCGATTCGGCGAATCAATCCGCACTTATCGTCGACCAAGGTCCATGGAACTTGTGGGCACGGCTGCGAGGATTCTGGTATCACCCTCTCGCCAAGAGCCAACCAGTGCGGCCCGCCTTCGGGGACTATGACACGGGCGCAGGTGTAAGGCACGACGTCCGCAAGAGACCGCAGAAGTGTAGCCATCACCTTGTCCATATGAAGATCTTGAGTGAGTGAGAGCGTGGCTTTTCGCAAAGCCTCCTCTTCTGCCCATGCGGATTTCGCCAGGGCAAGGTTGGCCGCGACTTGTTCTTCTGCTTGCTTTTGGCCGGTGATGTCTAGTGCCGTCCCAAGGAGGCGCTTGAGGTTGCCCTCGGAATCTCGGTCGGGAAAACCTCGAACCCAAACCCAACGAATTTCACCGTCGGGCCTCGTGATTCGGAACCTCTCATCAAAACGCCCGACACGTGTGGCGTCATCGAACGTCTTCACAACATACCGACGATCGTCGAGATGGATTAGATCCAAAAAGGAAGAAGGATTTTTCAAAAAGGACTTGCTCGTGCGCCCGGTCATTGCCTCATACGATTCGTTCACGTATAGAGCTCTTCTCGAACTAACATCGATCATCCAGAAGACTTCCTGGATATTGCCGGCCACCTGGCGGAATTCTTCCTCGCTCGCCTGAAGGGCGCTTCTGGTTACGGTTTGTTCTCTATGAAGTTGGCTGGAAACTCGTGTCAAAGCAAAACCAAACGCGCCGACACAGGCGGCCAGTGCAATTACCAAACTCAAAATGACTGATGGCCTTTGGAGATTGGCGACGAGAATAGCGAAAAACAAAGCGGCGGAGGCCGCCATGAGAACAGTTAACGCCCGGCTCCCCACGCGATATGGAAAGCGCGCGAGAACGGCTTCGGTGCGGAGTGGGCCAACCCGGTCCATAACTACTACAGATTCGCGGCAGTCTATCCTCCCGCATTGCGGAAGGACGACAAACCTCGGAGGGTTACCTCAGGTTTCGTGCTCATCCTACCACGACAATTAGGCAATGACCCAACTTTGCGTATGTTGTTTTGAAATATAGGCGAGGAAATGGTTTTGGTTCGTTTCGAGGCGTTCTTGAAAGCCATTGTGCAGCATTTGTGCAGCACCTCGCCTGATATATCATCGATTTAACTTAAGTTGCATTGAAAAGCAACCCTTCTATACCAATCGCGTTGCTTATCGAGATCGAAGGCATAGAAGATGAGCGTTTTGTTCCTGGTGTAGAAAACACGGCCGAACCGTCTTTTGTCTCTTCCCCGACGGTCGATATCGAATACGTCCGCGATGAATAGATCGCGGGCGCCCATAAGGTCTCGAACGTCGCGGTAGGAACTCAGTAATGTTTGTTGCTCCTGCACCTGAGACTCTTTTTCCGCAAGCAACCCGCTGAGTTCGTCCGCGCTTTAGTGCAGGGCCACGTTCTGCGGCAATTGATTCGAACCCTCATCCGTTGCTTGTTTCAATTGATCTTGGAAGAACGATAACTTGTCATAGGCCTGGGTGAGTTCGGCGAGCGCTGTAGCGCGGTCCTGGGCGCGCGAACTAATTCGATCATCGGCGCCGGATAATGCCGCTTTTCGTTCAAAATCAGTCTCGGCACTCTTTGAGAGCACCTTTTCTAACCGATCAATTTCACCCGATAGCGAAGAGTTCGGCTGCGGAAATGCCCGTCGTAAGTTTTCCAGACCTCTCCGCCGGGAAACTAGTCGCCGCGCTTGAGCCTGACTGCGTCACTGTGTGGAGTAAGACCGGCTGTACCTGCTTTTTGTTACCTCGACTGAAGACGCCCTTTTCACTATCAGAGGGCACCTGCGGACGGACCTCGCGTCCCCCAAAATAGGTGGGCTTAATACACTCCCCGATTTCATTGGAATGATTCTGTGGCAGCCAGAGCTTTCTCGACATCAGTCCAGGGCGACATCGGCATGTGCATGCCGAAGAATCGGTTAACGATGAGGTTCTCCCGTTTGGCCGCATCAGAGGCTTCGCGGACATATTCCATCATGAAGAATGGACCTTTTTGACCAGGCTGCACAAGATCGCTCGTGTAGAGCACCTTATGTTCTGGAAAATAGACCATCATCATGCGTTCGCCGCTGGCGTTGCGCATGGGATAAAGTTCGAGCCGGTTCTGGCCGGCACCGATCACGGTTTTCGCGCTAACCCAATGAAATATCGCTGGCTTCGGCGATTTTGCGAGCGTGTCAGGTACTTGCGTGAAAGGCGCATTGATGAGGCGGGTGAGAATAGGTTGGTTGAGATCGACAGCGTAAATAGGGATGCCGTTTGCAACGACCTCGCGGATACCTCCGAAGTGCGGCCAGGCATCGGAGGTGGTGATGGCAGCCTTTATGGGACTATTCGGAAAGCGTTTATGCGCTTCGGCGAGCAGCGCGCTCGTGTGAGCGGGGCTGATCGGGGCTTCAAGGATCAGCAGACCGTCGGGTTGTTTCACGATAGCGCAGTTCCACGCACCTACGAATTGCACGAGAGAGTCGTCACCTTGGACAAGAGGCGATGGTTTTCCGAGTGGCGGGCCTTCGATCATGCGTGGCTTGAGTTGTTCAAATGCAGCCCTTACATCCGGAGAGATTCCGAAAGAATTTTGCGGAAGCGGGGGGTTAAGTTCGATCTTGGTGATGATTTCAGACGTAAACGGCTGGCCATTGCGCATGAGATCGTATTGAAGTGGAAGGCGAATACCGCCGGGAAGCAACTGGTAGGCAGTGTATTCGAGCCGATTCTGCACGTCGCCCCAAACGCGCCAAAAGGTTGAATATGGGTACGCTCGCGTCCATTCCACAATGCCCGGGAGGCCG
>DASTDH010000760.1:0-6402 GCA_035710445.1 Chthoniobacterales bacterium
TACACTGGGAATTGAATACCCACGCGTCGTTGAGCCGGACAACATCATCATTAACACAGAAATGCTCCTGCCACCGTTACGTCTTGAAGAGGCACGCAAGGTGAAGATCGTGAAAGGGCCGAATATCGCCTCACTGCCTGATCTCACACCGCCTCCAGACGCCCTTGAGCTGCCAATCCTGTTGAAGCTCGGCGACAACATCTCAACCGACACGATTTCTCCTGCCGGCGCTCGCGCGCTTCCCTTCCGCAGCAACATCGCGCAGATCGCAAAATTCTCGTATGACATCGTCGATGGGACCTACCACGATCGCGCCATGGCGGTTCGCGCTCAGGGCGGGCACACCATCGTGGGGGGGCGCAATTACGGCCAGGGTTCGAGCCGTGAGCATGCCGTACTGGCCCCGCGATCTCTTGGCTTACACCTGGTCATCGCAAAGGGCGTGGCACGGATTCACTGGCAAAACCTCGTGAATTTCGGTGTTTTACCTCTTATCTTCATGGATCCGGCCGATTACGATCGCCTTGAGCAAGGCGATGTCATTCGGGTGGAAGGTATTCATGCCGCGATCAAATCCGGTCCGACGATTCCCGTAAAGAACCTCACAAGACAACTTACATTCGTCGCGCGTCATAACCTGTCGGACCGGCAGGTCGATGTCTACATGGCTGGCGGATTGATAAACTGGAAGAAAGGTCGACTATAACGATCCAGGTTGTAATTCTTACCGCCGGAGTCCCCTCGTAGCACCCCTCGCCAGTCGATGGCTAGCGCACATTGCGAGGAAATCATGTTGAATGGGATCGATAGTTTTTCGCTAGGTATTTCTGGCCGTGGTCACTAACCGCAGTCAGAGCCCTCAGGGCGGGAAATTCGGGTTCGTGGGAAGGAATTGCAGCCAAGCGCGGCGATTACGATTACGATGTTTCTCACATTTTACTGAGGTCTCTGGAGACATCAATCCGGTTCATTGAGGCCCAAAAGTTATTATCCACCTTTGAGTGGCAGCGAGTCCCAGCGTATCCGACACATCTTATTTATGTTTTTCGGGCGGCTACAGGCTGTGGAGTCGCTGAACCCTGCAGCTTCCGTTCCTTGACATTGCGGAGATTTCATCCGGGGCAGGTGATAAACTATCGGGATTATGAAATTCAGCGTATTGGCTCTCGACTATGATGGAACGATTGCGCGCGATGGACGCGCCGATCCCGCCGTCCTCGAGGCGATCAAGGAAGCGCGGGCGCGTCAGATCGTGGTCCTCCTTGTGACCGGCCGGACTCTGTCCGACTTGCGGCGCGTCCTCGCAGACCAGGGCTTGTTCGATGCCATCGTCGCAGAGAATGGAGCAGTGCTCGCGTTCCCGAACGGGAGGACGCGTGTGCTTGGGCGTCCGCCGTCGCAAGAGTTTCTCGATGAGCTTCGCCGGTTGGAAGTGAGATTTGAAAGCGGGCAATGCGTTCTCCAAGCCGACGCATCCGCAGCGCCGAAGATTCTCGACGCGGTGCGGAATCTCGAACTGCCGCTAATGCTCGCATTCAATCGCGGTCGCGTGATGATCTTGCCGCAGGGAATTAACAAGGCGAGCGGCTTGCGCGAAGGGCTAAAGACGCTACGGCTCTCCCTCCATAACTGCATCGGCATCGGCGACGGGGAGAACGATTTTGCGCTCCTCGAGGCCTGCGAAATCGGTGTGGCGGTTGGCTGGGGAAGCAAGTCGCTGTGCGCAATTGCGGACGACGTGCTGCTGGGATCGGGGCCGGCGGTCGTTGCCGATTACATCCGACAGGTCTCCGCGCATAATAAGCTACCGCCCAATCGCACGGACCGGCGGCGCCTAACCCTTGGGATAACCGGGGACGGCCACCCGCTGGAAACCGCAGTCCACGGCCACAATATTCTCATCGCGGGTGACCCGCGCTCGGGCAAGTCGTGGATCACCGGGCTTTTCTGCGAGCAGCTCATCCTCCAAGGCTACTGCCTGTGCATGATCGACCCCGAGGGGGATTACGCGACCCTCGAGTCGCTGCCTGGCGTTGTGGTCTTTGGTGGCGAGGAGCCGCCACCGCGCTTGAGCGATGTAGCGCGGGCTTTGCGCTATCCAGAGATCAGTATCGTGATCGATCTTTCGGCGATCACGCACGTGGAAAAATTGTCTTATGTTAATGAACTACTGCCGATGCTCGCCGCGCTCAGGCGGAGCATCGGTTTGCCGCACTGGATCGTCGTGGATGAGGCGCATTACTTCCTCCATCAGCCTGACATTGGACAACGCGTGGACTTCGAATTGGCAGCATACGTTTTAATTACCTACCGCCCCTCGCAGCTTCATCCCGAGTTGTTGCGTGCGGCTGAATCAATCATTGTGACACCACTGACCGATCTTTGGGAGGTGGGCGCGCTCACCAGGCTGTGCGGCGTAGAAGGCACGGAATCCGAATGGGGGAACCTTCTCGGAGGGCTGGGAATCGACGAGGCTGCCGTGCTCCCGCAGGGGGCTGGGCCCGGCTCTCTGCCGCAACGATTCACGATCGCCCAACGCATCACCTTGCATGTGCGCCATCGCGCCAAGTATTTCGACGTGCGGATGCCGGACAACCGCGGATTCGTCTTCACCTGCAACGGTCAGCCCACCGGTGCGCAGGCACACACGTTGAAAGAGTTCGTCACGATCCAAGATCAGCTCCCTGCCGCGGCGATCCAAGGTCACGCGCGACGCGGCGATTTTTCACGTTGGATCGCCGAAGTTTTTGCTGACCGCCTACTTGCTGACGAGATCCGCAAGGTAGAGAAGCAATTTCGTCGTGGCCGAGTAGCGAATCTTTCCGAGTCGCTGGTCAAGCCGATTCGCGAGCGCTATGAACTGACTAGCTAGTGCGCCGCTCGATGGCGCTCACGCGAAACTCTGCCTCTTCGATAACCCGCGACTGCCGATCGGCGCCGATTGCGTAAGAAGTCGCTCGCGCTGTCTCCTACCTCGGAAATGATTCTGAGGCCGGAGTGCCCGAGCCGTCGATTGAACGCCATCGTCCCGAGACTAGTCGATGCAGACTGATCCGCGAGGACAATGCGGGTAGATCCACAATTGACCGACCAGCGCCCTGATCTTCGCCACACGGCAAATAGCGTGAGCGGTACGTGAAAAACAAAACCGCGCTTGAGCGTTTCGAAGGCAATTCAGCTTGGATAGCGCGTCGGTTAAAGGCATATCCAGCCGTAGTGCGCAATTCGCAGACCCCCTGTTCACGACCGTCAGGACCTCCCGATCGCCGGACAAGATCTCATCCGCAGAGTTCAAAAACGATTGGGCCATCATAATGACATAGCTAAAAACTATCTTTCTAATCGATTATTAGTCTTAGTCCAACAAGTCTCAAGAGAGTAGATTGGGGTGATCAACGAATAACCGAAACCGGATCAACCGAAGCGCCAAAGAGCGTCGGTGCCTAACGATAGAAAATTTAACCAAGAACAAAAACAGAAACCAAATCGTCACTGTTCGAATAGAAGCACTAGTCGCGCACAGACGCACGAGCCACTCATTCGGCAACAATTCCACGCAAAAACGCAAATCATGAATCCCGTACTCTTTGGCTTAGTTATCATCGCATCGCAGTTTCTCCTCGCCCTGGCGCTACTCTTCACCGCTGGGTCGCTTATTCGTATCGACCTGAATCAGGCCGAAGCGGCAGATTCCCGTTTGGCCAAAATACCCTCGCGATTCATTCGAGACCTGCGCGCGCTGAAAGATGCCCTTGTGGAGTTCTTCGCCCGCTCGAACGAATCTCGCCGCATCCTCAGTGTGCTAGTTGCACATCGGAAGCCTCTCCGGTTGTCAGCGATCGCGCAGGAAGTCCAGCTCGAAACGGACCGGCGCCGCGAACCCTACGTTCTACCTATGAGCATTGCTTGGGCGATCCTTTGGATCTGCAAGTGTCTGGTCTCGTTCGCATGAGCCTGCACGGATTTCTGATCACAGAAGTCGGCCGAGAGGTTTACCGACGTATCGAAGGCAGCTCTACGATCAGCGCTGAAGGCCAAGCTACTTACCATAGGGCGCGAACTGTCAGAGACCAGTGGGGCCCTGACCGAGGATTATTATCAATCGGCCATGTCTCGGTTGTCCCGCAGAACCGAAAGTTTCGATCCAGTGGTCCGCGTAAGCGCTCCATTGCGGCCGGCGCACCGAACGTTTGAGGATGAAGAAGAAGCTTTGGATATGTATTGCACGATTACTTTATGTTGATGAATTTTATAATCCTGCTTTGCGCTGCCGCTTTCATTGCGCTGACAATCGCACTGAAGGACGCCCTGAAAGCTCGTCGCACCGCCAAAGACGAGCATTGCTTGTTAGCCCGAGAGGCTTACCGGGCGTTTGACATTGCTGATGAGCAGGAAGGCGTCACTGACTCTCTTGAGGATGCAGTTGTCGAACTGATCAGGCTACTGAGAGGATGCCCGTACACGCTTCGGGTTTTGGCTGCGCACAATAAGCCAATCTCTTTCAAGGCTACCTTAAAGAAAGTCTGGCAGGAACAGGACTCACATAACGAGTCGGACTTAATCCCCGCGAACGCGATTCGCGCAATGCTCAGACTCTTGCAGGGTCCCGGCTTTGTTCGATTGGACGGGAAAGGTTTTGTCATCACTGACCTCGGCAAAGAACTTTACGAGCGAATTGAAATGTTAACCGTGAAGAAATCTCCAAAGAAACGCTGCGAGCACCATGCGGCTCACGCGGAGTTAGGTGCGGTGCAAGCAGGTTGAGCGAACCCCGGACTATGAACGCACTGGACGCTCAGCTGCTGCCATATGCAGTTGAACATCCCCGCGTCGAGTTGCCACATCACCGACAGCTTAACCCCGCAAACATAGAGAAACGCTGATATGAAGATCCAAAAAAGCATCATCATGCCTGCTGCTGACCACACCCCACTTGACGGCGCGATTGCCTTCGGGGGCAAGGCGTTTAATCGTGCGGCGGTGAGTTGCAAGCTCGTCGAAGCGAGCTAGAACGCGCGCAGTTCGTTGCGGTCGAGGAGATCTCAGCGGACGGAAACCTGACCAGCTATGCAGTCCATCAAACCGAAGGATTAAGGAATTGAGCTCCACAAAATTATGTAAGCGCATTGGCCGCTACGTCATGATCAAAACCCCTATTGAGGTCGCGGATCTCGCCTTTGTCTTCGGAACGCGTGATGGGGTTGAAGAGTTTGCGGACGAAATCGACCGCTACTGGAAGCGAGGCTTCTTTCCATGGATTGTCATTGCTGGTGGCGCGACTCAAGGCAATCCGAATCCCGAGAGCGACGTTCTCCGCGAGAAACTAATTGAGCGCGGCGTTGACGCAAGCTGCGTGATCTGTGAACGCAACTCCACAAACACAGGCGAAAACGTTCAGCTGTCCCTGCCTCTGATCAAGCAGCATATTGATTTTGACCGGGTCCATTCCATCATTGCGGTCGGAAAGATCTCCTCTTCTCGCCGCTATCTAATGACGCTTGAGCGCTACTGGCCTGGACCGAAGAAGATGATTCTGCCCATAAACTACTTTGGCGTTCCGGAGAACCGATGGTTTGAGGATCCGGGATTTCGGTCGCGGGTTATCGCCGAGTGGAACAAAATCCCTTACTACTTGGCAATGGGATTCTTGAAGGAGATCAATCCACGGTCGCTCGCCTACTGATCGTAGAGGCGCGAGAATATACGTACAAGAGAGGCTCCAGTAGGATCAGCCTCGCAATGGCGCCTCAGGCGGCCGAGACGACCATCATTTCCCGACCGCAGCGCGGACGTGAACAGGTTCCGGTCCAGATTCGGCGCCTTCTCCATGCTCACAGCATGATTTTGCTGGAGCCTCGTCATCGGTGGATCAGCCCATCACGGACGACGGCAAGGCGGTTAAACGTCAGCGCCTCCGATCACCACGATGGATTAACCCGATCGCGACTGGATAGCGCTTTGCACCATGATCATTTCACCGACGTTTTCGGGAGTGAACAAACCAACTAGCCGGCCGGCTGAATCAAGCACCGGCAACGCCGGGCAACGGCATTGCTGCATCAGCGCAAATGCCCGATCGAACAACATCGACTGAGGCACCGTTGGAATATCCACGCGCATCACTTCCGCCACCGGTGTTTCCGGACCGGATTTGCGTAACGCCGCGATCATGTCGTCCCGCGTGAGAATTCCATGGACTTTGCCCTGATCGTCGGTGATCGGAAACTCATGCTGCGACGTCCGCAGTAGCGCCTCGACCGCATCGTTGAGAGTCGCGTCGAGTGGGAGCGTTTGGAACTGCGTCACCATCGCGGCTGAAACGCGCAAATCTCGTGAGACGCTCTTCATCCGCGCGAAGGCGGCTTCACTTCCTGCGCCAAAATAGACGAACACCGCGATCAA
>DASTDH010000761.1:0-4880 GCA_035710445.1 Chthoniobacterales bacterium
ATTCGATTTTTGTTCTCTGGCCGCAACGGAACTTCGGTAATGGGACATGCATTCCTTCCGGCGGATGGGGGTTAGCTATCGCGGCTTCCGGTTGGTCAAATGAGGCAACCTATGTGGCAGTCGCTAACGCCGAATCGTCGACTTGGCAGGTACCGGTGGCGGGCGAAGTGTGGCTGCATGAGTGGCTGCACGGAGTCTGCGCATTCTTTGCCAGCAAAGGTTTCTCAATGCCGGAGGGAGACGCCGACGGCGGGGCGCGACATGGATATAGTCGATCTCCCGTTTCCGGCTGGACTATCTATTATCGCGACCTGATGAGTGGTAACGTTATCGAGAACGGCCGGCGAACCGGGATACCGCTTGAGGCCTGGCGAACCGCACCGCTTCGCGGTGATAGCAAATAGCAGATAGCAAATAGTTCGGATGATGAGCTCTTCGGGAAACGCCGGATGGGAAAACTGGCTCGGTTTCTCGACGTTATCCCGATTAGAACCAAACAGCAGATAGCCAGTCTGCTATCTGCTGTTTGCTATCGCCACTCAGTGGCGCCGGCTCTAGTGCTTCTTGGAACTTGCAGCTGGCGTCGGACTCGGCTGTTTCTCGAAAATCGCCCTTTTTGCGCTCTTCCACTTGGCCTGTTGCTCTGGTGTTAGCACCGCATTGATCTGGTCGTTGTATTGCTTACGTAAAGCATTCCGTTTTGTCTCCCTTTCTTCCTTAGTTGCTTTCGTATCACTTCGATTCGCGTTGATGTCCGCGACGTATTTTTCGATGATCGGCTTAACTTTCTTTTCCTGAGCGGGAGTTAAGTTAACCGTTTGTTTGAGGTCGGCTAAACGTTGGTCCGCGGTTTCCGGCGTTTTTTGGACTGCAGCCGCTGAGGGAGCGGATGGGGTATCCTTTTGCGCAGCATAGGAGCTAACTACCGTGGCCGCCAGCAGTAACGCTGGAATGACACGGAGGAGGGGTAGGTTTTTCATACAATCGTTCTAACCTCTCCAGACCCGGGAAGTTGCGGTCAATGTTGGTAGGGCGGTCCGTCCAGGACCGCCGACTCCATCCGCGATCCGCATTCCGCATTTCACTTTGCTATTTGCTATCGCCACACAGTGGCGTGAGGTCGCGCACCATGTGCAGGTATTCGGCTCCGGCGATTTGCCTTCTGCCCTCAACCCTGAACTCGAGTCGTTCGTACAACCGCTTGGCCCCTAGGTTCTCAAGATCAACGAGGAGACCAACGCGACTTTGACCAACCTTGCGCGCGTGCTCACATGATGCCTCAATCAGATCCCTGCCAAATCCTCGTCCCCGGCACTTTGAATCAACGCTGACAGTGTCGAGATAAAACTCTGAAGGCTCAGCTTCAGTGGGAATATGATAGTCGGAAAGCCCAGACTTCTGGATGGCTGCTTGCTCGAGTGGCTCATCTAACTTCCTGGCTATGGAGCCGTCATAGATGAGCGCGACACCAACAACGTCTTGGTGCGGTTCGATGAAACGCTCTGCGGATTGCGCGAGGGGATTTTCAGAAGGGCGTTCCCCTGCATCCTCCAGAACGAGCGCATTCTCATAGCTGACTCGATTGCCCTTCTCTCGAAAGAATCGTCCAAGGATCAGCTCAGCTTCCTTTCGATCGTTGGTGCCGGTCAAAATGAAGGCGATGGATCCGATTGCTTCTATTATGAGAGGAACCGTTTTGGGCGCGTCGCCGGGAACCGCTAGCCTGATCACATGGCTATCGTAGACACTACTACGTGATGACGACAAAGAATATTAGCAGATAGCAAAGTGAAATGCGGATTGCGGATTGACTCGGCGGTCCGGGGCGGACCGCCTTACCAACCCATCGGAACGCGCTGCACGTGATGCCAACCAGGCGCCCATCACCGATCACTAATCACGCCTCCGTTCTTCGGTGGTCGGGGACGGACCGCCCTACCTGTCGCTGCGGCGCTGTCCCGCACAAACTTGGTAAATTCGGTTACGCAAAGACTCGGTTTGCGTTGTGCCGGCAGCGCAAGTGTAAGCACGCGTCGAGGCCTTACGCCATCGAGCGAGCGGTAAACGATTCCATTT
Source organism: Chthoniobacterales bacterium (assembly GCA_035710445.1). Lineage (GTDB taxonomy): Bacteria > Verrucomicrobiota > Verrucomicrobiia > Chthoniobacterales > JAFAMB01 > DASTDH01. Next base: position 2,077 of record DASTDH010000761.1, read on the forward strand.
TTGGGCGCACCCGGTACCGCCATTGCCGGAATCAGCGAAATCCCTAGTCCGGCCTCCACCATGGCTAGAACCGTTCCAATCTGGGCGCTCCGGCAGCTGATCTCGGGACGGAATCCCTTGGTTTCACAGAACTCCTGGGCTTGAGCCCCGAGACAATGCCCATCCTGCATAAGGATGAATTTCTCGTCCTGCAGATCGCGAGCGACCACTTTCTTTTGACGAACCAGGGAGTGCGCGGCCGGCAGACAGAGAAGCAGTTCTTCACTGAAGAGCTGCTGGATCTCGATTCGGGAGCTGGGAGACGCATCACTGATAAGCGCAAGATCGAGCTCTTTTTCCTCCAGGTTGCGCAGGAGTTGCTGTGTCGTCTCCTCATGAATGATGAGTTCCACTCCGGGATATTTTGCGCGAAACGAGCGGACGACGCCGGGCAGAAAATAAGGGGCGATCGTCGGCAGTGCGCCAACCAGGATTTTTCCCCGGACTTGGCCACCCATCTCGCGAATCTCCTGCCGTCCGCGCTCCGCTGCCTCCAGGATGTTCAGGGCGTGGGGCAGAAATAGCGAGCCGGCCGGAGTTAAAAGGGCTCGACGCTGAGTTCTTTCAAAGAGTCGTTCGCCGACCTCATCCTCCAACTTCAGGATCTGTTGGCTCAGAGAGGGCTGCGCTACCCGGCATTCGCGGGCGGCTCGGCTGAACGTACCGGTTCGGGCGACGGCAGCAAAATAGCGGAGCTGGTGCATCTCCATAGGCTTGTCCTATTGTAAGCATAGGAAACTTATATTTCCAGGCTATCGAAGAGTCGGCTATCGGATCTAAGCACTCACAAACAGCAACAAATATGTCACAAGAACCTATTCCGTCCCAAAGTTTGACCACTGCATCCGGAACCCCGGTCGAAGATAACCAAAACAGCGTCACTGCCGGACCGCGTGGTCCAGTGTTGCTCCAGGACTATTGGTTGCTGGAAAAGTTGGCGACCTTCAATCGCGAGCGTATTCCCGAGCGCATCGTTCACGCGAAAGGATCAGCCGCACACGGTACCTTGACGATCACCAACGATATCACGAAGTATTCGAAGGCGGCGGTATTCAGTAAGGTAGGAAAACAGGTGCCGGCATACTTACGGTTTTCGACCGTGGCCGGCGAGCGCGGTGCGGCTGATGCGGAAAGAGATGTCCGCGGATTTGCTCTCAAATTCTATACCGAGGAAGGCAATTGGGATTTGGTGGGTAACAACACGCCGGTCTTCTTTGTTCGGGATCCCTTAAAGTTTCCCGATTTCATTCATACCCAGAAGAGAGACCCAAAGACGAATATGCGCAGCAATGCCGCCGCCTGGGATTTCTGGAGCCTTTCACCTGAGTCGCTTCACCAGGTAACTATTTTGATGAGTGACCGGGGGTTGCCGCGCAATTTCCGCCAGATGAACGGATACGGTTCGCATACTTACAGCTTCATCAATGCGAAAGGCGAAAGGTACTGGGTGAAATTCCATTTCCAATCCATGCAGGGTCACGCCTTTTATACGGACCAGGAAGCAGCCGAAGTAGTCGGCGATGACCGCGAGTCAGCCCAGCGAGATCTTTTCGAAAACATCGAGCACGGCACTTATCCCCGATGGCGTTTCTGCGTCCAGATCATGCCCGAAGATGAAGCGGAAACCTATCGCTGGAATCCATTCGATCTGACCAAGGTTTGGCCCCACGCCGATTATCCGCTGATTGAGGTCGGTACCCTGGAGCTGAATCGCAACCCGGAAAACTATTTTGCCGAGGTGGAACAAGCTGCATTTTCGCCGGCCAATATTGTCCCCGGGATTGGTCACTCGCCCGATAAGATGTTGCAGGCGCGAATCTTTTCCTACGCGGATGCGCATCGTTATCGGCTCGGAGTGAACCATGATTTGATTCCGGTTAATAAGCCCCGCTGTCCGGTGATGAACTACCATCGGGACGGCTTCATGCGTGTTGACGCTAATGGCGGAGGGAGCGTTAACTACGAACCCAACAGTTTCAATGGTCCGGTGCAGCGCGCAGCCTTCAGCGAACCGCCGCTGCGCATCACCGGAGATGCGACCCGATATGATCATCGCGACGGCAACGATGATTATACCCAGGCGGGCAACCTATTTCGATTAATGAACTCGGAACAGCGTCAACGACTGTTTGGGAATATTGCTCGACACATACAGGCGGGCAACACCCCCCACGAGATTCAACTACGGCAGATCTGCCATTTTTTCCGGGCCGATCCCGCCTATGGAATCGGCGTTGCGAAAGAACTGGGAATCGATCTTGAACAGTTCATTCCCGGCGAAGCTGCTCGAGCTGAAACTTCAATCGCAAAGCACTAATATGAAGACACAAGAACAAACCAATCTAACGACCTATTTAACTCAATCCTACATCGACGAGAACTTGGATGGCATACAAATACTCCGCATCCCGGTCGGCACTTTCGGCGGCACTCGTGAGCGGCTCTGCCTGATTCAAAACGGCGAGCTGCACGGATTCGATACCGGCAACCAAGGCGGCGGTCAGAACTGAATTTTCTTCAGGTGGGTGAGCGCTCGGGCCTTGAGGCCCGAGCTGCTGGTCGGAGCCGGTTCCCGTTGTTGCTCCGAAGGAGCGCCCGGAGTTAGCCCAGGTGTGTGTCGGATTTACCGCGAAGCGGTTACTGGACTCAGCCCAGGGTTTCAACCCTGGGTGATACAGCGAACGGTGACGCCCTGAAGGGGCGAAAGATGTGCGCCTGAGAGTACGCACCAACAATGGGGTGAAAGTCCCCATCGGGCAGCAGCA
>DASTDH010000762.1:0-3532 GCA_035710445.1 Chthoniobacterales bacterium
CCTCTCTTTTCGGGCTTTTGGCACATAGCTGACTATTTCAGCCGCCTCGGAGAATGTCTGCTTTCGGGGGTAAAGCGGACTCTTTTTCACACACCCTGACATGTCTGCTAATGACCCAGAGCAGACTCAAGGTCGTAGCCGCAGCCCAACTGCCTTTGAAGGACGCGCTGCCTTGCAGCTGCAAATGATAGCCCCTAGCTCGCCCTTATCGCACGCGGCTTCTGACTTGCAGTTGTCGGAGTTTTTCATCTCGGTGCAATCATTCGCACCGATACAAGCACACCTGGATCCCTCACCAGGAGTCTCGAAACAGTTGAACTCAGCTCTAGCGTCCCAATTCCAACCTAGTGACGCCAATGCGAGTATTACAACGAGAAGGGCAACTCGCATCGCACCTCCTCCCAAAAAAGACATTAGTAGATGAACTGAGTAATTTTATGGCGATTAACGTCCATCGTTCCGAGCCGATGCGCCTCCGTTTCAAGCCTGCCCACGCCCTCTCAGTAGCGCGGCACAGCAAATGTTGGCTTGTTAGATTAGAAATTCAGAACTAACATCGCTTTCGAGGAGGCAAGCAGCAGAGCAACTGTTGCGCGCTGCAGCCTGTCAAAATCGAAGTCCGCTCGCCTCTCCGCTCTCGTGAGCTTTTCGAGAGCGCGAATCGCATATCGCTAAAGCGCGCAGGAGGGATAGTGATGCGTATAGCCCTCGCGCTCTCATTATGCCTATTGGCCATGACTGCTGTGGCGGCGCCTCGCAGCAAGGGCGGTGCCAACCTCGAGGCTCCGGCATCCGCAACCGCTTATGTTCAGCGGGAAAAGTTTCGCTCTCAGATGAATGAAAACGTCGTGACCATTATGGCTGGCAGCCCGAATGGTACCGACCTCGGCATCGCCTATGACATCGCTCAGGTTGTCGACGATGGAGATAATCTCCGAGTGCTTCCAATCGTTGGCAAAGGCGCTGCGCAGAGCGTTAAGGACGTGATGTTCCTGAAAGGTGTCGACATGGGCATCACCCAGGCCAACATCATCAAATACTTCGCGCGATCCGGCGAACTGGGTCCGAACCTGTCGGATCAGATTGTTTATGTCGCGAAGCTATTCACCGAGGAAGTCCACATCATCGTGAGGTCCGACGTCACAGATGTTAAAGAGCTCGATGGAAAGCTCGTGAATTTTGGAGAGGAGGGGAGCGGTACCGACATCACCGCTCAGTTAGTACTCGATGCGCTTGGTGTGAACGTGCAAAGGCTGCACCTAAGCGATCCGGACGCCATCGAAAAGCTCAAGTCGGGTGAAATCGCAGCCGTTATCATCATGGCGGGCAAACCTACGCCGGAGCTTGCCGGACTGAAGGGGGCCGAGGGTCTCAATTTCCTCCGCATCCCATATCCGAAGGAACTCGAAGACGCCTACTACCCGGCGCTCCTGACGCATGATGATTACCCCGAACTGGTCCGGGCAGGGGAAAGCGTCGATACTGTATCCGTCTGCACCGTTCTTATCGCTTTCAACTGGGGCGGGGACAATTTTCGGTACAAGCGGGTTGCGAAGTTTGTCGACGCTTTCTTCAATAAATTCGATGAGTTCCTACAGCCGTCTCGAAACCCCAAATGGCGCGAGGTCAATTTCGCTGCCACGCTCGAAGGATGGCGCCGGTCTCCAGCCTCTCAAGCATGGATAGACCGCGCTGAAAACGTTGCAGGAGCTATTCCAAAAAACTTCGACAATTTCCTTGCTCATACGGCACAGGTAAGTGGAAGGCCGATCTCCGATTCAGAACGCGCCGATTTGTTCCGAGCGTTTTTGGAGTGGAATAAGGAGCCACACTAGTTAGTCGCCAGAGTGCATGCCCAGTAAAGCGTAGGAGGGCACGATGGTTCGAGCGGGATCCAGTCTCTCTGAGCAGTTTTTTCCAGCAGACGACCTACCTCAGCGTCTGGATGAAGCGGAAGCCAGCGGAGAGATACCAGCCTCCAGCGAACCCACTTCCTTCTCGATGGCCGAGCGCTTCCGGCCAGCTGTGGGCGAGGCGGCGTCTCCCCGACGCTTAGGCTCACGACGCAGCTGGAGAAAGAAGGTGCTTGGTGCGCTTTTGGTTTTGGCTTCGGTTATTCCGAGCGCACTCATTGGAGCGATGTTGTGGTTGGGCGCAGTCAAACCCCCAGGCTCGGGAGTTATTGTGGACCGTTATACGAACGACCCTCGAGAAGTCGAACACGTCGCAATGGAAAGTTTGGAGCCAAAGGCTGCTCCACCAAAGCCAAGAATCCAGCGTCCATCAATTGTTATGGTGGTGCCCGACACGCTGCAGGCAGTGTTGGGTAAAGAAATTCCATTCCGCATCGCAATCGATCCTGCCGGGCCGCTTCCTCCTCGTGCGATCATCACTGTCGATGGAATACCGGAAAGTTCCACATTCTCAGCTGGGCGGCCCTATGGTGAAACCGGATGGTCATTTCGGCCAGATGAGATCGCAGACAATTTGAGGCTGATTCCATTTAAGGCTGGCAGCTCCGATTTGCACATCCAACTCCTTACGGCCGATGGCGTTAGAATCGCGAGCGCGTCCACTCACGTCGATGTGACCGCTGATCACAAATCGACCTTGGTTTCCCGTCCGGAGGAGAGCGGCCGCATCGACGAGCTTCTGGCGCATGGCCACAAGATGGTTGAAGTGGGCTATCTCGCGGGAGCGCGCGCCTATTTCCGGCGTGCTGCGGAAGCGGGTAGTGCCGATGCCGCGCTAGCGCTTGGGGAAACTTATGATCAAAACTTCATCGACAGCATTGGCGCGCATGGGATAAAGCCAGATCAGGGGCAGGCGCGAACTTGGTACGAACGCGCTCGAGAACTCGGTTCACAAGAGGCAAAAGCAAAGCTAGGGCGCCTCGAAAACGACGCTGAGTTGAAGCCTGTCAAAAGCTACTCCTCGAGTGGAACCGATGGGCTCGCCGGGTCTATTGATGCGGCTCAGAGGGCTGGCAAAGCAGGCGACCAAAACTGAATAGATGCTGTTGAACGGCTCCTCAGCGGCGCGTTGTGTCCGGCTGATAAGTCGACAAAAAGAAGGCCGTCTCTTTGACGGCCTTCTCAAATCTCAACACGAACTGACGTTTAGTAGTCCATGTCTCCCATACCACCGCCGTGAGGCATTGCCGGCGGGGTCTTAGGCTTCGGCTTCTCCGCAACCATCGCCTCAGTCGTAACGAGAAGGCCAGCGACAGAGGCTGCATCCTGCAGAGCCGTTCGTACGACCTTTGCCGGATCGATGACGCCTTGCTTCACGAGATCGCCGTACTCTCCGGTCTGCGCGTTGTAGCCGAAGTTATAGTCCTTCGAGTCAAGGATCTTGCCTGCGACCACCGCGCCGTCCTCGCCTGCGTTCTCGGCGATCTGGCGTGCCGGAGCCTGTAAAGCCCTCCGCACGATATTGACGCCAACTCTTTGATCGTCATTGCCGGGCTTGAGACCCTCGAGGGTCTTGAGCGCTCGCATCAGCGCCACGCCACCCCCGGGAACGATAACTT
>DASTDH010000763.1:0-6549 GCA_035710445.1 Chthoniobacterales bacterium
TAAAAGCATCGCCAAGATGAATGAGAGAAGGACGCTGATGTTACTATTCTCCAAGGCAGCGAACGTGATCCCCACGATTCCGTAAACGGAGCCGACGGAGAGATCAATTTCGCGAATGAGAATGACAAACGTTTGTCCGATCGCCAGGAGGCCAAGAATCGCTGTGTACTGCCCAATGTTGCTAATGGTCCCCCAATCGAACCATTGTTGCGGATTCCAGAGGCTGAACAGGGCGAATACGAAAATGCAGCCGATGATTATCCCGATATCGGTACGTCTAAGTAATTTTCGCATTTGGCCTCCTTAGATCGACATCGATTCCTCGACTCCTACAGTCGTCTTACCCAACGGTCGCACCTGCTGTTCGCTCACCAAGTGTTCTGCTTTTTGTAGCCGTCTTCCCCGACGATGTTTTTGACGAACGTTATCCATTTATCAACATTACTCTGATCGATGACAATCGGTCCGGTAATGACGTCGGTCAGGGGGTACATTCCCATCTTCTTATAGAAGTAAAGAACTTCCATCGGGAGATAACCCTGCAGCCAGAAACCTTGACTGTTGGTTTCGAGGACTTTTCCTTCTTTTATGCCTTCAAGAGCATCCGGGCTGTCGTCAACCGTCACGATCGTCATCCCTTTGTCAGCAAGTTTTGGTTTCAATCCCATCTGGTCCGCCACGCTGTATGCCCATGGGGAGGACCACGAGGCAACACAGAAAATGTAATTCACATCCTTATGGGTGCCGAGGTAGGACTGCATGATGCTGCGCGCCCGGGCTGGATCGGCACCGATGATAAGTTCATCGACACTGACACCAATTTTTTTCATAGCATCCGTCATCCCCCGGCAACGCGCCTTCAGGCCCTGGTGGGTGGGATCGTGGTTAGCGCACATTACTTTGGTTGGTTTTGGAACTTTTCCGGCGTTGGCTAACTCGACCACATGCTCTCCAAGCTTGAGGCCGGTGAGGTATTCATCTCCCCCCACATAGCTGAGATAGCGTATCCGTTGGCCTTGGGGCCGTGAATCGGGAATATTAAAGGCGACAACTGGAATGCCGCTGCTGATCGCTCTGTCCAGAATTGGTTGGAGAGCTTCACTGTTCAGGATCGGAACGGCGATGCCGTCGGGATGAGTGGCGATCGCCTGGTTCAGAATCGCAATAAAATTTTGCAGACTGTATTCGTTCGTCGACAGATACTCCGTCTTCACACCGGGGTACTTCTCCTCGAAGGTTTTCATCGAGGTGGTTAACCAATTCATGTTCGGGTCGCTGGATCCGATGTGGGATACCATGAGGAACCGATAGTGATCGCCTTGAGCGAATACCGCTTCCACGCAAAGGAAGCATACGAAAAATATTCCAGTCAGTAGTCGGAGGGGGGCATGCTTAATCATAGTTTGTTGGCGCCTACTCGGCGCATTAGTGTGGACTTTGAAGGTTCGTAATGTCTTTCAGTCTATAAAGGGTTCATGCGAGCGTCTCAGGCGGTGATTTCTGAGACTTTCACTGGCCGCTTTTCGCGCCAACTCTTTGTAACCGCGAGTGCCAAACGAAGCGTCTCCAACGCGTCTTCGGGGCCCGGCCCCGGAGTCCGGCCCTCACGCAAAGCGTCAAAAAATGCTTCCAGCTCCAAGCGATAGCCAACTTCAAAGCGGTCTGGAAAATTCTCGTAGTGATCGAAGCTGGAGGCGAAATCCTTGGCAAAGAGAAGCGGTGTTTTTTGCGGAGCTTCAATTACCAGCTTACCCACGGAGCCGGCCACTTCGGTGCGGATGTCATAGCCCCAATTGGATCTCCGCGAAGTCTCCATGACGCCTAAGACGCCATTCTTAAATTTCAAGAGGGTGACAGCGGTATCGGCATCGTTTGCCTGAGCGAAGCGCTGGTCAATCAACACACCGCCCCAGGAATAAACTTCCTCCACTTCACCCACCAAGAAACGAGCCAGGTCAAGATCATGCACCGACATGTCCAAAAAGAGGCCACCGCTTCCGAGCAAGAATTCCAAGCTGGGCGGATACGTATCACGGCTTAAGGCGCGGAACGTTTCGAGTTTACCCAGCTCTCCGGCTTCGATTTTGGCTTTCGCGCGTGCGTATCCCGGGTCAAACCGGCGCATGAATCCCAGTTGCACTGGGACCTTGCGCTCCCGAACCAGTTGCACTACCCGCTGAGTTTCGGCCAAATTCAAGGCAATCGGTTTCTCGCTCCAAACCGCCTTGCCAGCGTTGACGGCCTGTTCGATCAACTGCGCGTGCGTGTCTGTCGGAGTAACAATAACCACGGCATCGACCGAGGGATGTTCGATCGCCTTCACACTATCAGTCACCGCCAGCTCTGCTCCGGACATCTTGCGACCGCGCTCGGCCCTTTCAGTGACTAGATCAGCTACCGCAATTATTCTGACCCCGCTGATTGCCCCTAAATTTCGAAGGTGCGTCACTCCCATGCGGCCCACACCGAGAAAAGCCACGCCAATCGATTGTTTATTTATCATAATTTTATTCTGCCTTGGCCCATGCCAAGACTTGCGCAGCAAGCAATCTCAAGCTCGGTTGCAAGAACAGTGTGTAAATTTGTTATGCAGACAATCAGTCCCCTGATTGCAAAAGTCTTTCTAGGTAAAGCCGGTTTTCCCGCGCTACTTCTGTCGGATTCAGCGGTGTCGTGTCCTGCTCAATGATCAGCCAACCATCATATCGATGACTCTTCAGCGCCCGGATCACGGCGGGAATATCGACCACGCCCTCGCCAAGCGGCGTGAAGATAAAGCGCCTAAGCGCGTCGTGAAAACTCCACCCTTCTTCATGCGATTTTTGCAGAATTTTCCCGTCGACGTCCTTGATATGAACGTAGCCGACACGGTGGCCATACTTTTCCAACATCTGAAGGGTGTGGCCACCTCCATAGGCGAGGTGCCCACAATCCAAGCACCAGCCCACCAGGGATGGATCCGTGGAATTTAGCAATTGAGACGTCTCAGCCTCAGTTTCGACATAGGTCCCCACGTGATTGTGAAACACCAACTGAACACCCCCTGACTTAAGCGCCGCAGCCAAATCATTTAGGCCGCTGCCCAGTGAGTCCCATTGCGCGGCGGTTAGTCCGCCGACTGGATCGACATGACCTGCTTCTTTGACCCTTCGCGGATCGCCGCTGTCTGCGGCGATCAAAAAACTCCCGCCGAGCGACTGAAAAAACTTGCCGATCTCCATGCCCTTTTGAATCTCCTGGTCACGCTTCGTTGCCGTCCGAAGTTCTAGCCCTACAAACCCGCCAAGCAACCGAAGCCCATGGGCCCGCAAATCCGCTGCAAGCACGGCCGGATCTTTTGGCATCTCGGTTGCCCATTCGGTAGCCGTGTAGCCAGCCACCTCCATCTCCTCTAGAAGTTGCGGATACGGAGTCCTTGAACGGTACTCTGGTACGTCAGGGCTGTTCCAATTAACTGGCGCCGTTGCAAGTTTCACGTGAAGATCTGTCGTTGCCTTTGAATGGCCTTCTCATAGTTTTCGCGAGTCTCGCGGGTTTTCTCCCACACGCTGACCTCGGCGACCGGTACATCCCACCAAGTGCCTAAAGCAGGCATTCGCTTTTCCGGATCGACAGGAACCACCACTACCGAAACGCCCGGTCTTCGCCTCGCTTCTTGAACGGCTGCTGTGACTTCAGCGGCTGTTTGCGCCGAGACGGCGTACGCCCCCATCGACTCTGCGTGCTTTTTGAAGTCGACCGGAACGTAGTCACCGGTGAGGCTGCCGCTCTTAGGATCTCGATAGCGCAATTCGTTGCCAAAATCAGAAACGCCAACGATTCGCTGAAGGCCAAGGATACATTGGTAGCCGTGGTTATCGAGCACGACAATCGTCAATTTCAGCCTCTCTGCAACGGCCGTGACTATCTCCGAATTCATCATCAGGTAAGACCCATCGCCCACCATAACGACAACTTCTCGCTCTGGCTCCGCGAGCTTTACACCCAAACCGCCGGCGATCTCGTATCCCATACAGGAAAATCCGTACTCCAAGTGATACGCCTTCGGATCCTCGGGCCGCCAGAGCCGCAACAATTCACCCGGCAAATTGCCCGCAGCGCAAACGACCGTAGCCTTTCCCCCAACCGCTTCATTCACCAAGCCGATGACTCCGATCTCAGGCAATGTCCCACCTCCTTCTGCAACAGCCCGAATTTCAGTTACTCTATCGTCCCAATGTGCCTTCAACTTTGCTACCTCTTCACGATATTGGTCGGAGGTGCCTTTATAGCCCGCCTCCTTTAACGCTCGACTCAGAGCCGGTAAGGTCCGCCGTACGTCCGCCACCACCGGCAAGGCCGAAAGTTTGTTTGCATCGAGCGGCGCCACGTTGACAGCGACAAAACCGACCGCAGCGTTTTGAAATTGTGACTTGGAGGCGGTGGTAAAATCGGTCAGACGCGTGCCAAGGGCGATAATCAAATCCGCCTCTTTTGCCAACTCGTTTGCTGAGGTCGCCCCGTTCGAACCCACCGGTCCGGCGTTCCACGGATGATTCCATTTGAGCGCGCCTTTGCCGGCTTGGGTTTCAGTAACTGGTACGCCAAACTCTTCTGCAAAATTCTGCAACTCGACCCACGCTTGGGAATAGACTGTTCCACCGCCCGATATAATCAGTGGTCGTTCCGCTCTCTTCAACCGCTCGACGATAGCTCCGATGAGTTCAGGTTCGGGAAGCGGGCGGCGCACATGCCAAACCCGTTTCTTAAAAAACTCGGCAGGCCAGTCAAACGCTTCAGTCTGCACGTCCTCCGGAAGGCTGATCGTGACCGCACCGGTGTCCGCGGGATCAGTCAAAATCCGAAAGGCTTCCGGCAAACTGGCCAACAGCTGTTCCGGGCGCGATATGCGGTCAAAGAACTTGGAGACTGGCCGAAAGGCGTCGCTGGCACTTACATCGCGTTCGATCGGATGCTCGATCTGTTGAAGCACCGGATCAGGAATTCGATTGGCAAAATAATCGCTGGGCAGAAGCAACACCGGTAGCCGATTCACGGTGGCAGTGGCCGCTCCAGTGATCATGTTCGTGGCGCCCGGTCCAATCGAAGTCGTACAGGCGAAAGTGGCAAGCCGGTTTCGGTGTTTAGCAAAGGCCGTAGCGATGTGCACCATTCCTTGTTCATTCTGAGGGCGGTAGAATCGAAAGCCTTCGTGTGCCGCGACCTCGACGATTCCTTGGCCGAGCCCACCAACATTGCCGTGTCCAAAAATACCCCAGAACCCCTCTATGAACCTGTTCTCGTGACCATCCCGCTCTACGTATTGGCCCGCAACAAAGCGGACCAGCGCTTGTCCAACTGTAAGACGAATCGACCTGTTCATACATCAGTGCAGCAAAGGAAAAGATTGCTATGCCGGGTCGCCCATGGCCTTTTTTTGGCGATCAGAATCAGGGGGGAAACCGCAAAGCCGAGTCTTTCGAATAACTTTCCTTTAGAAATCAATTAGAAATGTGCCATTGTCAAAACCTATTTTCATTTGACTTATGAGAATATTTCTTTTCGAAAGGATAATAGTAAGTATTCGCGGCGACCAGGCTAAGAGCTTTTCCACACGATCGTGCTCGGAATGAGGGCATTATGCTTCCCCATCCGGTCTTACGGTAAGCCGCCTTTAGTATTTCAAGGAAAGCTCATCTCCCCCCTTGATCAAGGGAACGGCTCACGGCTAAGTTTCTTTTGCCTTTATTGAAATCAGAGGAAGCAGAGATCATGGTGAGAACCGAACCGCGGCGCAAGCAGATCCTAAACCTTCTTGAAGAACTCGGTACTCTGAATGTCGGCGATTTGGCCGACCGATTTGCAGTCAGCGTGGTCACTATCCGGAAGGACCTCGATGACTTAGAGCGTGAAGGGTTGCTGCAGCGGACTTTTGGCGGAGCAGTCTTTTCCCATCGGAGTCGATTTAACCGATCGTTTTTTGAACGCGTTCAGATGCATTGGCAGGAGAAGCGTGCCATTGCCACGGCAGCATTAGGATACATCAAAGACGGGGACACCATCATTCTCGATGCAGGGTCTACCACCCTCGCCTTAGCCCAGCTTCTGAAGGAACAGGTAAAGTCAGCTTTTATTATCACTTGCTCCGTACCGGTCGCTCTTGAACTCTCCAGCGCCGGTTATGACATCCTCCTTTTGGGTGGCTTCGTTAGAAACAAGAGCTTGGCCTTACTGGGCAGGGAAACACTGGCAATCCTGGACCGTTATAGCGCTGACAAGGCGTTCCTTGGCAGTTCCGGCTTTACGGCTGAGAAAGGGCACAGCACACCTAATCCAGACGATGCACAGATCAAAGAGGCAATTATGCGCGTTTCCAACGAGAGCTACGTGCTGGTAGATTCTTCCAAGTACGGTCACAATTGCCTTACCAGTTTTACGCGCCTTTGCGACGTTGATTTGACGATCACTGATAGTCACCTCTCCAGCAGCAACGCAAAAACCCTTGAGGCCGCGGGTGCAACGCTTCGCATAGCGGATATCCGCGGAGCAGAGCTGAATTCTGACGCAAAA
>DASTDH010000764.1:0-20371 GCA_035710445.1 Chthoniobacterales bacterium
GGTTTTTCGGATAGCGGGCCGGGTTCTTCGCTAGCGGCGACTAGCCTGTCCGACATAGTCTCGACACTTGCAGACATTGTGTTGCTTCCTTAAGGACGACTTCGGATCCCTCGAAGCACCTCGTGTCATTGAAACTTAGTGATGCGAACGGGGCGACTCGTTCATCCCGGCCCGAAAACGCAGTCGCCTCGGCGTCGTTCGCCCGAACCAGTATTGCCACAGGGTGATGGCCAGCGATGGCGACTGCGCCTTTAGGTCCGCCGCCCCAATCGCTTCGTTCCACCGCTTTAGCCGGGAACACGAGGTTCCCTAAAAGGACAGTCGCCGCTACCGGAAATTGCGCCAACGCGCGAGGTTGTGTGTTCCTGCCCCCTCCAACCAGCCCTGAAAGCTTTCGGGACCACCGCCGCTGTTTCATTTTGCTAGGCACCCGTCACAATTCCCGGCGCTGCCGGCGCTGCCATTATGCTGAGCATCGCAACACTGCGAGCGCAGCATGGGCGGCCGCTGTCCGATTTTCGACCATCAGCTTTGCGAACACTCTTTCCAGATGCTTTGCGACGGTCCGGACCTTGGATGCGAGAATGATGGCGATCTCGGCGTTACTTTTTCCTTGGCTTACCCAAAGCAATACCTCGGCCTCCCGGTTCGTTAGGCCGAGCTTCTGTAGCGGAACAGCATCAAAAACCTGCAAAGTCTCCCGAAGCAACAGGCGATACTCGGTTGTCTCGGCTTTGGATATCGTCTGCACGGCTAAGGTTCTCTCGCCGAGATCGATGGTGAGGTCCGACGGCGGCAAACCAATAACCGGGTTCGCCTTTTCGTTAAGCCAACACTGTATACGGGCGGGTAACGTAACCTGCGAATCCGGATAGAAATATTCTTTCAACAGCTTCCGCGCTTTCGCTGTTGCGTAAAGAATTTTCCCTCCGCGATCAGCGACGACAAAACCGACGTCCGCGATTCCAACTGCTTCCGATAAGAGCGAATTCAGCTTGATCGCTTTATAGGCCTGCGTGAGGTGCGGTTGCAGGATATTCAACATCTGCCGTTCTTCCTCTGAAAAACAGTCGCTCGAACGACTCAATATGAGATTCAGTCGGGAACGACCCTCAGAAGTTACCAGACCCAAGTAGTGTCTTTGGCCAAGCAAATCCAACAAATCGTGATGCAATTCGGGGCGAAACCGAAGGGGAGGCGCGGGAGCGCGCACGATTCTCAGGGAGCCATTGTGTTTGTAGACGCCGCCGACGTTTGAGCGCCGATTGAGCCATCTAGTTAAGGTGCCTATGTTAACGCTCAAGGCCGGGTATATTTCAATCCGTTCGGTGTCGTTTTCCGTCAATTCGTCATACGAATAGAAATCGCATGAGAAGCAGAACCGGAGACAGGCAAAAAGGCGACTGGGAAAATCCGTGTCTGTTCCGGGTCTGTGTAGTTCTACTAACGCCTGCGAAAGCGTGCGTAGGATAGAATCTGACAACATAACCGCGTGTTCTCTGGGGCATTTCGCTTCACTAAGAACTCCGTTATGGGCACTTGCTTCGATCCGTGACTAACTAGTAAGTAGCTAAGCCGTCACGTACTTGCGATCTAAATGCGGGTCTTTTGAAAATTCTTTTCGCCAAATTGCGATTTCGGAAAGTGGATAGTCCTTTCCAGCGAACGTCAAACGAACGACAGCGTCGGCCAACTGGTAGGCCGGATCCTGCCCCAGCCGGCATCAATCGATGTACGCCTCTTCGCCATGTTCGGCGATGTCGAGGCCGGATGTTTCAATTTCGGGATCGGTTCGCAGCCCGATCAGCGCTCTCAGAACCAAGCCGATAACTGCGGTCCCGACGACCGACAGGATAAGGGTGACAATGACCGCTTCCACTTGTGAAACAAAGAGCGTGCTCAGCAGTTTATCGGTGAGATTGCTATTGGCCTTGCCGGTGGCCAGAAGACCGGTGAGCAATGCGCCGAGGGTTCCTCCCACGGCATGCACGCCAAACGTATCCAAAGCGTCATCGTAGTTTAGCGCCGGCTTTATGATTGAAACGGCAATGTACGGCACGACCGCCGCAAGTATGCCGATAATCACGCCGCCGGTAGGCGACACATACCCGCACGCCGGTGTAATCACAACCAGACCGGCAACCGCTCCGGTGCAGTAGCCGAGCACGCTTGCCTTGCCTCGGAAGATTTTTTCTATCAATGCCCAAGTGAACGCAGCAATCGCGGTTGCCAGCGTCGTGGTGGTAAATGCGTTGGCTGCGATCCCGTCCGCCGCCACCGCGCTGCCGGCATTGAAACCGTACCAGCCGACCCAAAGCATCGCGGTGCCGACCATACAGAGCACCAAACTATGAGGCGCTATCGGTTCCTTCTTGTAGCCAAGGCGCGGTCCGACGAGTAGACACAATACCAGCGCACTCCAGCCAGAAGTCATGTGTACGACGGTTCCACCGGCGAAATCGATGGCTTTAATGGTGGAATTTGCATTCCAAAGGCCATTCATGAAACCGGTGATTCCCCAGACCATGTGGGCCATCGGGAAATAGACCACAAACATCCAGCAAGCCATGAAGATCATGAGGGTGGTATATTTCGTTCGTTCGGCGATGGCACCGATGATCAGTGCGGGGGTTATCACGGCGAACATCATCTGATACATGGCGTAGACGTTCTGTGACACCCAGTAAGAGTAGTCCGTGTTTGGGACCGAGGTGACACCCTGAAGGAAAAAGTACTCCGATCCGCCAAAGAACGGATTGTTAAAGCTCTTGCCGAACACCAGGCTATAGCCAAAGGCCCACCAAAGAATCGCCACCAGTCCGGTGATGCCGAAACATTGAGCGAGGACCGACAAAGCGTTCTTCTTGCGGACCAGTCCACCGTAGAAAAGAGCGAGGCCGGGTAAGGTCATGAAAAGCACGAGCGCGGCCGAAGTCATCATCCAGGCGTTGTGCCCTGGGCCGGAGGTGTTCAGAGCCGGGATCGTAAGGTTCTCTGGAACCTTTCCATCCTTATCCTGAAGTGCTTTGGAGGGGTCACCATTATTAAGATAGGCTTCCAATCCGGCTACGCGTTGCTCAAGCGTCGGGCTGGGTGCGGACGACGCCTGCGGACTGGGCGAAGCTTGCTGGGCGACAGCGATGCTTCCAAAAGAAAGCGAAAGAACAGCAGCGATACCGATTAGCGGCGAGGGAAAGCGAAGATATCTCATCGAGCAGTCAGTTTAGAGTTAAGCGAGAGCCTTGCAGAGTCGAGTCGACATTCGGGCGACTTTGCGCGCTGAATCCGAAAATCTAAGCACAAGCGCCTGAGCGGCTTCTCCATCTTGGGTTTTGATCAGCATCCTTACTGCACTAGCAGACAGAAATTTCAATACCAAGGCAAGCGCCGAAAATGGAGCTAGTCGGAGACAGGAATCGGCCACTTTTGAGCTCGGCTCTCCGCAGATTGGTCAGTTGCGCCAGTAGCATACTGGCTTATTTGGTGCGAAAAGAGGATCAAGAGGGCGAATAATTCGCCCCTTCCCGGCGGCGGGTTTCGAAACAAGAGCAACCTATGTCACAAGTTTCCTTTACGGCAGAGCAAATCGCGGAGCATCTGGGCGGAGAAGTAATTGGCGATGGATCCGTTCCGCTGACCGGGTTTGCGGCAGCCAACAATGCCAAGACCGGAGACCTTACATTTGCGGAAAAACCAGTTTATTTTGCGGCGGCAGAGCAGAGTGCCGCAACCGCCATACTCGTTAGCAGCGATTTGGCCTCACAAAAGGTGCTCATTCGGGTGCCCAATTCACGGATTGCAATGGCCAGAGTGCTCCCGCTTTTTTTCCCGCCAGAAAAGTTTGGGTCAGGCATCCATCCTACCGCGGTGATCGATTCTACTGCGAAAGTCGAACAGACAGCGTATATCGGATCGCACTGCACGATTGGCGCCGGGGCAAAGATTGGAGCGCGTTCCGTGCTTTTGGGGGGTAATCACGTTGGCCGCGATTGTCGGATCGGGGAGGATTGCTGCCTTTATCCGAATGTCGTTGTGTACGCCAATTCGCAGATTGGTCACCGGGTTATGATTCATGCTGGCAGCGTCATCGGCTCGGACGGATACGGCTACGTTCTCGATGAGGGTCGCCATCGCAAGATGCTACAGGTCGGCAATGTGGTTATCCATGACGATGTGGAGGTCGGCGCGAACGTAGCCATCGATCGCGGTACACTCGGTTCAACCGTCATCGGCGAAGGTACCAAGATCGATAACCTGATACAGATCGCGCACAATGTCGTCATTGGGCGGCACTGCATTATCATGGGTCAGGCCGGCATCGCCGGTAGCACCCATCTCGGCGATTATTGCCTCATCGCGGCTCAAGCGGGCATTGCCGGACATTTAAAGCTCGGCAATCAAGCAATGGTCGGTGCAACTTCCCCGGTGATGCGGGATGTTCCGGACGGAGGAAAGGTGCTCGGCGGGCTTCCTGCTGTTCCGGAGAAGGAAGCCAAGCGGCAAATGATAGCGGTAGCTCAACTACCGGAGCTTCTTCGTCGCGTGCGTGCATTGGAGAAAGAAGTGGAGCAGCTGAAGGAGCTAAGAGCCAGGAGCTAGAATTTAGGAGAGCTGTATTCTTCGGTGGCGGCCAGCCTGTCGCCCGTCCGTGTTCTTGGCCCGTCGCAGTGTGGTGGCAGTTTGGGGAGTGATTCCGGCAAGTGGTACAAAAAAAGATCGGGCCCTCAAATTCTGGCCTCTATTTCACGTAGTCCAACATCTGCACCGTTGTTCGGATGTTGGGAAACATCCATCAAAACAATCAGAAACGCAGTTGTCTCTTTATGCACTTCTACAATGTTGGGTTTTTGGGATCGCTTGGCGCTTTCGTGCTCCTAGCAGTGAACGCAGGCCAGGCTCAGTCTTCCGGATCAATGCCGTTAGAACAAACTCAGTCTTCCAGCTCAGTTCCGGCGACTGTTGCCGGCGGCTTCGCCCAGTTCTCTCCCAATTCCAAGATCGACAGCCTTGGCAAAGCCGCCGACGGAGCCATCACCCATACTACGGCAACATTCCCGGTGCCTGCGATTGCCGACTATCCGGGCGTGGCAGTACGCGCGATAAGCCCGGGGATCTTTCCCCAGGGTAGTCTCTTCTTGCCCATAGATCCGCAATCGAAACCGGCGCTGACCGGCGATTTCGCGCTTTTAGGAGGAGTCACGGTCTCGTATCCGCAGGAGGGCTTACACCTTGCATTCACTCAATTTCGCGAAGACAACGCCGGAAACCTCTTTGCCAGGTTTTCCGCCAATGGACAGGATATTGGGGGAGGAGAAATCGAACTGGCGACTGCAACAGCGTCAAGAATCGCTCCAACACCTGACAAAACGCAGTTCACCATAGCGGCTAAGCTGCGAATCTCGAACGCTTTTGCTCAACTGGTAAACGGACTCTTCGGTGCAACTGTGCTTACACCCGGTGACCAGATCGCGACCGAAGACTTAGTGGCAGATGTAGGTAATTAAAAAGCGCACGACCGTCAGATCCACTTCGAGGCAGTTGATGTCATGCGCGTGCATAACGGACAGATTACAGACCATTGGGGTGTGGGCAATCTCTTGTCTCTGATGGAGCAGATCGGAGGATGCACTCCTTTTAACTCCTAACTCCTTCCAAAAAGGCAACATCTTCGGACGAAAGCGAGACGTCTCCACTCTTCAGCGAATCGTCCAGATCCGTGATGTTCTTTGGCCCAATTAGAGGAAAAACCGGGAAGGGCTGGTTTAACAAGTAACCGAGAACGAGCTGGTTTACCGAGAAGCTGGTTTTCTTCTGAAGAACCTGTATCCGCTGAAAGCGTTTCCGATTTTCGGGATGATCGAAAAGAGTGCGGACGCGAGCGTCGGTGGCGACCTGATCAAGGCTGCTCTGTTCCAAGCGACGAAAATAGCCATTCGCCTGAGTCAAATAAGGAAAGGCACCGAAACCGTGCTGGCCGTGCCAATGTACGAAATCTGTGTCGATGTATGCCCAGGTTGGGTCGGCGTTTTCCAGATTTACCTGACCGAGGCTCCACATATTCTGGCTGGCAATGAAGCCAGGTATTCCTAATCGGAGAGCCGCTTGCCGGGCGGCTTCCGCTCGGTTTAAACGCCAATTCGAGAACCCGCTATGTTTTATTTTGCCTGCCTTTCGGAGAGCTTCGAGCGCCAGCACGATTTCTTCCGCCGGTACGGCTGGAGCATCGCGGTGGACCCAATAGATATCGATGCAGTCAACGCCCAGTCGGCGAAGACTTGAATCGAGGTCCGATTCGATTTCTCGCTGAGACATTCGTGGAACGTCCATCGACTCCAGCTTGGGATGAGCTCCCTTGGTCGAAAGAATGAGGGAGTCACGTAGACCGCGCTCGCGTAACCAGTCGCCGATCACCTTTTCACTTTGATGCTCTCCGCCCGGGAACCAGGCCGCGTAAATTTCCGCCGTGTCGATAAGATTGCCGCCCGATTCGACATACCGATCCATGATTTGCACCGCCTGTTTGCGGTCGACGGAAGTTCCGAAATAGTCGGTGCCAAGACCGATTACCGATACCTGGAGATTTGTTTGAGGGAGCGCCCTTTTTTGCATGAGAATCTCTGGAGCAAAACTTAGGCATTATCAATGGTGGCGGTGATAGTCGCATTGTCACGCGGTGGGGTAAGGCGGGTCCGGGAGCTGCCCATGCGCATCAACATAAGGACATGTCCCGGAGTGACCCGGTGAAAGTGGCCCAGCACTGCAGTGCTGGGATGATGTCCCAAAGACGCGTACGTCCCTTATGGTAGCTCCGAAGTTATTCACAATCTGGTGTCGCTCACGCTCCAAAGCTAGAAAATGGGCTTTAGCCCCCAGATTGCTGAATAACTTCGGAGCTACCATAAGGGACGATCGATACAATTCCGTATTGCTCTCAAGATGCCCGATTCCTGGCCGACTGTATCGAGGCGAGGCATACGGGGTCCCTTCAGAAAGTAGGCCGGCTTCTTAATGAGTTGGCCCTCGGTTCTTAGGTAACCGTCCCGGCCGACTCTCCAGCAGAGCGACGGTTCTCATCCTCGGCTCACTCATCGGTGGGCGGCCCATCCCCCGTGTTAGCACCTCTCAGCGATCGCCCCTCTAAAGGCACGAAAACTTTAGTTTTGTCCGCCGCCTTGGTCGCCGCTGTCAGCCGGGATCGGTCTACCATCACGGATGCGGACGACAAAATCGTTCGCACCGGCGAATGTACCAACTGGGACAAATTCCTTGAGGGAAACGGTCTTCCGGGAACTCGGGCTCTCTTTATCCGAAGACTCCAAATCTATTTGTACAGTATCCATTTCTATCCACACCTCTCCTGGAAATTGGACAACGAGCGCCGGACCAACGTTCAAAAATATATCGTGACACGATGTGAAATCGCTCTCGAAGCGCCTGCCGATCGGATTCTCGAGCAACTCTCCCGGTACCGATCGGTCTGAAATTCGATGGCTTGAAACCTCGCGCGGATGTGCCCCTCAAGCACTTGACGCTGGATGCGGATTCCCAGTTCCCGATTGGCGCCTTGGTCGCAAAGCCGAGCTCAGTCGGTAGGGAACAGCACGCGAGCCAAGATTTACTTCGCGCTCAAAAAAAACTAGTTGTCGAACGTCAAAACCGGCGCCAAGAACTTTGTCGGCCGAAAGGAGCGAGGACGCCTCCCCCGTTTCCTGGCGTTCGCGAGGACGAGATATTCCGCCCGGCCAACCCATGGATGGAACAAGTCAAAGCAAGAGGCTTTCTTCTGCGACTCCGCACCGCGCGACCCTTCGCGTTCTTCGATCTTGTGATCTTTTTCCTACGACTGCTGTGTGCAGAACTAGTTGAGGTGATGCCCTCGGAGAATTTTCACTAAACATATCCCCCTGAATAGTTGGCCAGCTCCAGCGATCGCCCGATTCTCGCAGGAGTAGCAATCGGTCGGACGCAGAAATGTGCTGACACCCCCTAACTAACATCGGTTTGCCGGAATTGTTGGTAGCTCCGAACAAAGCCGGCAAGCACCCACGGAGTGTTATGATAACCCTAGGTTTCTCCCGCAACAATGGGAGTTCTCGTCGCCAAATCGCGCTCGCAGCTTCCACGCTGTTCGTTGTCGGCGCTCTGCATGCCCAGACGCCTGAACCTGTCACTTACCTCACCTTTGACGAAGGCAGTGGCACTTATGCCGCTGACTCAGTGGGCGATCACCCGGCTACCCTGCTGGGCGGAGCAGGATGGACCACCGGCATCGCCGGTCCACACGCTCTCAGCCTCCCCGGCGTTCCTGGCGCTTACGCCGACATTGCTGCTCCAGTCCTGGATACGACGAAAAGTTTTACCGTCGCCGCCTGGGTCAAGCTAAACAATACAAACGGCTATCAGACATTTGTCAGCGAGGATACAAGTGTCCAAGCAGCTTTCTTCTTGCAGCTGCGTGGTGACAGCCATCAATTTTCTTTTACCGTTCCCTACGACTTCTTTGTCCTGCCACAGTCGGGTTTCACACCAGTGGCGGGTCAATGGTACCATTTAGCCGGTGTGTATGATGCGGTCGCTCATTCGGCGACGCTTTACGTCAATGGCCTTCTTGCCGATCAGATTTTCTTCGTGAACCCGGCTGCTGCCACCGGACATTCGTCGGTCGGACGTGGGCAGTTTGGAGGGAACCCAGTGGATTTTGTTAACGGAGCGATTGATGACGTGCGGTTTTACCAAGCGGCTTTGACCGGCTCTCAGATACTTGAGATCGCTCGGGTCGGTAATCCCTCTTTACCGGGGCCACTGCCGGTGAAGCCAGCCATGTTGCATATCGATGCGGCGCATCCCGGAGCGCACATCAATCCAGCGTTTCACGGCCTGATGATTGAGGAAATAAACCATGCTCTGGATGGCGGGCTGTACGGAGAACTGATCCAAAACCGAGTTTTTCAGAACGATCCAAACGAGCCGATCAATTGGTCGGTGGTCCAGGATAACGGTGGGGTTGGTTCGATCGCGCTGGACACAACTCAGCCCATTGCCGGTACCGCTTTGACTACCAGTCTGCGAATAGAAATTACGCAGGGCCAGCGAGTCGGGGCGGCTAACGATGGCTATTGGGGCATTCCGGTTACACCGAACACCACTTATAAAACCTCCTTCTACGCCAAAGGTGCCGGAATCACTGGACCAGTTACAATCAGCATCGAGAGTATTGACGGCAGCGTCGTCTACGCTCAGACCAAGTCGCCGCGATTGCGTCGGATTGGGCACAATACAGCGCAACACTGACGACCGGGTCGGTGACTGCGACCGAGGATAGTCGTTTCGTCATTACCGCCGGCAGTCCTGGTACCATTTGGCTCAGCCAAGTCTCCTTGTTTGCGCCGACGTACCAGAATCGTCCGAATGGTAATCGGATCGATCTGATGCAAAAAATGGCCGGCCTGAAGCCCGGTTTCCTTCGGTTGCCCGGCGGAAACTACTTGGAAGGAAATACGGTTGAACAGCGGTTCGAGTGGAAAAACACCATCGGCCCGATCCAGCAGCGTCCGGGTCACGAAAGTCCCTGGGGCTACCGGTCCGACGATGGCTTGGGCATGCTCGAATATCTGGAGTGGTGTGAGGACCTGAACATGCAGCCATTACTGGCGGTTTACGCCGGCTACTCGCTCAACGACACCCATGTCAGTCCAGGAACCGATTTGCAACCCTATGTGCAGGATGCTCTGGACGAGATTCAGTACGTGACCGGCAGCACCAGCACTACCTGGGGTGCCAGGCGCGCTGCTGACGGTCATCCGTCGCCGTTCCCGTTGACCTATGTCGAAATCGGTAACGAAGATTTCTTTGATGCCTCAGGAAGTTATGATGGCCGATTTGCTCAATTCTACGATGCGATCAAAGCGGCTTATCCTCGTCTCCAAGTCATTGCGACCGCTTCGGTAACGAGCCGCACACCGGACATTCTCGACGAACACTTCTATGAAACACCAAGAGCATTCGAGAAAGATGTGCATCATTACGACAGTTACAGCCGGACCGGTCCGAAAATATTTGTGGGCGAATACGCTGCTCAAGAAGGCCGGCCATCGCCTGATCTTAACGCTGCCTTAGGCGACGCAGCCTGGCTAATCGGATTAGAGAGAAACGCCGATTTGGTGCTATTGGAATCGTACGCGCCGATGTTCACCAACATCAATCCAGGCGCCGCCCAATGGCCCACAAACTTGATCGGCTACGATGCACTGAAAAGTTACGGTTCGCCTTCCTACTATGCCAAACAGATGATTAATCAACATCGGGGGGATGTGGTATTGCCAACCACCCTCAATGTGACCGGTGGCTCAGAATTCTATGAAAGCGCGACCCGCGACAACCAGACCGGAACGATCTACCTCAAGGGGGTTAATGCTGCTGAAACGGCTCAGAAAGTGCAGATCGCGATTGATGGGATCGGTAACGTCGCTGGTGGGACCGCAATCGTGCTCTCGTCTCGCAGTCCGCAGGATACCAATACGATTGATGAGCCAAATAAAGTGGTTCCCGTTACGCTGAAAGCCAACCAGGTGAATCGCCGATTCGAATAGACCTTCTTACCCTATTCGGTGACCGTTCTAGAAATAAAGGCAAAGTGAGGAGTGATAGGTGATCAGGTAGCAGCTGCGCCTGATACGGATTGATAGGACCTATATGTCGTATAGGTCCTATAGGCCTTATGCACACCCATTAACGACCAACAGCCAGTCACCAACGACGACTCGCACTCACTGATTACCGTCAGTCTGGCTGCTCTTGGCTTGCTCAAGGAGACGGCGTACCTCTTCGTCGGATACTTGGTTGAATTTCTGGTACCATTCTCCAACTCCGAAGAACATGCGCGGAGTCATGTATGCAACGACTTCGTCCACTTCGGTGCGCAGATCGTGAACAGATGAAGGAGGCGCGGTTGGCACTGCGACTACAATCTGCGCGGGCTCTCCGCGTTTCACGGCAGCCGCCGCTACCCGCATGGTCGAACCAGTCGCCAGCCCGTCATCAACCAAAATGACTATCTTGTCCCGCACCTCAGGTGCCGGAGCATTGCCTCGATACACCAATTCGCGCCGCTCCAGTTCCGCTTGTTCCTTTGCGACGATCGCCTCAAGCCGGGAATTGGAAACATGAGATCGTTGCACGACCCCGGCATCAAGAACGCGTAAACCGCCGGGAGCGATCGCTCCCATCGCTAGCTCTTCGTGACCGGGAACGCCGAGCTTCCGCACGACCAGGATATCAAGGGGAGCATTGAGCGCCTTGGCTACCTCCAACGCTACCGGTACCCCGCCTCGGGGTAGAGCCAAGACTAAGACATGCTTTCGATTCGCGTACTCCGATAACCTGGTGGCGAGGAGCTGGCCGGCTTCGGTGCGATCGCGAAACTGGGTGACGAAAGGAAACATACCGGAGCCCTCGGATCGAAGGTGGATCGGAGTAAGTTCTCAGCTATTTGTTCTTCCTCAATGCGGAATTTCACGAGGTTACAAGGTAGGTCGTTTCGCTGGACCGCCGAGCGCCAAACCCACCTCCTCAAAGAATATGACTGCTTGACCCACTCGGAGATCGGTAGCTTCAATTGGTGATGGAGATGATTCAGAATCTTTGGAATGATGCCGATGCAAGCGCGTACATCTCCCGCTATCACTATCCGGATTTGGCGTTACGGATTTATAGTTCTCGTCTACTTGGCCAAGAGCCACGCCTGGTCCTGCACGGTGGCGGCAATACTTCGGTTAAAACCACGGAAACGGATCTCTTCGGGACGGAAACGCCAGTTCTCCGGATAAAAGGAAGCGGATGGGATCTCGCTGCAATCGAACCAATCGGGCTGCCGGCCGCGCGGTTGGAGCCTCTCCTGAGACTGGAACAACTCGAACACCTTTCCGACCAAGCCATGGTTAACTATCTGCGTTGGTGTCTCATGGATTCTTCGGCACCAACGCCATCGGTTGAAACTCTACTGCATGCTTTCCTTCCGCACAGATATATCGATCACTCACATGCTCTTGCGGTATTAGCGATCGTGGACCAGCAGGACGGGCAGAATCTAGCGCGCCAGGTATTCGGAACCCGGGTGGGTTATGTTCCGTATATCATGCCCGGATTCTCTCTGGCCAAAGCAGCAGCGACCGAGTATCGCCGTAACCCGCAGGTCGAAGGATTGGTGCTGATCAAACACGGCTTGTTCACTTTCGGTGATACCGCCAAACAGTCCTACGCACGAACTATCGAACTCAACAACTTGGCAGCCGAATTCGTCCGGAAGGCCGGCCGCGTCCCTGTGTTCATTCCACGTTCCTGGTCGAACCGAGAAGTCGCACGGACTTCGGATATAGCCCCTGTCCTCCGAGGCTGTTTAGCCAAGGCCGACCGAACCGGCACTCCTGTGCACTGGATCCTGGATTTCCGCTTTTCTGATCAGATTCTGCAGTTTGTAAACGGTCAGCAGGTTGCAGACTATGCCAACCGCGGAACGGTCACGCCAGATCACTTGATTCGAACGAAAGGTACGCCTCTTATTTTGTCTTGCCCGGAGGCCGGTAGTCTGGCGCAGTTCCGACAGCAAACCGCGGACGTAATCGCGGATTATATCGAAAGATATCGAAGCTATTTCGATCGTAACAATTCGCGCCTGACGGATTCGAAATCGCCGTTGGATCCGATCCCGCGCGTCGTTTTGGTACCGGGGCATGGCCTGTTTGGAGTCGGGAAATCGGCCAGGGAAGCCGCGATGGTAGCCGATATCGCGGAAACCTGGATAGAGACTGTGACGGCCGCCGAGTCGGTTGGCCGGTTCTCTTCGCTGGACGAGGCGGAGCAATTTGAAATGGAATACTGGTCGCTCGAACAGGCGAAATTACGGGCGGTTTCCGAACCGCGTCTTTCTCGGCAGGTGGTATTGATCACTGGCGGTGCCGGAACGATCGGCAGCGCGGTGGCCCGGGCGTTTGCGGAGGAGGGTGCTGAAATCGCCATTGCTGATTTGGACGGGGGAAAGGCAGATCAAATCGCGCGGACGATAAAGGAAACTGCGTTCGGTGCGGCTTGCGACGTTGCTGACGCGGAGGCCGTCAGGATTTTTTTTGATCGGGTTTGCGAACGCTTTGGCGGGGTCGACATTGTAGTGTCTAACGCCGGCGCAGCGTGGTCCGGGCCGATAGCGACCATTTCGGAGGATCTGTTACGAAAAAGTTTCGAACTAAACTTTTTTGCCCATCAGTTGGTGGCTCAGAACGCAGTGCGGGTGATGCGTTGGCAAGAAACCGGCGGCGCAATCCTGTTTAATATTTCCAAACAAGCGATTAATCCCGGCCTGAATTTTGGAGCGTACGGTATCCCGAAAGCCGCTGCCTTGTCTTTGGTTCGACAATATGCCCTGGAACATGGCCGCGACCGGATCCGGGTGAACGCCGTGAACGCGGATCGGATTCGTAGCGGTCTTCTAACCGACGATATGATCCGATCACGCGCGCAAGCTCGAGGCGTTACAGAGAAGGACTATATGTCAGGTAATCTTCTCGGCTGCGAGGTGACGGCTGACGACGTCGCTCAAGCATTCGTTCATCACGCGCTAGCTCGGAAGACGACGGGAGATATTACCACCGTGGATGGAGGCAATGCCGCGGCCTTTTTGCGATGAAAAGGGGCGGTGATCGGTGAGAGGTGATGCTTGGATTGGTGACTGGCAATTGGTAGAGCCCTCTCTTCGTGACCGCCTACCACTCATCAATCCCTCTCCGCCGACAGGGTCGAGATCAGCTCGTGCACGGATCCCTATTTTCGCGTAAACAGCATGAACGCGAGGTTGCCGAAGATAAGGATGACAACGAATGCTCCGGCCAGGCACAGAAGAAGCGTCTGGAAAACATTCTCGGCTATCTGCACGGGAAGAGCCATTGGCACCGACACGATTTGCGCACCGATGATATCGTTCAGCTTCCACCCAAATCCGTTCGCTGACCCGTAGAGTTTGATCATTTCCGCGGGAGCTTTATCGACAGTACTGTGACACTCGAGGCAGCTTACGTTGTTCACTTTGATTGCTCGGGCGAGAAAAAGAGAAGGACCGGTCGGAGTTTCGCGCGTGCTCACGATTTCAGTCTGTTCCGGCCGGTTTCGGAATTGATTGACGACGTCGCTCTCCCAGTCGGTTGCCCGATTGCGGGGGTTGGTTGGATTGAGCGTCGCTTCCTTATAGAAGTAGTTGGGAAATTTTTCCCGCAGGTAGTTAAAGATCTCAGTGGCGGCAAAGGCGGGCACCGATTGGGGATGAAACTCGGTATCGAGCAGTTCACCCGGCTTGTCTTTGGCTGAGGCCACAAACTGCTCGAGCGCTTCAACGGCTCGTTGCTGGCCCAGAGTGAAGCCCTTTTTCAGGTTCGCTCGGACATCCGCCGTCGCGTTGGGATCAAAAGTCTTGGGCATTGACTCGAGCGTCTTCCGAAACTCGGCCACGGCGGTTTGCAACTTGAAGTTTTTTTGCTCAAGCAGCGGTGCGACCTGTTTGGTGGTGTACGTACGGCTCGAGAGCGCGGTCTCCATGATAATCCGGGCATTCTCGATGATGTGTTGGCGCGCGTTTTCTAACAACATTTTCTGGGCGAGGTATCCGACCGCTCCTAGAGAGAGCGCCAGAATCGGGATGAAGATGAGGTTAAATTTAAGCAGTTTCATTGCTGTCCTCCGTCCGGTGCAATCACACAACGAAAACCGACATTGTCGCTCCGGAATAGTGGATCATAGCCGCGACGGAAAGAAGAGAGTGTCTCTTCGGGGCGAGAGGTAGACCAAGAGCCGCCCCGTAATGTACGCCAGTTCATTGTCCGATTATACTTGTCCAGGCACCATTCCCAGACATTTCCTCCGACGGAGCACAGACCCCGACCATTTGGCGGGAAGGCCGTGACCGGCGCCGTGCGTGGAAAAGCATCGTGAAACCCGGGGATCACGGCCCAGGTTGCAGGCGCATCAACGCTCGATTCGCTCCCGGCGTAGTTCGCGGAATCAATCGGAGGCGGGAAATCGGTACCCCATGGATAGATCCCTTTAATTTTCCCGCTCCGGTCTTCGGGTGTAGCACCTTGCTCCCGGGGTAATCCGACGATTGCACTCCACTCGAGGTCGGTGGGCATGCGATAACTTTGGAAATGGGTTAGCGCTCCCTCGCTCCGTTCTTTGCGTGTCAGCCAGGCGCAGAATTGATTGGCGTCCTCCCAGCTAACACCAACGACCGGATGCTCTGGTGTTTGCGCAAAGCCGGGATTTTTCCAGCTCATCGCGTTGAGCTTAAATCCGTTTGCGACTATGACCGAAGACATACCTCCGACGGCGTCGTAGCTCGTTGCTTCGACAAACGCATTGAAGTCCCGAAGGCGTGTCTGCCAGACGGCGACATGAATGTTCCCGAGCGGTACGAAGCGCATTTCGAGTGTGTTTGTCCACGATTGGCCAGATTGCGGTGGCGACCTCGCAGCGACGATCTTGGTAGAAGTGGGCTGGGGAGTCGCCACGACAGGCGAAGAGCCCGGATGCGACGAATTGGCCAGGAAAATCCAGCCAAGCCCGGCTGCCACCAGCATTGTGAGCAGTCCCAACAGAATCAATAGCGGCCGATTTTTGGGTCTGGGTATCGACCGCGCATCGCCGGAAGGAACAACCGGAGCAGGTGATGGCCTTGATGGGGTGACCGGCAAAGGCTGGATTGGCTGGCCGAGGGTGACCGGTGTCGAGCTTAGGTCCGGCAATGCGTTCAGCGCATTGTAAAAATCACGTCCGGTCGGATAGCTGCGTCCCGGCGTCAAGCACTGGCGAAGGATTCGGTTGCCGTCCTCGGACAAACTCGCCAATGGAGTAAATGTGCCGGCCGTTCCTCCGAGTAATTCGTAGGCGACGATTCCGAGCTGGATGATATCATGATGTGGCGTCTGAGTCCCGACAGATGGGCGCTCACCAAACCGGGTGGCTGAAGATTCCAGCTCCTTGGCTTTGCCCAAAGCGTCCAATTTCACGACAAACGCCGGCCATTCGTCGAGCGGGCAGTGTAAGACGACGTCGGCACTTAACGCAGCAAACCCTTCCGGGAAATGCACTAGAATATCGCGCAAGTTCATCTCCAACGTCAGGTTAGCCGCGCGGGCCTCATCCACCGCCGCCACAATCTGCTTCAGTAGCATTCGCGTCTCACGCAAGGTCAATGCGCGCCGTGCCCGGAGCAGATCCACCAAAGGAAAGCCCTCCAACCATTCCAGAACTGCAAAACTGAAATTCTTTTCTCGTTCGACCGCGAAGACCTTCAGGAAGTTTGGATGCGCCACCCTCTGAATACGTTTTGCGTCCTCTTCGATCTGGTTCAGCAAGGCTGGGTCGGCATGAAAAATTCGGACGGTTACACGGGTTTTCGAAGCCAAGTCTTCCGCATAGAAGGTGCGCGCCGGGTTCGCCGGATTAATGTCTTCAACCAGCCGGTACCGGTCCTTCAGTTGCCATCCGGCTTCCGGCCTTAGCCTGGCAGCATTGGTGTTGCTAAGCGCGATCGTATCAAAGTTCCATTCCGTCGTTTCGGGCTTCACCGAGGTTTGCAAACTGCGGAGCCGCTCGATGCATGCCTTAAGCTCGTTACGCAACTCGAGTGGCGTTTGTACGCGTTGTTCTCGGTCCTTTTCCAGCATTTTGCGGAGCACTGCAACAACCTCTGCGGGCAGAATAGCGAGGGCCTCAAAAGGGGGTGACTTGTCCAAATGCTGCGCGATGACGCTGGCAACCGACCCGGTGAAGGTAGGTTTGCCCAGAAGCATGTACCAAAGCGTTACCCCGAGAGAATAGATGTCGGAACGAATGTCTTCGGTCTGGCGATCGAGTTGCTCAGGGCTCGCAAAGTAAGGCGTCCCAACAAACCCCCCGGACGTAATTTCCCCGGTCGTAGTCGATTGCATAACGGCCGATCTGGCCAGACCGAAATCGATTACCTTTACGAGGATCTCACCGTCGCCCTCTCGAACGAGCATGAGATTAGATGGTTTGATGTCGCGGTGCACCAAATGTTGCCTCTCCGCTGCCATGAGCGCAGAGGCGACCTGTTGAGCAATATCGAGTGCGAAAAGGCATTCCAACGGGCCATTGCGTTTCACGAGTGCATCGACGGTTTCACCGTCGATGAATTCCATCGCATAGAAATACCGGGTGCCGTGCCTTCCCAGATGGAAAACTGAAGCCACGTTGCGGTGTCGGAGTTGCGCGGCGCTGCGAGCCTCCCGCAAGAAACGTTCCGCCACTCTTTCATCCTCGAGCAGACTGCCGCTGATAACCTTCAGAGCGACGTTGCAACGTAAGCTGGTATCGAATGCCTTGTAGGTGATACCCATCGCCCCGCGTCCAAGCTCAGCAAATGAACCGTCGGCGTTCTTCAGCAGCTGATAATGCTCAAATTCGAAGGATTCCGGCATTTCCTACAGTTGACGATTCCCGATCCGTGATTTGCGTCCGAGTTTCTCCGATTGCTCGCCTCTGAAGCTCCTGGCAGGCTCGGTTCGGATGCCGTCCACCTCTTTTCACAGAGCGAAGGTAGAATTTTCGCGATTCTATCGCAACTCAATTGCGGAAGGCGGATTGCGGATGGCGGAGGGGCAAACGCGCAATCCATCATTTCCGTTTCTCCATCAACCTGAAAGCCTTCGGGCCAGCGCTGGTTGGACAGAATAGGAATCGGGTTCGGCGCACGGGCAAGCGGTAGGCGACTGTTCCGTTAGGTAGCCTCGTGTTCCCGGCTAAAGCGGTGGAACGAAGCGATTGGGGCGGCGGGCCTAAAGGCGCAGTCACCATCACCTCTGGCAATACTGTTCGGGCGAACGACGCCGAGGCGACTGCGTTTTCGGGCTGGGGTGAACGAGTCGCTCCGGTCGGCTCACTAAGTTTCAATGACACGAGGTGCTTCGAGGGACAGTCGCCGCCGAAATCCGGCCCGCTATCCGAAAAGACTTTTCCCGCCAGCCTTATTCCTTGAGAGTCATTGGTGAGAAGGCAAATCAACCAGCCGCTGTTGATTTGCTAATCACCAATCACTTCTCTCCGTTCCCGGCGATCGCGGCGATGCCGACGCTCCCATCACTGTGCCTTGACATGTTCGGCTTCTCCGATGGGCCGATAGTCATAAGTCGGATAAAATTCAGTACGATATCCACCCCAGGCGGTCTTCTCGATCGCGAGATTGACATCCCGGAGACGGTCGGGCGGTACGCGTAAGGTGATTACCTGGCCGATTCCCATCACTACATACCAGGAAACCACTTCAACTCCAGGAGGAGGAAAAGCTTTGTAGTACCCTTGTTTCCTGAGCGCGGCATTGATTTCATCAAGGGTTTTCGATTGGTCATGGCGTAAAAAGATCGTGAGGAGGATCGCTCCCCTTTGCGCATCGCTATCTGCCGGCGGGTTCGACGGACTGGGCGATGGAATGCTCCGTTCCGCGCCCAAAGCCCCGACTGCAAGCAGGGTCCCGGCGAGCGCCAGCGTGCGTACAGTTTTCCATGGGCCGCGAGTATCGGAACGAGAGAAGGATTGCTGAGTCATGCCGGCAAGATAGGCCGGAATTCGGAATCCGGAGTTCGGGAATATTTGGCTCCTCTCAGGGTCAAGTTATTGAGGGCGGATCCGTACGACGATCTGCCTGGCGGTTCTTATTGGTTCGAGAAAACAACGGTTAATAACAAGGGAGATGGCTGTGAAGGGTGGGATGCTTTTTCGATCGGTCGCGCCTGCTTGCCGGACGTGCCAAGCAAAATTAGGGAAGCGCTCACCAAGCCATTTTACATGAAAAATTTACGTCTTATTGGATGGCTCAGGGGAACGCTCCTGGCCGCTTTATTGTTGTTCGCGATATCAAATGCTTGGGCTCATGGTATGGGAGGAGGTTTCCATTCTTCGGGAGGGGGAGGCCATTTCTCGGGTGGACATAATTTCGCGTTCCACCACGATGGAGATCATTTCTTTCATCACGATAGGGACCGTTTCTTCCATCATCATCATCACTTTGATGATCGCTTCTTCTTCGGGTTTGGTTTCCCATATTATGGGTATCCGTACGACTACTATCCGTACGATTACGGATATTACGACGACTACGGAGCGTCCTACGGTGACCAGTATTGGAGCGATCTGACTGCGGCGGTCCAAACCGAACTCGCCCGGACGGGCTATTACCATGGCGCAATCGACGGAGCGTTTGGCCCAGACACTGCACGCGCGGTCCGAGCGTATCGGCGAGCCAAAGGTTTACCGGTAACCAGTCAGATCGACCGAGGCCTCTTGAAGTCGCTCAATATATAGGCGCGGAAAAACGGGCCGTCGGAGATCTGAAAACCAGCTCACCGGAGGCGCACGCAGACCCTCCGTTTTTCCGGTGGCCGCTGGCGGATGGACAAGATAACTGCAAATCGATCGTTTTGGCGTTCGATTTACAGTATCGGGACCTAGGAGCTCACCTTCTTGGTTGCCCCGTAAAGCTCGTCATCTTCTTTGCCGGTCTTGATGAAATCTTCGAGTTCTTTTGCCAGATGCGGATTCATCTTCTGGAGCTTTGCCAAGTCCGCCTGGGCCTCGGCCTTGCGTCCCATTTGGGTATAAAGAACGCCGCGATACATATATGCTTCGGCCAAGTTAGGCTTCAATTGGATGGCCTTGTTGTAGTGTTCCAATGATACCTGGTAATTCTGCGATCCCTGTTTGCGCAGGACGAAAGCCAGGTTGTTATGCGCCTCGGCCAACTTTGGATCCGCCTTCAATGCCTGTTCGAACTTGGCCTGAGCTTGTGCGAATTTCTTGGCTTTCATCAGGTCAACGCCTTCGTTGTAGGTTTTGATGGCAGGATTTTCTTGTTTGACCTGTGGAAACCCCTGTTTCGCAGGCGGATTAATCGCAGGCGGATTAATCGATCCGCTTCCGGCTCCGAACGCTGGGAGAATGGCAAGCGCGGTGATAGTGGAAGCGCCGAGGAGAGCTTTTGTAATGAAGGACTTGATCATATGATAAAGCGATTCTGATGGCGAGCGCTCCCAACCGGATTGGTGCTGGATCGCTCGCCAAGACAGACCCTACTATGCTCCCAATTATTCCCAAATGGGAGCACAAAGGGATGAGCCAGGCGAATGCGGGTTCGCCTGGCTCTCTGGCCTTTTTGCTTAATCGTGGTCCTCGTCAGATTCTCGCCGGGCTTGATCCGCGTCGTGAGCGAGGTCGGCCAGCAGTGCCATAAACTCATCCGTTTGTCCCCTGAAAAGTCCGTCCGCAGTGAGGGCTGCGACTGCTCCCACCGCGGCCCCTTTCGTTTGGGTCGGGCGAA
>DASTDH010000765.1:0-7947 GCA_035710445.1 Chthoniobacterales bacterium
CGCTCTTACGCTTGGGTCGAGCTGCAAAGAGGGCTGCTGGACTTCGGTCACGGTCGCTACGCGGACACCTGGGCTCATTACCGGCGTGCCAACCAAGCCTACTCCGGATATTGGCTGGTCGACGAGCACATCGCCGAATTACTGGGTGCAGAAGGCAAATTCGGCGAGGCGGTATCCCTCTACGAAAAAGTGGTTGCGCGCGTACCAAAGCCTGAGCTGAAACAGGCGATCGGTGAGATCTACACCTTAATGGGTAGCCCAAGCGAAGCGGAACCGTGGTATGAAGAGGCACTCGTCGGTTATTTGCAGTCGGCCGAGCGTGGTCAGGTTCACTATTATCATCATCTAGCCGATTTCTATTCCCACGTGTCCGGAAGGGCCGATCAGGCGGTACACTGGGCGCGGAAGGACCTGGAGCTGCGACCTAACTTTGCGACCGAAGCAGCGCTCGCTTGGACGTTATATCGCGACGCTCAAATCAGTAACGCTCTCGATCTAATTAACCAAGCTCTCTCCTCGGGCGTGAAAGATGCACAGATTTTCTACAAAGCAGGGATGATCAACTTGGCCGCCGGCCGGGGTCACGACGGGGAGAGATACTTGGAACAAGCGGGCCAAATTAATTCCCGTCATAGGAATTTTCATGTGCATCATTGACTGGTATCCTCGGATTGGGACGGTTTCGTTTCTTCTCTGGCGGCTGGTCGGGATCAGCGGTTGCCTGGCCGTGGCCGCGCTCGCTCAATCGCCGGAAGTTAGTAGATATCCCGGCGCTAGTCATGTGCCCGATTCGCAGCCCGGCTGGGAAAAGTTCCTAACCAAGGTGGATCCTGACGCCGCCAAAGACGAGCCGCAAGGCGGGCGCACTGCCCAGGGGACACCGGTGGAGAAGCGGACGGAAGAATGTTTTCCGGCGGAGCCGCGTAATTTGTTTTGGGAGGTGGACAAGGTGGCAAGTGGTCCGGGCGGAGCACTGGAACGACTCAATTACGACGTTAATGGCGATGGAAAGATTAGCGACCAGGAGCGAAATGCTATCCGCGGTCAGAATACCTGGATGCTTTGGGGCGAAGGTAACGAGACTTTCTGGAATTGGCTTCAGCAGCGCGGCTATGGGTTGGCAGATTTCTTGATTCTTTTGGACTCACGCCAGCGAGATCATCGGTTCCGGGACAGCGGTCTCATCAATCAGCCCGGCATGATAAAGCAAACTGACCATGGAAAACGGATCCTCGGTCTGTATTTGGATCAAGCCGATGGAGATCGGATCCGGTTAAAGCAACCGCCGGAAGGGGAGTTCGATGAGAAGGGCAGACCGTTACTGCATCCGCCCCAAGCTCCCGCTGGGCATCCCCAATTAATCTTTCAGCCGGGCGACAAACAACTATACGACCAAGTGTTAGCAAGCCTGCCCAAGGATGGTGTTGATTACAATATCTACGGGTACCCGAGCGGACTGGTTGGACTAAGACTGATGCCGAATCCCGATTTCTTTGGTAATACCCAGGCAGCAGCGAAGGCGCGCCAATATTGGAAAGAGCGAGTCACAGATTCGGCGAGCGACAACTACTATACCGACGCTAACATTAATGCGGATCCGAAACTGATTCGTCCGTTCCGACCGAGCATGGCGTGCGCCTTCTGTCATGTGGGCCCGCATCCGCTCAATGCACCGGCCGATCCAGAAAATCCTAAATGGGAGAACCTCTCGTCCATCATCGGGAACCAATATTGGACACCCAAAGTGGCTTTCGCCAACCTCACCAGGGCAAATAACTTCCTCCATCATTTCCTGGCTAGTCAACAGCCCGGCACAATCGATACCTCGCTGGTTAGCACCGATCACATAAACAACGCAAACACGATTAACGCCATTTTCGAAATCCCGGCACGCTTGGAGCGCGCGGCCAAGAATCCACCAGAGTACCAAAGCGCTGCCAATCTATTTCTGCCCGGGGTCGAGGATGGTAACTCCGAAACGAATCCGCGGCACACACCCCGAGTTCTGTTAGATGGAGCGGATAGCGTCGGCGTTTTTGGAGCGTTGTCCCGAGTATATCTCAACATCGGAACATTCTCCGACGAATGGGCACGCTGTCACAATCCGATTATCGGGTTCAAGCCCCAGACGCCTTTTTCGATTGCGGTTTGCCAAGCTAATTCTGTCTATTGGCGGGCCGCAGAGAAATACCGAATCGGCTATTTGCAGGCGTTCTTTACGTTGAAAGCGACTCGCGCCTCGGGCAATCAACCGCTGTCGTCCAGTCCGGCGGGGTCCAGCCAGGTGCCGGTACAGAATGCGAGCACCGCTCCGATGAAACTCGTGTTTGCCGGGCCGGAGGGAAAAGCGATCATCGAGCAAGAAAAGGAACAGGCATTGGCGGGCCGGAAGATATTCCTGCAAAATTGCGCAATCTGCCACTCGAGCAAGCAGCCGGACGGGTTTCGACTCAACTTTTCGCTGGACTGGGCCAAACTCGACGACGATCCGTCGGGCAGTGGAGATCCGGCGCATTTCAATCTGCCGATGAGCTTTACGGAGTGGGAACTGTTTAAGAAAACCGCTGCCTACCAGGAGTACGTTCGACGCATCACCGCCATCGCCGGCCAACCTGAGAACGGCGAAGACGCGTTCATCAAAGATAACTATTTGTCCACCGATATCCGTGTCCCGATAACTCTGGTCGGCACCAATTCGGGCCGAGCCGTCGGCACGAACGGGATGCGGGGCCAGATGTGGGATAATTTCAGCTCCGAGGAGTATAAAAACCTACCGGCAGTCGGGCCGGTGCGCTTTTACAATCCCTACTCCGGCATCCAACCGGATAGCATGGGTTTGAACGATGCCTACTATCCACCGTCTGGTGGGCCGGGATACTATCGACCGGCTTCACTGGTTAGCCTTTGGGCGACGGCTCCCTACCTCCATAACAACGCACTTGGCTTGTATAACCAGGATCCGTCAGTTAAAGGCCGGCTGGTGGCATTCGAAGACGGCATTACAAAGTTACTTTGGAATTCGAAACGAGTGCCCGATCGCAACCACGTAATGGGCGATCTTCGTTGGGATCACCGGGAACTGACTCGAGGTGATCCGGGATTTATCTATCGAACGACTCAAAGAACGCGGATTATTATTCCGGCCAATTTTATTGAGGCCGTATTCGTCGGTGTAATCGGCCGGTTTTGGACTTCGTTCCTTACCCTTTACTTGTGGGTTCTCCTGGCGGGATTGTTGGCCTTGTTGGCCTTATGGGGAGTGCCTCGGCAGGCAGCGTTCGTATTCTTCCTGCTCGGGTTGGTAGCCGGCGCCGGAATCGTCGTCACCCGGTTCGACAAAGCGTATTGGCAGTTGTGGCTTATACCGGCACTACTATTGGCTGGATCACTCTGGCTTTGGTTCGACAGGCCTAGACCATTGGTAGCTCGGATTAGCCTCGCTTTGCTGGCTCTGCTGAGCCTCCTCGTAGGTCTCGGTACGAGTCAATTTGTCAACGGAAGATTCGGTCCACTCAAAATCGGACCGATTCCGCAGGGCACCCCGGTTAATCTGATCATGAATATCAATCCAGAAGCTCCGCCGGAAGTATTACTGGATGCCGGGACGGCTCTGCTCAGGGGTTCTTTGATGGTTCAAGCGCGCCATCTGAAGGGCGAACCGGCGCTGCGTACCTTTGAGAAAGAGGCCGGCCTACCGCTGCTGAAGGCGAGCAAATGTCCGGACTTTTGGCTGGATCGAGGCCATTGGTTCGGTGAGGCCTTGTCCGACGACGACAAACGCAAGCTGATCGCTTTCTTGAGAACACTCTGAGCAAACGCCCTCAACTCGGAAGGCAACACCTATTCCAATCGTGCAATCGGTTTCCCCATCGATCCAAGAAATGCTCGCCAAGGCGAGTGACCCGGAGAAGACGCCTTTCCACTACGTCATTGTTGGTTCGGGCGCCGGTGGAGGACCGCTTGCCGCGCGCCTGGCCCGCGGAGGTAAATGTGTGCTTTTACTCGAGGCGGGAACGGATGCCGCCGTTGTCGAAACGGAAGACTCGAATAAACTGAGCAGCGGGAGCAATCTGCGGGAAGTACAGCAAATGCCGGGCTATCACGCGGCGGCCACTGAAGATCCTCAGATAAGCTGGAGCTTTTCGGTACGTCACTATGTGGAGGATGCCAGGCAAGCTGGTGACTCAAAGTACAATCGAGAGTTCGATCCGTCTCAGAACGGAGGCACCGGCAAGGGCGGAATCCTTTATCCGCGAAGCTCGGCGTTGGGAGGGTGCACTGCCCATCACGCGATGATCATTGTCGCACCGAATGACCGAGATTGGAACAGAATCGCGGAGCTGACCGGTGACGACTCCTGGCGGGCAGAACGGATGCAAGGTTACTTTACCCGGATCGAAAGGTGTTTGTATCAGTCGCTTTATCAGAACTATCTCCGGAGACTTTTGGGCCGCATTTACGAATGGGCGCGTTTGCTAGTTGGATGGATTAACCCGCGTGCGGTTTGGGACCCGGGTGGACACGGCGACCGAGGCTGGCAGCCAACCAGCTTTATCAATCCTGACTTAGTAGCAAAGATCGAAAAAGGAGATCGCGCATTTCGCAATGTGTTAGTCAACGCTATCGTGCCGCTGCTTAGCCAGAAGAGTATGCTGGCGGTGCTGAAGCGTGCGCTCTTTCAATTACGACTCATTGAATTCTTTGACCCCAATGATCGAAACAATCGACGGGAAAAACCGGAAGGTCTGGCTCTGATACCAATCGGAACGGACGGGATCAGACGGATTGGGGTGCGTGAGTGGCTGCTTAAGACCCAAGAAGAATATCCTGGGCGGTTAGTAATAGTAACTGGGGCTCACGCTACCCGAATTCTCTTTAGTCAACCTGCTGACTCGATTGCTCCCAGTGCTCGGGGAGTGGAGGTCGCAGAAGGCGTTCATCTGTATGAGGCGAGCCCGTTGGCTTCGCCCGACCGGTCTAAGGATGAGCGTGTGCCGCGCCGATGTTATTTTGCTAACCAGGAAGTAATTATCTGCGGTGGCGCGTTTAACACCCCTCAGTTGCTTATGTTGAGTGGGATTGGCGACACCAAGCACCTGCAGGAATTTGGAATAGAAAGGCTGTCAGGAATTGACGGAAAGGCGCTCGCTCCAGCAATCCATCTTCCCGGGGTTGGGCTCAATCTTCAAGATCGCTACGAAGTCGGCGTCATCAGCGAACTAGACGACGAATTTTCTACGCTGAAGGGGGTCTCGTTCGATCCCGGCGATCCCAACGATTTGGCCCGTCGCGAATGGTTGGAACAGAGCACCGGCTTGTATACCACCAACGGCGGCACGGTGGCGATCTTGAATCGTTCCGGAGCCGAATCGATACCGGAGCCCGACCTCTTCATTTTTGGAGCACCAGCCGCATTTCGCGGTTACTATTGGGGCTGGTCAAAGGACCTGCTTCATCGTGCGCGCGGAGCAACTCAAGCTGAGCAAAAACTGTGGAGCTGGGTCATTCTCAAAGCCTACACTCATAACCATGGCGGTAGCGTTCGTTTGCGCTCCAACTTGCCTTTCAAAACCCCGGAGATCGTTTTCTCGTCTTTCATGGAAGGTCCGGAGGGTTGGCAGAAAGACGTGAAAGCATTAGTTCGCGCGGTCGAACTGGTCCGTGGAATTAATGCCCATCCGGTCTTCAAGACGGAAATTCAACCCGGGCAAACACTAACCAGTGGAAGCGATGCTCTCAGGCAGTGGATCCAAGATGAAGCCTGGGGCCACCATGCGTGCGGTACCTGCCGCATGGGTTCCGATGGCTGGCAGGCAGACGCGAGCGCTGTCCGGGATCGACTGGCAGTAATCGATAGCAAATTCAGAGTTCACGGCGTGCGCGGCCTTCGAATTGTCGATGCCTCAGTCTTTCCCACGATTCCAGGTTACTTCATCGTTACGCCGGTCTTCATGATCAGCGAAAAGGCCGCCGACACGATTCTGGCTGATGCGGAGGAATATCCTGAACCGCTGAGGCGGTTGGAAGAGGCGGCGGTCGACTCCAGGAGAGAGAAGGCTTTGATCGAGTCCACCTCACAACGCGGGGTCGGATTGGCTCTTTCCGGCGGCGGCATCCGGAGTGCGACGTTCTGCCTTGGAGTATTGCAAGCCTTAGCATCGCGGGACCGGCTTCGCTATGTCGACTTCATTTCGAGCGTTTCAGGCGGAGGCTACATCGCGGGATTTCTGGGTAGATTATTTAGTCGAATACCAGCCGAGGTAGCAGACAAGGTTGGCCGGGCACAAGAGATATTAACTGACGTTAACTCGCCAGAAATACATTGGCTGCGTTCGACCGCCAACTATATTGCAGGTAATGGCCTCACCGATCTTCGTCAGAATCTAGCAATCTTCTGGCGAAACCTGTTTGCGGTTCACCTGGTGATTGCCGCTTTGTTAGTAGTTGTATTTGGTATCCTCAAGTGGTTAGGGGACAAATTCCTGCAACCGCCATGGCTACCCCTGCCGATGTTCCTTGGTTACCCGTTGAGCCCCTGGTCATGGCTGGTTCTAGCAATTGTAGGATTGGCTGTTCTTCCTGCATCGCTGGGTTTTTGGTTGACGCCGCGACCAGGAATGAGGACCGCCCATCCCATTTATCCTTTGCTGGCGTGGATCGTTCTGCTGGCCGGAGCAGTCGCCTTGCTCACTCTACCAGGCGGGGCGCTTTGGTCTATCGGCTTAATGACCATATTGGTCCTCGCCTATCTCTGGCAGGAAGCTGCCCGATGGTATTTACCGGCGGATACGAAAACCGGCCAGCAGGGTGCCATTATCCGAAGAAATCTCACGATTGCTTTAGGCGAGACGATCTTTGTTTTGGTGGCTGGCTTATTCTGGGTGGCGCTCGACACGTTCGCTCGTTTAGCTGCTTCGCATAATCTCGCCAAATTCTTAACCGCGATTCTGATTGCTCTAGGTCCGTTCTTACCGCTCCTAAAAGTCATAGCTGACAGCTTGGGCAAGGCGTTCGATAAAAGAAAAGATAGTCGATCCGCCGGTCGGCCTCTCAATTGGACTGCCGCCAGCATCGCTTTTCCGCTGGCGACATTTCTGCTCTTTGTTGCGGACGTTTTGGTTCAGGAAGCTTTCAGCTTCGAAACGGGCGCAGGCATTTTGTTAATAATTAGTTTTCTCGCGTTTTCTTTGATCATAGGGCGCGCGTTTGGGTTTGTTAATCTTTCCTCCCTCCAATCCTCATACGCGGCGCGCTTAACCCGGACATTTCTTGGAGCGTCCAACCCTGGGCGAATCTACACCACTGGAAATGTATTGCCGGCCGACGTAGACATGGCCCATCCCGGCGATGATGTGGCATTCCATGAATACCACCCGGAGGAGCACGGCGGGCCCATCCACTTGATCAATGTTTGTGTCAATGAAACGGCTGAACTGGGCGCAGAGCGGGACGTCCGCGAGCAAAAAGGGTTACCGATGTGTGTCGGACCTTGTGGCGTGAGCGTGGGCAGGCGTTTTCATGCAATCTGGACTGGGGCTGAAAACGCCGGGCTCGATCGTGAACAGCGCGCGGTTATTCGGTTGGAGTACGACCCTGCTTTTGCGACCGATCCGGCGCCGGATAAAATCCCGGTCAAAGGGTGGCCCAAAGTGGCCCTCGAAGCGATTCAGGCGGGCGAAGATCCGACCGATTTCCATGTCTTGGGAAGGCGGGATGGCAAACCAGCTGCAGCCGAACCACTGCAACTCAGCCAATGGGTCGGAATTTCGGCGGCCGCCATCGGCACCGGCGTCGGCTTTTCCACCGCCCTTCCGATATCCCTTCTTTTCGGCCTGGTTAACATCAGGCTGGGTTATTGGTGGAACAGCGGCGTGAGCGCTGGAGACCGCCCCGGACGTTATCCCAATGATCTGTGGCAACAAATCAAGTCGCTGCCAGCCTGGCTGT
>DASTDH010000766.1:0-9768 GCA_035710445.1 Chthoniobacterales bacterium
ATCTCCTTTTTCATGAGACGGCCTCCGAATGAGGCGTACCAACGCAGAGCTGAGGCAGATAGGCACGTGATGGCGCAGACGGCCCCGTAAAGAGCGACAGCCACTGGCTGGTCCGGATGATGACCGAGCAGTCCCGTTGGGAAGGGCAAAAAGGCAATCCACATCAGGTACAGATTGTTTAGCCAGAGGAGCCTTGAGTCCACGCAGTCCACGTCATGGATCAATTCGTGGTGAGAGACCCAGGCAACCGTGCAGATCAGGAAGCTGATGACATATATCGAAAAACGAGGCGCCAGAGCCAACAGCGCCTGAATCATCCCCGCATTATCGATATTTGCTCCGGCGTCTTCCAGGTGGATGTCGAGAATGAGCAGGGTAATTGCGAATGCGATGACACAGTCGCTGAACGATTCGACTCTGCTCTTGGGCATCACGCGACACTTTTCACACCGCTGAACCGACACTTAACCCACGACCACTACATGTCATGGCCTGGCCCGAGGATTCAAGATCAAGGGGCATTACTGTTACGCGGAAAGTGTGAACTTGACAGTGAGTCTGACCAACGTGGCAAAAGAATCCGCTTCCATCTTGCGCATAATGTGCGCTCGATGGATTTGAACGGTGTATTCAGTGATTCCCAACTCAAATGCGGCTTGCTTGTTGAGCAAGCCCCGAACTAATAAAGCCAGCACCTCTCGCTCGCGGGGCGTCAAAGTGTCATACCGAGCTGCGAAGGCTTCCTGTTCAGTGACCTCTCGACGGTTCGCACGTTCCTGCTCAAACGCCCTTTCGACCGAATTGAAGAACGCGGCCTCATCAATCGGTTTGGTCAGAAAATCTATAGCGCCTCCCTGGATTGCTCGAACTGCCATTGGAATGTCGCCCCGGGCAGTGATGAAGATGATCGGCAGAGGGCATCTCTCGCTCTTGAGTTGCGCTTGCAGTTCGAGACCGGACATGCCTGGCATGCGTATATCCGCGATCAGGCACGAGGCCTCGTAGCGGGCGGTGGAATCCAGGAATTGCTCTGCGGAGCCGAAGCAGAGCGCGGACAGCCCCTCCGATTCGATCAGATCCTGGAGAGCAATCTGAACCGACTCGTCGTCGTCGAGGATCGCGAGAACGCTTGAGTTGTGTTCGATGCCCATTGTGAGGAGAGTAGCGCTGTCCACAAAACGACGCAATCAGACCTAAGTCGGCATGAACTACGACCGAGGTGGTAGTCGAATAAGACCCGGGGGTTCGCGGAATAAAGCGGGTACGGAGACGAGAGCCGAGGTGCCGGAGTTCTTGGACTAGCTGACGCCTTCGACGATGAGTCCGTGATAGATCGCCCCCAATTTGCGGTGCTTGGCGACGCTTTGGTAGGCCTCGCTGTAATACCAATCCTTTGCGGCTTTCGCGTTCGGGAATTTCGCAATGACGATTCCCTCAATCGGATCACCTTCAAGAACTTCGTGCTTTCCATAGGCTACGAGCACTTCGATAGGATGACCCTCTATCGTTGCTTTGATTCCAGTCCAATATTTTTCGAGCTCTTTTTGATCGATGGTTTTAGTTCTCGTGAATACAACGTACGAAGACATCATCGTTCTCCTTCTTTGCTAATCGATTACCGAAAGACGGCGGCAAGCGCTATTTGTTCGGCGAGAGTTTGAGCTTGTCGGCCATACGAACCAGTTCAATGAGCGATCCAGCCTGCATCTTCTCCATAACGTGGCCTCGGTGGATTTTTACCGTCGCCTCGCTGGCGCCGATTTTGGCGGCAATGTGCTTGTTGAGCATGCCGGAAACCACGAGGGCCATCACCTCCCGCTCTCGCGCGGTTAGCGCCTCATAGCGCTCATGCAGAGCGTTGATTTCGGCCTGTTGTTCTCGCGCCACGCGGTCCCGCTGGAGGGCCTGCTGGATCGCGTCCAGCAAATCCTGATCTCGAAAAGGCTTCGTTAGAAACTCGACGGCGCCCGATTTCAGCGCTCTGACAGACATCGGAATGTCTCCATGGGCCGTAATAAAAACGATCGGGATTTGCTGGCCTATCTCTGCCAACTTGCTCTGGAAATCGAGGCCACTCATATGAGGCAGTCTTACATCCAGAACCAGACAACACGGCTCAGCGGTGCGTTGCTTACTCAAAAATTCCTCGCCTGTTGAAAACGACTCGGCGCGCAGACCAACAGACTCGACGAGATCCTGGACCGCCTGACGCATGCCAGAGTCATCATCAACGATGAAAACTGTGGGAACAGCCGCGGGCTTCATGCATGCGCCTCTGCTCCAGTGGGAAGCGTGAAATGGAAAGTCGCGCCGGCCCCCTGGTTAGCGGTGGCCCAGACTCGCCCTCCGTAAGACTCCACGATCGAGCGGGTGATGGTCAACCCCATACCCGTCCCCTGCGGTTTCGTCGTATGAAAGGGATCAAAAATCAAATCCGGACCCTCCGCAGGCAACCCTATGCCGGTATCGCTGATGGAAACCGTTACGTGACCTTCGCGGTTCACTCCCGATCTGATCGTCAACTCTCCCCCGGTGTCTTTCATGGCCTCGATTCCGTTCAGCATCAGGTTCATGAGGACCTGTTGCAGTTGCACCCGGTCTGCCTCGATGTAAGGCATGTCTGTCTCACTCTCGGCGCGAATCGTTACGGCGTGACGGGCCGCTTCGGCTCCGAGCAGAGCAGTTATTTCTTGAATGGTGCCTTTGACGTCAACCGGTTGGCGTTCAGCAGATGTGCCCGTTTTGTAGAAGGAGCGCAAACTGTTGATGATGTCGGCCGCGCGGTTTCCCTCCTGCTCGATCCTGGCGGCTGCCGCGCGCGCCCTTTCGAGGTCCGGCGGATCATGGCCCAGCCATCGAAAGCAGGCGCTAGCGCTTGTGACCGAGGCGGCAATCGGCTGTTTTCTCTCGTGCGCTAGCGCGGCGGCCAGTTCTCCCATCATGTTGACCCGGTTGATGTGTGCGAGATCAGCCTCTAACTGGCGCAGCCTTTCTCGCTCCATTTCAGCGTGTTTTCGTTCCGTAATATCCATCGTAATGCCGACGTACTCGCCTGGTTCCCCGGATGCGTTGCGATGTCCTCTGGCACGCAAATATCGGATGCTGCCGTCTGTATGATGAATCCGATATGCGTCATGGTAAAAATCCGTTCCCTCGCGGACCGCTCTTTCAAGAGCGGCATTCGTCCACGGTGCGTCTTCCACGTGTAGGGAATCGAAAAAGCGTTCGGCTGGTATAGGACCTTGACTGGGATCAAAGCCATACAGGCGAGTATTTTCGTCCGATGAATACAGTAGCTTGTGTGTGGCGAGATTGTAAACCCAGCTTCCAATGTGGGCCATGCTTTGCGCATCGGTGAGGTATGCCCGCTCCCTTCGCAATTCCTGCGTCAGTAACTCCTGCTCCGTGACGTCCATTGCGGTGCCATGGAACCCTTGAAAAACTCCGTCTTCAACCACCGGAATACCAACACAGCGAACGTACCGTATCTCCCCATCTGGCCGTACTACTCGGTTCGTAATATCGCAGCCGCAGTGCTGCTCATGCATCATCTTTAGTGTTTCAGCCATGGAGGCTCGGTCCTGAGGATGGATCGCAGCCAAATATTGCTGAAGGTTCGGAGTCCCGTTTTTGGGATCAAGCCCGTAAATCTTGTAGACCTCGTCAGACCAATAGATATTTAAATCGTCCGACCAACGGATACCTAAATCTCTCGACGCCCAGCTCCCCATATGAGCGAGGCGCTCTCCTTCGCTTAGGTAAAACTGGCT
Source organism: Chthoniobacterales bacterium (assembly GCA_035710445.1). GTDB lineage: Bacteria > Verrucomicrobiota > Verrucomicrobiia > Chthoniobacterales > JAFAMB01 > DASTDH01. The sequence goes on from DASTDH010000766.1 coordinate 3,771, forward strand.
TCTCCGCAGGGCTTGGTCTGCGAGCTTACGATCAGTGATGTCCTGGCTTGTACCAAACAGTTCGTAGGCGCGCCCCGAGGCATCTCTTTTCACAGTTCCCAGGACCTGAACAAATCGCACTTCGCCGTCGGGACGAACGATACGATGTTCCGCCTTCAAGTGGGTTCCGCTGCGAATCGTCTCCTCCACTATCCGGGCGGCATATTCTCGATCGTCTGGGTGGACCATTTCGAAAACCATCGCCATGTCAATGGGGCCGTTCACCGGGGGTAGTCCCCAGATACGGCAAAGTTCGGCGGACCAAGTGACGTGATTCTGCACAGGGTTAAATTCGTAATGTCCTATGTGAGCCACTCGTTGCGCTTCCTCGAGCCTGGCGTTGCTCTGCTGTAAGGCGCTTGATAGGTTCTGGCGTTCTTCCTCTGCGCGTTTCCGGTCGGTGATGTCCTGGGTCGTACCGAATATTTGAGTCCGCCCATCTGGAGTCTTTTTCAAATCACCCAAGCTGTGTACGATGCGCACTTCGCCGTCAGGGCGGATCAGCCGATGCTCACAGTCGGCGCGCGTCCCAGAACGAATAGCCTCTTCTGCTGTCCTAAATACGGCCTCGCGATCGTCGGGATGGAACATTTCGCCTACCATCGCTATGTCGAGGGTGCCGCCCTGTGGCGCTAACCCAAAAATGCGGTAGGTTTCCTCCGACCAGATCACGCGATTCGTCTCAAGATCCCATACCCAGTAGCCCAGGTGAGCTACACGTTGGGCTTCTTCGAGCCAACTTCTGCTTTCTTGCAGATCCTTGGATAGGCTATGGCGAGCTTCCTCTGAGTGCTTCAATTCGGTAATGTCTTGAACGGTACCGAACAGCCTGCGGGGCTTTCCGGATGCCCCATTTTCCAAGTCACCAGGCATCGCGCTCCAAAGCTTTGAAGTGATAGAATCTACCGTGCGCACTTCTCCACTCGGACGAACTATCCGATGCTCATGGACGGGGTGCACCCCGGCAGCAACTTCCACGTCCACTTCGCGGTAGAGAGCCTCTCGGTCATCAGGGTGGACCAATCCGCTAACCGTTGCTATGTCCATGGGCCGTTCTTGCGGTTTGAACCCAAAGATGCGGTAGGTCTCGTCTGACCAGATGACCTCACCTGTCTCAAGATTCCAATCCCAATAGCCCACATGTGCGACGCGTTGTGCTTCTTCAAGCCTGGCCTTGTTTTCCTGGAGGTCGCGAGACAGCAATAGGTTTGTAAGTAAAGCCGCAAGGCGCTTGCCTGCCGCTTCGAACAACTCCTCCTCCTGCCTAGTCCAGGTACGCGGCCCCGTGCATTGGTCCAAGCCGAAGGTGTATGGTTTGCCAATCTTCGGATGAACAGCGATACACATTTGCGACTGCACGCGAAAACGCTTGGCTACTACGTCTGGTAAAGAGTTGCTGGCGGCTGCGCCAAATCGCACAGCAGCCTCCGAAGCCGCAACGAGGCGGATCGCCTCAGCAGTTTCTGCATCCATCGACAGATCAAGATCCAGTGACGCGCAATCTGCAAATTCCGGACGGGCATGCTGCGCTACCATCCGCCACGTCCGGCTCTCTGTATCACAAGGATAGGCGAGCCAGACGCGGTCGCACCCGAAGATCGGCAACACAGTTTCAAGCACGTGGCTCAGTTGCCCCAGACCCTCCGTGCCTTGTATAGCGCGGCTGATCTGGTCCATGCTTTCCAGAAACCAGAGACGGTCCTGCCGCACTGCGTCGGTGCGCTCACCCTCGGTGACGATTTCGTTATCGGGTTCCATGGAATGCCCTACTTCGCCCTACACATAGTAGGGGAAAGCCTCCTTCCGATAGACCGGCCAGTGTCGCGTCCGTCACGATCACGACGCTCCACGCATTACTTTTTTGGAGCGGACGGTTTGGTTGCCGCCTACAACCATTTTTTTCTGAACAATTCCGAGCTTGTGCATCCGATACATCAGTGTAGTTCGCGGCAGGCCTAGGCGCGAAGCAGCGCCGTTTCGTCCTGATACAACGCCATTCGTCTGGTCGAGGACGGTGAGAATGTGGCTCCGCTCCGCATCCGCAAGTGTTTGTGTCGTCGCAGCCTTTGCATCTGAGCCCGCTCTGAACTCCTCGGCCGGGATCTCCAACACCGGACCGGAAGAGTGGATGACAGCTCGCTCGATGAAGTTCCGCAACTCCCGCACATTACCCGGCCAGTCGTGGTGCTTGAGACGTTCGAGCGCTTCTTCCGCAATTTCGCGCACTTCCTTGTTCATTCGCAGCGCCAACATCCGGATGAATAGCGTGGTCAGACGGGGGATGTCATCGCGCCGGTCCCTCAGGGGCGGAATCAGGATGGAGTATACATTCAACCGGTAGAAGAGATCCGCGCGGAACCGGCGTTCCAAGACCATTTGATGTAGGTCCGCATTGGTGGCGGCGATGACACGAACGTTAACGCGGGTGGTGCGTCCGCCACCAAGGCGCTCGTATTCCTGTTCCTGCAGAATTCGCAATAGCTTCGGCTGTAATTCCAGCGGGAGCTCGCCAATTTCATCGAGAAATAACGTCCCCCCATGGGCCTGCTGGAACCGCCCGTCGGTTCGGCTCACCGCGCCGGTGAAGGCTCCGCGCTCGTGGCCGAACAGTTCGCTTTCCACCAGTCCGGCCGGTAGCGCGGAGCAGTTCAGTTTGACATAAGGGCGGTGCTTCCGAAGGCCCTCGTCGTGGACGGCTCTGGCGACGAGCTCTTTTCCGGTGCCGGTTTCACCTTGAATCAGGACCGAAGCATCGGTACGCGCCACCATTTGGAGTGCGCGCCAGACGGACTGCAGACCGGGGCTGGAGCTGATGAGAATCGAGCTCGGGACTCGCCCGGGGTCGGGTGACGAATTTCCTGGAAGGATGTCCTTCAGATCACACTGCATAAGTCCACTCCCCATTGGGATGCCTCCATGGAACCATACCGAATGCGTCGCCCGTCGCTCAGGACCGAGGCCCTCGCAACGCGGCGCACATAGCCGCCTTGATATCGCGACAGGCGTACTCGTCGTAGGGGAGTTCGGGGAGACAGCCACGATTCCGCGACGGCTGCACCTGCTCAACGATGATCACGTCTGCCAGCCGCCCCCGAGTGCCTTGTAGAGTTGAACCACGCTGAGCAACTCGTTCAACTTGGTCTGCCGGAGGTCCAGCTGGGCTTGAAGCAGATCCCTATCGGCATCCAGGGCGTTGAGCTGGGTGTCGACGCCCCCCTGGTATCGCATGTAGGCCAACCTTTTCCGCTCCTCAAGGACAGCAACGAGCGCCTCCTGCTTTATCCTGGCTTCCCGCACTCGTTGATGAGCGATCAAGGCGTTGGAAACTTCGGTGAAAGCAGTCTGAATCGCCTTCTGGTATTGCACGACCGAACTGTCCCGCTGGGCTTCCGCCAACCTCACATTCGAGCGGAGGCGGCCGGCGGTAAAGATGGGCTGGCTGACTTGTGGAACGAAGCTCCAAGCGCTATTCGGGCCGTTGAAGAGGCTGGACAATTGAGTGCTCTGGCCGCCGATAAGCCCGCTCAAGCTCAATTGCGGGAAGTAAGCGGCCTTGGCGACCCCTATGTCAGCGTTGGCGGCAATCAGGTTTTGCTCGGCGGCACGGATATCAGGACGCCTCTCCAACAAAGCAGAGGGCAGCCCCGCCGGAACTTCCGGCGGAAGAGCGTCCTCATCGAAACGGCCTTTGCGCGCAATGCCGGCCGGATTCTCGCCCAGTAGGAATGTGATCTGGTTCTCCGTCTGCTCGATCTGCTCCTGCAAAGTTGAAATCGTCACGTCGGCGGTATCAACGAGCTGTTCTGCCTGTTTTAAGTCCAAATCCGTTGAGATTCCGTAATTGCGGCGCGAGGTCGTGAGTTTTAAAGCTTCCTGCCGCGTGGCGAGCGTCTGCCTTGAAATCTCCAATTGAGCATCGAGTTCGCGGAGCGTGAAATATTGGGCCGCTACATCACTGACCAGCGTAGTGACGACGGCCTTCCGATTTTCTTCCGCGCTTAAGAGGCTGGCCCGCGCCGCTTCGGTTGCGCGGCGCAAACGGCCCCATAGGTCCACCTCGAACGACAGCAGATTAAGCTGCGCCTGCCCCCAGTTTCTGTTCTGCGAAGGAACGAGAGCGGGGGGAAGCGGAAACGCGCCATTCCTCGAAAGCCGCGTGAAGTTGACATCCCCGCTTGCACCGACCTGTGGAAACTGATCAGAGCGCGTGATGCCGAGGTTCGCCTGCGCCGCTTCGACACGAGTGACTGCATCCCGTAGATCGTAGTTTTGTTCGAGCGCCTTCCTGATGAGACTTTGCAACTCTTCGTCTCGAAAGACCTCCCACCACTTGAGATCCGCGAAGGAAGATGCTTGCGAGTCGGGCAGAGGTTCAGGAGCGTGGAACGCTTGCGGCGTCTGCACGGCCGGGCGATGGTAATTCGGACCGACTGTACAACTTGACAGAAAGCCCGTTGCAATCAAGATCGCGATCGCCTGAAGCTTCATTTTCAATCCCCTTGCTGCGCCGATGGAAGCATCGGCGCAGCATTCCGCACCCCACCTGCAGAGGAAGAAAACCTTTCGACGAGGTATTAAATCGCCGGCACGAAGAAAATGCCGATTGCGCTCGCGGCCAGCATTCCGCCGATCACGGTCGTGCCCATCACCTGGCGCGCAACGGAGCCTGCCCCGGATGCGATCCACAGCGGCACGCATCCCAAAATGAATGCGAACGAGGTCATCAAGATCGGACGCAGGCGGAGCTTCGCGCCTTCGAGAGCGGCGTCCATCAGCGGCTTGCCTTTTTCGTATTCGTCCTTTGCGAACTCCACGATCAGGATCGCGTTCTTGGCAGCAAGCCCGATAAGCATCACAAGACCGATCTGCGAGTAGACATCGCTTTCGATCTGGACCATGTAAGCTGGCTCAAAGGCCGACAGCAAAACGCGGCGCAACCAGAGCACGGCGAAGGCGCCGAATATCGCCACGGGCGTGCTCAACAATACGCTGAACGGCAACGTCCAGCTCTCATAGAGGGCCGCCAGAATCAGGAAAACGAAGACCAGCGAGAACGCGAAGATGACCCAGGCCGGCATTCCTTCTCTGGCCTTCTGCTCCTGATAAGACATGCCCATATAGTCGAAGCCCATTTCGTGGGGCATCGTCTGCTTGAAGACTTCTTCCAATACGGCCGTTGCCTGGTCCGAGCTATAGCCTGGGGCCGCGCTGCCGTTAATCTGGGCCGAGCGGTATTCGTTGTAGCGCATGGTGAATTCCGGGCCTTCGCGGGGTGTGAATTTCGCAAGCGCCGACAACGGAACCATGTCGCCCTGGCTGTTGCGCACGAAGAACTGGCCGAGATTATCCGCGTTCGATCGGTAATCGGCCTCGGCCTCGACATAAACTTGCCATTGACGACCGAAATCGTTGAAGTAGTTGATGAACAGCCCACCCATGTACGCCTGGATCGTCCGGTAGACGTCGCTCACGGAGACGCCCTGCTTGAGCGCCTTGTCGCGATCAACGTCGACAAACCTTTGCGGCACATTCGGGAGGAATGTCGTCGAAATCAAGCCGATCTCCGGCCGCTTTTGCGCCGCGGCGATGAACTTGCCCAGGTTGTCCGCCAGGAACTTCACGTCGCGTCCAGCACGGTCTTCGAGTACGAACTGGAATCCCCCGGATGTTCCTACTCCGGGGATCGCCGGCGGAGAGAAACTGAAAACCACGCCCTCCGGCAGCGTACTCAATTTCTGATTTAAGCGGGCCTTGATTTCCTGAAATTGTTCCGCCCGCGTGGTCCGCTCATCCCAAGGCTTCAAGGTGACGAAAAAGAAGCCGTTGTAGCTGGTACGCACGAAACTCAGCAGGCTGAAGCCGATCACGCTCGTGGTGTATTCAACACCCGGCATCTCGACGAGGATCTTTTCAACTTGTTCCGCAGCCTCGGCCGTGCGCTCGATCGAGGCGGAATTGG
>DASTDH010000767.1:0-28279 GCA_035710445.1 Chthoniobacterales bacterium
TAGGCGAAGAACTGAGCCAACGGTGGATTGGAGCTGACCCAACTGACGAGAATCCCGATGATTAAGGGCTGGCCGATGGCAATGAAGAGGTTCTTTAGATCCGAGCGAAAGATGGTGAACTGCCGCTGTAATAAAATCGGCAGGGCGAACGCTTGCTTGCCCTTAGGAGCGGGGATTCTCTTTTCGTCCGCTTCCAATGGTTCCGGTAGGGGGGGCGGGGGAACACTGTGCAAAAGCTTTGGATCAATCGTTTGCAAGGCGTCATACAAACCACTCAATCGGGTCACGCCGAAGCGAGCGCGTGCACTCTCGGGTGGCCCCTGAAAGATGACCCGGCCGGCACTGATGACTGCGATCTGGTCCATCAGATAAACGTTTTCCATGACGTGCGTGGTGCAGATCACGGTGCAACCGGTGTCTGCCAGTCTGCGAAGCAGCTCCATCAGCTTGAACTCGGCGAATGGATCCAGCCCGGAAGTGGGCTCATCCAAAAAAATAAGCGGAGGTCGCCGGAGCAGCTCGACCCCGACGCTTACTCGTTTGCGTTGTCCACCCGACAGGAGCGCGATCCGGAGGTTCTCGCGTTCTGCCAGTCCCAGATTGGTCATCATTTGTTTCACCAGCGTCTCGATTTCGCGTGGCGGAGTCCCAGCCGGCAAACGCAATCTCGCGCTGAACGTCAACGCCTCCTTTACGGTTAGCTCTCCGTGAACGATGTCATCCTGGGGAACATAGCCGAAGAGCTGTCTGAGCTGATTGAGATTGGAGTAAAAGTCAGCGTCGTCGACCAATACCCGACCCGTATCGGCCGGGCGCAATCCACTCAGCGCATTGAGCAATGTCGATTTTCCAGAGCCGCTTGGTCCGAGGATTCCGATGAACTGGCCCGGCTCCACCACCAAGGAGGCATCCTGTAGAATCAGACTGGATCCTGCCTTACGGCTAAGGCTAACGGCGATCATTTTGCCGGCCGACACTCGCTGGATTCGCTGCAGTTCGTTGCCGGTGAAAACGAAATAGAACGGGCCTAGCTGTAGCTGATCACCAATCACCAGCTGATGCTCATCAAAGCGGCGCCCGTTCACGAACGACCCGGCTCGGCTGTGGAGATCGACGACGCGGAATCCATTCGAGCCCTCTTCGATTTCGGCGTGGCGACGGGACACGATCGGATCGTTGAGCTGCACCTCCACGTCCGGACTGCGTCCAAAAACCAGTCTGTCTGACAGCGGCACACTTTGAACTACGCGCTTGCGAAAGATGATGGTTCCAGGAATCCCCAGTGGCTCGTTTGCATTTGGATCCGGTGCGGTGCTCTGTCCAAAGCCCAAGGTAACCGGGCCCAGAATAATTTGATCTCCGAATTTAAGCTGGGTTTTTCCGGAGATGCGCGCGCTATTCACGATCGTGCCGCGCTGGCTGCCGAGGTCCTCTATCGCCCAGGAACTAGTTTCGAGCGTGAGTTGGCAATGACGACGCGATATTTCCGGATGGTTCAAAACAATGTCGGCTTCCGCCGCGCGCCCGATTATGATGATTGGTTTGCGAAGCGGCTCGCGCCGGGAAGGAAGGCCGGAAAGGATGGTTAAGTCGGTGTCCAGAATCCCTAGGTAAGCGAACCGAGCGGAAAAATTCAACTTTGAACCGATGGAAACAGTGCTGATTACAGGAGCAAATCGAGGGATTGGGCTTGCATTGGCCGAAGCGCTTTCGCGAGACGGCTACGCGGTCATAGCCGGCTGCCGATGCCCGGAAGCAGCAGCGGATTTACAACGACTGGCTTCCCAAACTCGCTTGATTGACGTCGTCTTGCTGGACGTGAATTCGGATGAGCTTACCTCGGCCGCCGTCGCGAGCGTCCGAAAAATGGGGAACCGACTGGACGTGATCGTAAACAATGCGGGCTTAATGCCGGAGAAAGGCGACGAATCGATTACCGATCTGCCACTGACCCATCTTCGATCTGCCTTTGAGACTAACGTGATTGGCTGTGCTCGTGTGATCCGGGCTTTTCTCCCCGTGCTCCGTGGAAGCAATCGACCTCGCATCCTGAACGTTTCTTCCGGCTTGGGATCGATCTCGGCCCGGGACGACGCGAGTTACTATGCCTACGCAACATCCAAAGCAGCCTTGAATATGCTGACACGCTCGATCGCTCTCGAACTCATATCCGAAGGGATCGTCACTGTGGCGATTTCGCCGGGCTGGGTTCGGACCGATATGGGTGGCTTGGACGCAACGCTATCACCGAAAGAATCCGCGCATTCCCTGGTTCATGCGATCCGGACCGTGGGCCTGGAATTGAATGGTCAGTTTCTCGACCGAGACGGCAAACCGGGCGTTTACGCCTGGTAGGAGCAGTTGCTTGTCGGGCCGGCCAACCCGTACCTCATAATTTTTAGAGAGCCGTCAGAGAACTACGGCAACGCAAAGCATACTACCGTTGCTGCATTCCTGCCCTGGCGGGGTTTATAAGTCTGCGATCCATAGCCCCTGACGGAACTGTACCTCTCGACCAAACCGGAGGATGAGGCAAACTGAAAGAAATTGCAGATGGCGGAATCGGATCGGGCGCCGAACCACCACAGTAAGATTCTTGCGCCCGGTGTGCGAGCGACCAATTTCGCAGTCCGCAATTCGCAACCCGCATTTTTCTGCCACTTGATTTTCCCATGCATCGGCCGTTAATGAGCCAACTTCGCTTTTCGACGCCGCGTTTGGCGGCGCCTATCCTTCCGATAATGGTCCGTTTTTTGTTAATTGTTGCAATGACCTGCGCCGTCGGCGCAGCCGGTCTAGGTTTTTTTAATCGGGAGAAAATGACCAAACTCGCTGGCGATGTCATGGCGGAAAAAGACCGCTCCAATAAGCTGCAGACTCTTGCCGACGACTTACAACAAAAGTTGCTGCAAGCAGAAGAGGACCTTCAACAAAGGGTAGAGCAAGCAGAAGATAAAATCGTGGAACAGGAGCGCTTGGCCCAACAAGAGCGTGATACCTGGACCTCGGAGATCAGTGCCGCGAAAGCCAAGATGGATCAACTCACCGAGCAGCTGAACCAACGAGAGAATGAAATAAAAGGACTTACCACCGCTTTGGCGGATGCAAACCACAACCTGGACCAGAAGAAACGGGCAGAGGATGACCGTCAACTGCTCGCCAACCGCTTGATCAACGTAGAGAGCGAGCTGAATCAGCTGCGCGTCGCGGCGGCCGAAAAGGACAAGAATAAAACTCCCCCAATCTTGCACGGTACGATTCTCTCCATGAATCGTGAGGCCCAGGCGTTGACTGTGAGCCTGGGTAGCGATCTCGGCGTAACAACCAAGTCTCACCTCAAGGTCGAGAAGAACGGTGAAACGATCAGCGAGCTCAGAGTAGTCTCGGTTGATAAGAATAGCTGCACAGCGGAATTTTTATCCAATGGACCCGAGAATTTTGCGCGTGTATCAGTAGGTGATCCGGTTGTGTTTACAAAGCGATGAAAGGTTATTTGTTTATTTTATTTGGACTTCTGCCGCTGGCAGGTTGCCAAACCGATGACCAAGCCAGTACCGATCATTCGACCCAAAAGCCGCAATTCGGCCAGGAACAAAGCACCATCCCGTGGAATAGACCCGAGCAGTGGGAAAATGGCGGAGCACTTGGGTCGATGCCGGGAATCGGTGGCCCTGGTGCGGCTGGCCCTGGTTACTAGCAACCAGCCTTGCGATCTCTTGTTTTTCGCGGAGGGGCGTTAGGCGATGTTCTGGTAACGCTGCCGGTCTTACGAACCTTGTGGGAAAGAGATTCCGCGGCGTTTGTCGAATTGGCGGCGCCGTTTCCGGCGGCCTTGCTTGCGCGATATGGAGGGGCGCATTCCGTATACGATCTCAACTCGGCAGCATTCTTATCCCTCTTTGCACACGGCGCTCGCATAGATGAGGCATTGCGCGAGAAACTGCGCAACGTGGATTGCGTCATCAGCTATTTGTCTGATCCAGAGCAAACCATAGCCGCCAAGATAAAGAGTTGTGGATGCCGATTCATTTCCGGACCGTATCAACTCAACCAAAAACGAGTGCCTGCGCCGGTCCAACTCGCTCAACCGCTGGCGGACCTTGGCCTGGTAATGGCGGATCCGATACCGCGCCTATTTTTAAAGCCTCAACGCCTTCCGCGACCGCGAGCCGTTCTGCATGTCGGTAGCGGCTCGCCGGCAAAGAATTGGCCGATTCGTAGTTGGTGTGCGTTGGCCGCTCAATTGGAGGAACAGCTGGATGAATTGTTGCTGGTAGCTGGGGAGGCGGATGAGGCACCCACCGCTGAGTTTCTCCGAACCTATCGAAGCTCGAAACTGAGGATTCGATCCAATCTACCAATTTTAGAACTGGCCGAGGAACTGGCTGCCGCTGCCCTGTTCGTTGGACACGATACTGGTGTCACCCATCTCGCCGCTGCCCTGGGCATCCCGACCGTAGCTCTCTTTGGTCCAACCGATCCGATGATTTGGAGACCTCTAGGCAACCATGTACGAGTTGTGTCGAGTGCAGATGGTACGATGGAAAGCCTGCGTTTCGAGCTGGTGTGGAAAACCGTGAGAACTATCGCCGACGAGTCGCGTTTTTAGCAGACCCTGTCCGACGAGGCCCGCATCGATATTCTAACTGGCGCGGGATTTCCGTCCGGAAGGGAAGTGGGAGTCAGCCCCTCGGTATTTCTATCCAATGCGGCTTCTGATTCCGCGGATCCAGGCAAAGCGGCAGTTTGATTATCACCGTACCCGTCGTCGGACAGGTCGCCGCCCCCTACGGTTTCCTCAACCAGACGCGGTTTCGCTCGATTTCTGCGCCTCGGCCGAGGAAGAAATCTTGGAGCTCGGGAGTGTAGCGCCCATATGGCTCCGGATTGAGCGCAAGGATAACCCGGCCGCGCGCGGTCAAATAGCGCTGGTTGAGGTCGTCCAGGAAAAACTCCCACTCTTTCGGACCCCAAACCGTTTCGGTGCCGTGTCCGTTAAAGCAGATGGCAAAGGCAGTGACCAGATCGAATTTACGGGAGAGGTTTGGCAGCGGTTTGAACGGTTCGATCCGCCAGACGACACGCCCCAGGCCGAGCAGCTCAAACATTTCGCCGTAGAACGGCGGCTCGGCGAGGTCGAGTCCAAAGACTTCGTGTCCCAGCTGCTTGAGGACGAAAAGAAAATAGCCGGCTCCACTGCCGATATCGAGAATCTTCAATTTCGGATCTCGGTCGAGGCGAAGCGAACGTATATGCTGGACTGCATTTTCGATCCAATGCTCGACGTTTGTGTACTTCGGCCAAGCTTTGACCTCGCCCGGTACGTGGTATTTGTGGCAGAGTGCATCGAGTTTGTCCTGGTCGATGTCTCGCATGAGGTCTTCGATCCGGAGAGGGCGCTGCCAACGATAGAATCGATCTACACCACTCGCCCAAGCCTCGCCCGAAGTAAGCTTTTGCAGTTTACGACTCAAATTCATAGGCCCATACCCGATGCGGACGAATTCATCACCTAGCTCCCTTGTGTTCTCAAGGAAAAAGCAGCCGGTTCGCTGCGAGCGATGAGCCGCCGGCTTGAGCTCTTTCCCGGTGTGATGGTGACAATCGAGTCATTACCAATCGATAGGCGTTGAGCACTCGTTCTCGGAAATGGTCCCAAGTGAACTGCTGGACCACTCGGGCACGTCCAGCGGTGCCATAACTGCGAACCAAATCGGGCCGATCGTACAATTGTCGAATCGCGCGGGCTAGCGCGCCCACATCGTTGGGCGGGATGATTAATCCGTTGAGACCATCCACAACCACGTCTCCGGCTTCCCGCGTTGTGATCTGCGCTAAACCGCAAGCCGCTGCTTCATAAGTTGTCTTCGCACTCCCCTCAAGGGAAGAGGGAAAGACGTGAACGGAGCCCGCCCGATACACATTTTCTACGTCCTTAGCGAACCCCAGCACCTTTACGTTACATGGAAGGTCTTTGAGATACGGTTTTATTTCATCATGAGGATGTCCAGCGAGCCAGAGTTCTGCGTTTGGCAATTTCAGCTGTTTCCACGCGTCGACCAGCGTATGAACCCCTTTCCGCTTAATCAGGGCGCCAACAAAGACCGCGCGAAAAAGTGGAGGTGGCGGCCCTGGTTGGAATCGGTTTACGTCTACCCCTTGGGGCATGCTGTAAAGCTTCTCGTTTGGAAAACCGAGTACTCTAAAGGTGTCCGCCGCTTTCTCCGACTCGACCAGGATCAGGTCCGCAAGTTCGTACTCCTCCAACGACTCTTGCCGGCTGATCAGCAGACTATTGAGCCAGCGCTGCGGAATCGGAGCATTCTCCATCGCGATTTCTTGTTCTGTCTTTGCCGGAAGCGCTTTCCCTTTCTGGCGGTGCCAAGTGGGAATTTCCAGCAGCGAAGGAATGCCCGACGCTTTCGCCACCCGAAGACTGCTCAACGCGGAACCTGACCAAGCGTGAAAAAGATCGAAGCGACCCGTCCGGAGAAACTGTGCGGACACGCGATCGGTCGCGCGCTTTTTGGCCGCGTAATAATACTTACTTTCCAGATTCGACAAGATTCGGATCGGGTGAAAACGGAGCGTTTTCATTTTTTGTCGATCGACATCCCGGGCTTGGACGCCGAAGGATATCGCCTTACCGAGATAAGGCTGAATGCCTCGAATGGTCTCAACTGCGACTAAATCCAGACCGATCCCGCCGATGCGAGCGGAGATCGCGTAGAGAACGCTACGGGGCAAACCTTCCTGCGACATATTTATCAAAAGAGCAATTTATCCGAGCGCGAGCTAAAAGTTTAAGAGAGCTGGCTATCTATGACACAACTGAGTCCGCAACTCCGTAAGAATATTAGATACGGTGAGCAGAATTAGCCAATGTTTCGGAACTAGGCTGCCGACCGGTTTCGCCCATTTTTGATACCTAGTACCCGGGCTAAAAAAGGTGCCGTCCGGCTGACCCGGCTCACGGACACCTCTTCAGGGGTACCGGTCGCCACCACCGAGCCGCCCTCCGCTCCGGCTTCGGGACCAATATCCACGATGTAGTCGGCTTCAGCGATCACATCCAGGTTGTGTTCGATCACCACTACCGAATTTCCTTCGTCCACCAATCGGTGTAGCACCTCCAATAATAATTGAACGTCTGCCATGTGCAGGCCAATGGTCGGTTCTTCCAGCAAATAAAGGGTCGATTTCGGATCCCGGTTCTTTCGAATCCGTTCGTACCGATCTCTCGCCAAACCAGCGCTGAGCTCACTCACCAGCTTCAATCTTTGCGCTTCGCCGCCACTCAAAGTAGGGCTGGGCTGTCCGAGTTGGAGATAGCCAAGCCCGGTCTCAACGAGGAGCTGAAGAGATTGGTGAATCCGTGGTTGCGCGCGGAAGAACTCCGCCGCTTCCTCGATCGTCATCTCGAGAATATCGCCGATGCTGCGACCGTTGAATTCAACACTGAGAGTCTGAGCGTTGAATCGTTTACCGCGGCAGCTATCGCACAAGACATAACTCGAAGGCAGGAAATTCATTTCCAGTTTCACAAGTCCCTGGCCGGCACAGACCTCGCATCGGCCTCCTTCGGTGTTAAACGAAAAGCGACTCGGATCATAACCGCGGATGCGCGATTCGGGTAATTGAGCGAATTGCTTCCGAATTTCGTCAAATATCTTTACATAGGTTGCCGGAATCGAGCGGGAAGTTTTACCGATTGGTGACTGATCCACTTCGTAGACTGCGGATAGGAACTCGGTACCGCTAATCTTTTTCCAGTCTCCTGATCCGTTGGAGCGTTTTCGCGCCCACGATTGCTGAACGGCCGGCAATAAGACCGATCTCATGAGCGTGCTCTTTCCTGATCCCGATACCCCGGTGATGGCGGTGAGACGCCCGATTGGAAATGAGACGTCTATTTCCTTCAGATTGTTTGCCCGGGCTCCTTTGATCTCGATCCAGGGAACATGGGCGACCGGTCGACGCGCCCGGGAAGGATGCGGCATCGGACTGCGAAGGTATCGTCCGGTTACCGAATTTCCATGGAGTTGCAGTTCCTCGATCGGACCGCGAGCAATGACGTTCCCGCCATGGCGTCCAGCTCCTGGCCCGAGGTCGACGATAAGATCCGCCCGACGCATGGTATCCTCGTCATGTTCGACCACGACCAGAGTGTTTCCCTTCAATTTGAGCGCATCGAGCGTCTCCAGCAGTCGAACGTTATCCCTGGGGTGTAAACCGATCGTCGGTTCGTCTAAGACGTAGAGAACACCGCGGAGATTGGACCCGAGCTGAGCCGCCAACCGGATGCGCTGGGATTCGCCGCCGCTTAGCGTATTCGCGGCTCGACTAAGCGCCAGGTATTCGAGCCCGACCCGTTGCATAAAGCTGAGCCGCTGCTTGATCTCGGACAAAATCGTATCGGCAATCGCTTTCTCGGGGCCGGAAAACTTAAACCGGGTGAGCTTATCCAGCGCTTGCTTCACCGAGTAACTGGCTAGCTCCTCCAAGGTCTGACCTCGGACTCGCACAGCACGCGCGACTTCGTTTAAGCGTGATCCCCGGCAGGTGGGACACGGCTGCTTTTCGGCTTCTTCTACCCAATCGCTGCGCCGTTCCGCGTTAAGCTCCGCTTCCAAGACTGATTCGGCTCTCGAATCTTCGTCGGAAAACGGCAAGATGTAACCGAAGCCGCGACAATGATCGCACCATCCGTGTGGTGAATTAAATGAGAAAAGTCGCGGATCAAGTTCTTCAAAGGCCCGACCGCACGAAGGACAGGTCATTTCGCTGCTCAAAACAGTGCGCCCACCTTTCCTCGTGGTCAGGAAAGCAGAGCCGTTTCCTACGCGCAAAGCGTCCTTCACCAATTCAGCGACTCGCGGCGCGTCCGCTTTGCGCAAGTCGCCAATTACGACTTCGATAGAATGTTCGCGGAATCTCTCCAGCTTCGGAAAATCCGCGACCGCGTAGCGCTGTTGGTCGACGACCAGATGAGCGTATCCTTCTCGCGTTGCCCAGGCTGCAACCTCCTTATGAAATCCTTTTCTTGCCTTGACGACCGGCGCCAATAGGGAAACCGGACCCTGTGCCAAATGCTCCCTCACCTGCCGGGCGATGGCCGATTGGCTCTGTTTCGTAACGGCCACATTGCATGTCGGACAATATTGGGTGCCAAGCTTGGCGAATAAGAGGCGCAAAAAGTGGTAAACCTCAGTAACCGTAGCCACCGTTGATTTGCCGCCCCCGGAGGTCAAACGCTGTTCTATTGCCACGCTCGGAGGCAGTCCTTCGACGTGGTCGACGTCCGGGCGCTCCATTTGCTCAACAAATTGCCGAGCATAGGTCGACATACTATCGAGAAACCGGCGCTGTCCCTCGGCGAAGAGAATGTCAAATGCGAGGCTCGATTTTCCGGAACCGCTAAGCCCGGTGATGACAATCATTTGCTCGCGGGGCAACTCGATTGACAGATTCTTAAGGTTATGATGTCGAGCACCGACGACTGATATGCCGGGCGGCGTGATGATCGCTCGCTGTTCGGCCGCCCGACTGGTTAATGCAGGCCGCCTCCCCTCCGCTAATCGCTCACCCAAAAACGCTCCAGTGTGCGAGCCGGAAACTTTTACGACCTGTTCCGGTGTGCCCTCCGCCACCAGCCGGCCTCCGTTTACTCCAGCCTCGGGTCCTAGATCGATTACATAGTCAGCGGCCTGGATTACCTCCAGATTGTGTTCGATCACCAGTATACTGTTACCGCGGTCAACCAACTGATTGAACACGGCCAGAAGCGGTGGAATGTCATCGAAGTGTAATCCCGAGGTAGGCTCGTCAAAAATCAAAAGTGCCCGCCGATCGGCACGACTGTTCTCGGTCAAATGTCCGACCAGCTTTAGTCGCTGCGACTCGCCGCCGGAGAGAACATTCACCGGCTGGCCCAACCGAAGGTATCCGAGGCCAACCTCACTTAGCAGAGAGAGCGGCGGCAGCACCTTCGCCGGAGCATCCCTTCTTGCCGTCAGAAAAGTAATTGCCTCGGTTACCGTCATCTCGAGGAAATCATGGATCGATTTGCCGCCGACCTTTATCTCGAGCACGTGCGCTTGGTAACGCTTGCCCTCGCAGTCAGCGCATCGGATGAATTGGTCGCTGAGAAACTGCATTTCTACTTTTTCAAAGCCGAGTCCCCCGCATCGTTCGCAGCGACCGGCTCCGGAGTTAAAAGAAAATGCGCCTGCGGTCAGTCCGGTCGCCTTGGCACTCGGCTGGGAAGCAAAGAGCTCGCGAATCTGATCAAAGACTCCGACGTATACTGCCGGAGTCGAACGCGGTGTGCGTGCCAAGGGCGACTGATCGACCAGAATGACATCGTCAATCAGATGTCCGCCGATCAGGCGCGCGCAGAGTCCGGGCGCTTCGTCGCCGGATCGGCCTTTCAAGGTCAACAAATTTTGATACAACACTTGCTGGACCAGGGTGCTCTTCCCGGAGCCGGAAACTCCGGTTACGCAACAAAACACGCTCAACGGAAACCGAACCGTTAAGTTTTGCAGATTATGCTCGGCTGCACCGACCACTTCGATGAACTGTTTAGGTCGTCGCCGGTTCTGCGGGGTGGCGATCTTTTTTCTTCCGGTGAGATAGGCTGCGGTCAAAGAGTCAGGCAACGCCTTCTCGATATGCTCAAGTGGCCCTTGAAATACCAATTGGCCGCCGTGTTCGCCCCGGCCCGGTCCAATCTCGATCAAAGAATCGGCCGCGCGAATCACGGCTTCCTCATGCTCTACGACCAACAGCGTGTTGCCCTTGTCACGCAGCCCGTGAAGTACGGCTACCAGCCGATCGATGTCCCGGGGATGAAGTCCGACACTGGGTTCATCGAGTACGAACAGAGTGCTTACCAATGACGCGCCCAAGCACGTGGTCAGGTTCACTCGTTGTAGCTCACCGCCCGACAGTGAGCGAGTCGGTCGATCCAGCGTCAGGTAACCGAGCCCGACATCGACCAGGTATTGCAGCCGCGCGACGATCTGTGTGCGTAGCAGTTCGGTGGTGCTGTCTCCAGCTGCGACAGCCACGCCCACCAGTTTGTTGATCAATTCGTCCAACGGCAATTGCTGGAGTTGCGGCAGAGTAAATTGCTCGCCTCGTGTTAAAATTCGGAAGTTGAGGGTTTCCGGTTTGAACCGAGTTCCATTGCAGGCCCGACACAACGTATATGTGCGATAACGACTGAGAAACACGCGCACGTGCATCTTGTAGGATCTCGATTCCATCCAATCGAAGAATCCGCGAAGGCCATACCAGCCACCGTTTTCCCATACTTCCTCGGCCGATTTATTTGGGCTGATCTCTCCCTCGATCACCCATTTTTGATCGGCTTCACCCAGATCCTGGAACGGCATATGGATGTCGACCTCGTGTTGCAGAGCGTTCCGAATAAGATCGCGCTGGCACTCCTGCATCTGGGCGGTCTGGAAAGGCTTGATCGCACCGCCCGCCAAACTCAAATGGCGGTCTGGTATGGCCCGGTTGATATCGATCCCAATTGTGCGACCAAAGCCGCGACAATCCGGACAGGCGCCCACCGGGTTATTAAATGAAAACAGGCCAGGGGAGGGAGGGCGTATATCAACGTCACAATACGGACAATGCCAACCGGTCGAATACTTATGATCAACACCCAAATCCGCCTCGACGATCGTCAGCTGTTCTTTGCCATAGCGGAGAGCCTGTTCAATCGCCTCGGTCAGACGCGACAACGAACCCGCATCTATCGTCAGCCGGTCTTGAATGACCGTAACTAGAGCGGGTAGTCGGTCGATGGTCGCAGGCGCGTCGGTCCGAACCGTTTCTTGGTTCAACCAAACCCGCAGAAAGCCTTGGGAGTGAAGGAACCGAAAGAAATCTTCCGGTACGGTGCCGGGAGGGGCCGGTACACCGAAGCAAACCAGTGCACGCTTTCCGTGAAGGAGTTCGATCGTCTTTTCGGCGATGCTTTGAGCAGACTCACAGACAATCGCGCGGTGGCATTCCGGACAGAATGCACGCGCGAGCCGCGGCATGAATAACTTCAAATAATCATTAATTTCGGTCATCGTTCCGACCGTCGAGCGTGTCGTACGAACGCGGTTGGCCTGCTCGATCGCGATTGCGGGCGGGATACCCCGGATCTCATCGACCTGTGGCTTATCCATCCGCTCGAGAAATTGCCTGGTATAGGGACTGAACGTCTCGACGTAGCGGCGCTGTCCCTCAGCGTAAATCGTGTCGAACGCCAGACTCGATTTTCCGCTGCCGCTTGGCCCGGTGACGACGTGCAGCTTATTTAGTTCCAAGTCCAAATCGATGCCCTTCAGATTGTTCTGGCGTGCGCCGCGAATGACGATCGCACGGGGATCTGAAGCGACGATTTTCGACATAAGACGCGGAATCTAGTGCAGGATGCTTAGGCGTTACAAGTTGCGGATTGCGGGCGCCAAGTAGTAGTGCCTTGGCCGAAACTTATAACCTGCAACCCGCAACCGGCATGAGACTAGGCCAGCCTGCTGACAACAGTATGGCAGGAGGATGAGCAAAACGAGTGGGCAAAGTGGCTTCGAGGCCAAGGACTTTAGGAGCCGCGAAGCGCAAAGTAGATTCAAGCGTAGGAGCCTGTCGATTTAAGGCGAAGCGGTTAAAGAATCTAGCCCAGGCTTTAGCCTGGGTGGATTCCCCATTAGACGGGAAGCCCTGTAGGGGCGGAGGAACGTTTCATGTCGCAGAAAGTCCGTAGTTCAATATGTGTCCACTCAAGCGGAGTACCACAAACGAGGCACGTCCCAAGATGAATACCGAGCGTTCTTCAACCGCCATTGCATGAGCTTCGACGAATGGCACGTTTTGGAGCAGTGAGGAGCCCAACAATTCCTCCGCCCTTACAGGGCTTTCTGGTCTAACGGGAGTCTACCCAGGCTAAAGCCTGGGCTGAGTCCTGTAACCGCTTCCCGCTAAAGGCCAACAGACACCCGGGCTGCCAGGCCTGGAAACCATCCCTCATCGCGGTCGAGCGTTGAAGGCGCGGTGATTGGAGAGCCGCCCAAGCCGGAGCGAGGCGTGTGCCTCCAAGACGCCCAGTCTGGTGTCAATGGGCCGATATCGGTGCGGAAATCATACGGTTAGCGTCCGTCGCGTTTCTCCGCGCTGGACACTATCAGGACGTTCTCCTGGGGCCCAGGAGCCCGAGCCGCCTTCGCAAGTCACAGCGCGCCCGAATCTAGAGCAGCGCGATATAATGCCCGTGCGGTCGCGACGTAGCTTCGTGCGTAGTCGGGCTATACTCTTGTCTGCGCGCTCGCGCTTCCCATGCCTCAGTTCTCGAGAGACGGAGTAAAAGTTTCCTCCTGCTTAATCGCAAATTCGTCGGCGAGGTATTGCTCTGCTTCAGTCAAATCGAATTGGTCGAGCAAGAAAAATTGACGTCGATGACCCTGTTTGAGTTCACCGATCAGAAGCGGATCTAAGGCGCGAGGCGTCGGATCCGGTAGAAGCGTGCTCTTCCAGCGATGATGCTGGTCCACTATCAGGTAGAGGTTATCGAAATGGTCTTTGGCCGCGCGCGCTTTTTCTCGGGTCGCTTTCGGAAGGATACCGTCGAATTCTGCGCTGATGGACAATTTTTGCCACGGACAGATTCGGTTGAGGAGCCACTGACTTGGCAGATACGCGAGGAACGCGCCAAGAGCCCATCCTCCGACCACGACGAAGGGTATCGCGAGACCGGTCAATACCGTTGTGTGGAAAAAGAGAAACGCCAATACCGACAAGATTCCCAGCACGGCTGAGATCCTGATTGCTATCCGTTCGCCTCTCATTCTGCGTTCGTTAATCTTCCGGACGAAATCTTGGGTCTTCCTGAAAGGGATATACGCCGGCAGGCTGTGACGCTCAGCCGTTGCGGAAATCGAATCAGTGGTGATTTCGCAGGCGAGTTGATGGCTGCCTTCGAGATCGAATACTGCGAAGACAGGTAATTCGGCGCCGGTTGCAGCGTCCCGATAGGTCTGAAGAAGACCATGCGGATTGAACTTTTGGAAATGGAGTACTGTCTTTGGTGCGTTTGCAAGGAGGGCCTTCCCCTGCTCGCACTCTTTCTCCAAAGCGAAGAGGAAAGGGCCTCTTTTGCCATCCATCACGGCAGGCCGGCAATAATTTTGCCGGAGCAGATTTAGGTTCTGGCTCATTGGGTCTCCGGGGTTAAATTGTTTTTCCCTTCAGATCCCAGCTGTGCCGGGGATTCTGAAAAGGAAGATAAATGTCGCTACTGAATTTTCGCTGAGGAGCTGCCTACGTGCAACCGTCTCTCCGCATTTCGAATCGTTTTTTTTAGCCGGGCGAAACCTGCTCAGATGGTTGTGACGCGGTGACTGGGTGGGACCGGCATGGTCCGCAAATTTTGCGGCGGTCTCTTACCGACCACTTCTATGCAACTCTCGGGACCTGGGGACGGCGCTGGTTGCCGGTTCCAGTCAGCACCGGTAAATGACCGGTTTCAATTTCGCGGCCAGATGGAGTGGATGGCGTGGCGAGCCATCTCTGGTCGTGCCGAAACAAAGGAGGCTTCTCCGATCCTGCCGGGCTAGCAATCGAATGAGCTCCTGATCCCGGTTTCGATAGTGACCGTGAACTCCCCAGGCGATGAAGATGGTTGGAATCCGGGCAGCGATTCGCCGTATATGCTCGTCATTGTCCGATCCGATCGGATCAGGATGGGGCTTCAACTCCCTCCAATCTGTCGACACTAACGCAAACAGATTCGTCATGTAAAAAGTGTTGAAGCCGGCAGCACGACTAAAGGATCTAATTCGGGTAAGCGTTTGATCGAGTCTAGACTCATCGGCGATCGATGGATTCAAGGCGATCCACATGCAGGGCCGTTCCGGTAGGTGCGGTTCCCAGCGGTGGATTAGCAGATAGCGATACTTTCGGTCCGCAGAAAAGACACACTCATTCATCATGCACCTGCGCCACTAGATCAGAAGGATAATAGGGTAATCCGTAGATTTCGCAGATTACTCAGAGTCACTTGCGTCGTTTGAGCGCACGGGCTCTCCTCGGCGGACCAGTCAAAGGTCGATCTGGGCAATGACGGCGAGCTAAGGAATAATCCGGTGGCGCGCAGAGTATCTTCTCAGAAGAGCCTTTTTCTCGACGATCGATTCCAACCGAATATGATTGAACCGCCACTTCACGAACTTCGAGAATGATTCTCCCGCAACAGCCGGTCAGCGATGCGGCCATTGCCGATCATTACGATGAACTAGATCCTTTTTATCGCGATATTTGGGGTGAGCACGTCCACCACGGCCTTTGGCTCGAGGGCAATGAGACTTCGGAGGAAGCGGTCGAGAAGATGGTCCAATTGGTCGCGGAAAAAGGCAATCTGCGTAGAGGAGAACGGGTGATTGATATAGGTTGCGGTTACGGCGCGTCCGCGCGTCTATTAGCGGAAAACTACGGTGCTACGGTTACCGCAATTACTATGTCGCCTGTTCAATACGCTTTCGCGCAGCGCACTGGGTCGGGTCCGGAACTAAGATATGTTTTGGGGAATTGGTATTGTCACGAGTTCGCGCCGAATAACTTCGACCTAGCCATCGCGATTGAAAGCGGCGAACACATGCCCGACAAGGTGGAGTTTGCCAAACGAGCCTATCACGTGCTGCGGCGTGGCGGTCGTTTCGTCCTTTGCGCTTGGCTCTCGGCCGACCACGTTTCGGAGTGGCAGGCGGAATTCCTTATGAAGCCGATCTGCGCTGGTGGCCGCATCCCGAATCTTGCTACGGCCCAGGAATATATTGATGCCGTCACGGAAGCTGGATTCCGAGCTATTGGTTCGCAAGATCTGACTGATCGGGTTAAGCGAACCTGGTCGATCGCTATTCGCCGGTCCATCGAGCGGATCTTTCAAGACAATCGTTACCGCACTTTTCTCTTCGACCGGAACATCAGGAACCGCGTTTTCGCGTTCACGATGCTGCGAATTTGGCTGGCTTACCAGTTCGGGGCCATGCGGTATCGTATCTTTCGCTTCGATAAGCCATAGCCCGCTTTCCAGCTGCGAAACCCGAACAAGGGAACGGTTGCGAATTTTGAGGCGACGTGAAGCGTTTGCCACGAAGATCAGGCTCATGACCGTTGCAAGGCGTCATCAGGCCACTATGGTCAGGCGCTTTTGACGCTCTCGCGTCTCGTGAGCTCACATGTGAAATTGCTCGGTGAACGAAATCGAAGTTCTTGAAACAGATATTACTAAGCTCGCGATTGATGCGATCGTGAACGCAGCCAATGAATCGTTGCTAGGTGGCGGCGGTGTTGACGGCGCGATTCATCGGGCGGCAGGGCCGAAGCTGCTGGAAGAATGCAGAGCGCTCGCGGGATGTCCGACCGGTCAAGCGAAGGTCACCAGGGGATACAACTTACCGGCTAAATTTGTCATCCACACAGTCGGACCAGTATGGCACGGCGGCTCTCGAAATGAACCAGAACTCCTGGCCAATTGTTACCGGAATTCATTGGTCCTGGCCACGTCCCACGCAATAAAGACCATCGCTTTTCCAGCGATCAGTTGCGGCATTTACGGCTATCCATTTGATCAAGCTGTGCAGATTGCAGTTCGCGAAACCAGGGCATATCTCGAGCAGAATTCGCTGCCTGAAAAGGTCATTTTCGCCTGTTTCAGCCGCGAGATCTACGATGCGTATATCAAGGAGCTGAAGGGCTGAAGCGACTCAAAATGGCTTAGCGTGTGCCTCGAGCTCCGACCGGCTCACGTACTCGAGCGCGCCAGCATAAGTTGCTTCCAGAAAGACCGGAGGCGCACAACCGGCCTCGAGGGCTTCAACCCAACGCTCGACGCACAGGCACCAGCGATCTCCAGGGTTAAGCCCGGGAAAATCATACTCCGGTTGCGGTGTAACCAGATCGTTTCCGCAACTCACCGAAAATCTGAGGAACTCCGCAGTCATCTCGGCGCAAACAAAATGATGACCAGAATCGGTCGCATCGGTTCGGCAATAACCGTCCCGAAAATAGCCGGTCACCGGATCGGTGCAGCAACACTCCAATTCCGTACCCAGCACATTTCGTCCGAACCGGTCTTGGTCTCTTCCATCCAGTGCCATACGATTCAAGATATGGCTACGGAAGAGTTTTTTCGAGTTCGCCTTAAAAGAATCAATCGGGCTGGTGGGATTCGAACCCACGGCCTCCACGTCCCGAACGTGGCGCTCTAGCCAAGCTGAGCCACAGCCCGTCGAAAAGAATGGCAGAGTAGATCGCTTTCGGAACGCCGTCAACGCCGTGAAATGCTGGTAGCACTGTGAAGGAAGAATGGTGTGAGGCGATGAGTGAGGGTAAGAAAGTCGGGGGGTGAAAAATGTCGCATAAGACCCATAGGTCATATGGGACTTATAGGTCCTATCCGGTACGAGCATGCCACCAATCACTGATTACCAATCCCCGTTCTTCCTTCCCGGCGCTTAAAATACGCTTCGATCCCTTCCACTACACCGTTCGCATACTCTTCATAAATGTTCTTGCGCATAACGCCATTGAAGGCGCGTAGCCCTTCGTATTCGCCAGCCTGAAAGCGATTAAAGAATTCGTGGCTATTCATGACGTAACATTCGATGTACGCGACCGGGCATTGGTAAAGCCGGTTGGCCAAGAGGTTGCGCGTCCAAACATAACCGGTCTTGCCGACTGGGTAGGCGGTGTTGGTATGATAGTGAAACGGTGGCAGCCAAGTGATCGGAGCCATATACGCCGCAAGACTTTCGGCGATGCCTTTTTCTTCGGTGAAGCTCCGATTCAACAGCTTGATCAGCATAGCGAAACGGACATCGTCATAGGCTAATTCTCCGGCGCTATACCCGCCATTGATAATGAAATGTAGATGATTGACATCAACTAAGGTTGGATGCGTTGGGTTGCCCCAAGGCTCTGCATTGAAATGCAGGCAGAGTGTAAGATCTGGTCGTACAACCGTGTTAACGGCAAGGGCCCGGTCATGGATCTCTGCCACTCGATAAAACAGTTTTTCCGCTTCCCATTGGATCGAATGTTCCCGCCAGGGATCGAATGGGCCGGTGTAATTCTGGGAAATCGGACGCGTTCCGCGTGCGACCAAGGTCAGAAAGGCCAGACTTCGCAACGTTTCGGGTGTGCGGGTCGTTACTGGACCAGGGTGGGAGCGGACCCAAACCACCTCCGCGCCAAGGGCCGCAAGCTTTGGTCCGATTAATTGGGCGACGCGTAAAGTCATGTCTCCCTCGGTGACCGCTTCGGATCCGTCGATCTGAAACCATCGCTCTTCCATTTTCGCCCAGGCCCCGCCCAAGTGTCCCGGATCGAGCGCAATTTTGAATCCGGAAAGCGGATGCTCTGGATCAGAAGACGATCCTTCAGCGATACGCCAATAGCGTGGGACAACAGCGGTTTGCAGGCCATTCGAAAACTTGAGGTTGAACCAGTCGCCACCACCTTCGGCAATCCGGACCTGAGTCGGTTCGATCGCAAACCAGGGCGTGAGATTCACGCCCGGAGCGTAAATTTGAGTGAGCAGCTGCACGAACTCATCATGGGTGATCGTTTGTTGGAACGCATCTAAGTCTTTCCAGTCGGGAGCAGGCGAAAGCGGAGAAAGAAGCTCCGCCCTTACCGGCTGAAGCATGGCCGCGTAAATTGCCCAACCAACGAGAAACAGAAGGGTGCGTCGCATGGCTCAGTTGCTTCGGCTTCTTTACGTTCTAGTATAGACAGGTGTAAAGAGGGGCAGGTGGCGATGTTTCGACTTCTTTTTCTCGGCGATATTATTGGGGAACCTGGACGCAAGGCGGTGATCGACTCGGTGCCGAGGCTGAAACAGGAATGGGGTATCGATTTTGTTGTGGTGAACGGAGAGAATGCTGCCGCTGGCCGCGGAATCACACCGAAAGTGACGATCGAGCTGTTGCGTGCCGGAGTTGCGGTTATCACAACCGGAGATCACGTCTGGGATCAGAAAGAGTTGGCCGGGTTCATCGGCAGCGAGCCGCGTTTGCTGCGACCAATCAATTATCCGGAAGGAACGCCAGGGGGCGGGTCGATCGTTCTCGAAACCGCGAAAGGCAAGGTCGGCGTCATCAATGTTCAAGGACGGACGTTTATGTTGCCGGCGCTCGAAAATCCGTTCGTAAAACTCCAAGAGGTCGTGGCAGCCATTCGCCAAGAAACGAACCTCATTTTTGTCGACGTCCATGCGGAGACGACGAGCGAAAAAATTGCAGTTGGACGTTTTTTGGATGGCAAGGTTTCGGTGGTCGCCGGCACTCATACTCACGTTCAAACTGCGGACGAGCAAATCTTTCCGGGCGGGACGGCGTTCATCTGTGATGCCGGGATGTGCGGTCCAACCGAATCAATTCTCGGGAGAGAGATCGATCCAATCGTTCAGCGGTTTATTACCAGCATGCCGGTAAACTTTCCGGTTGCTCGCGGTGAAGTGAAATTGCATGGGCTTCTCGTCGACATCGACGAGGCGAGTGGGAGGGCTCTAGCCGTAACTCGGATAGCGGAGCTTTATCGGCCAAGCCAGCCGGAAACCGAGCCAACGACTACCAAACAGACCGAAGCTTCGTTGGCAAAATAGAACGCCAACAGCGCGGAGAACGGTGCGACTGATGATCAGCGGGCGGATGGCATCGGTAACCGATAGCGATTGTCTAAGCGAACGCCGAACGGTAGACGCTGCGAGTCGGTGGCGGCTGCGGTCTTCTCGCGGCTCTGATCGAGCACCTCTGCTCTGGTTTTGGTCGGCGTCAAACCGAGGGTGTAGCGGGAAAGTCGCCCCTATCGCTTTCCTTTTCCAAGTCCCTTGTTACGAAGTTGTTTTCATCTGTTTTGCTGTGGGAAAATGGGACCCTGTCGTTGTCAAGAATCCTGTTGACGCTAATGCACTCTTTGTTAAGTTTCCGGCTCGCTTGACGGACCTTGAGTAGCAATCAACCGGCCCAACATGGGACCAGCGACTAGTAGTCGGCCAGGTTTTTGTCCTCAAATTCCGGAAACGAGTTTCGGCCGGCTCGCGAGATAGTGAAGACCGGTTGAACGACAACAGATGCCCATGTAGCTCAGTTGGTAGAGCACGTCCTTGGTAAGGACGAGGTCACCGGTTCAATCCCGGTCATGGGCTCCATGTCCCGACCAAACGAAGTACTAGCACGAAGACAATTTAAAGAAAGCAGCAGAGAAGGAGACCTTAAATGGCGAAGGATAAATTCGAAAGATCCAAACCGCACGTGAACATCGGCACCATCGGCCACGTTGACCATGGTAAGACGACGCTTACTGCCGCGATCACGACGGTGCTGGCAGAGAAGGGCATGGCACAGGCAACGCGGTACGATCAGATTGATAACGCTCCCGAGGAAAAGGAACGTGGTATTACCATTAATACGGCGCATGTCGAGTATTCGACCGATAAACGGCACTATGCGCATGTGGATTGTCCGGGCCATGCCGACTACGTCAAAAATATGATCACCGGTGCCGCCCAGATGGACGGCGCGATCCTCGTGGTCTCCGCGGCGGACGGTCCAATGCCGCAAACCCGTGAACACATTCTTCTGGCTCGTCAGGTTGGTGTTCCGTCCATCGTCGTATTCCTGAACAAGTGCGATATGGTCGACGATCCGGAATTGCTCGATCTAGTCGAAATGGAAGTACGCGATCTGTTGTCACAGTACGAGTTCCCGGGTGACACCATCCCGATCGTCAAAGGCAGCGCTCTCAAGGCGTTGGAAGGCGACCCGAAATACAAAGAAAACATCTTTCAACTGATGGCCGCGGTTGATGAGTACATCCCGCTGCCGGAGCGGCCAATCGATCAGCCATTTCTGATGCCGATCGAAGACGTCTTCAACATTGAAGGTCGTGGCACGGTGGTCACCGGACGTGTAGAGCGGGGCATCCTTAAGAAAATGGAGGAGGTCGAAATTGTTGGAATTCGTCCGACCCAAAAGACGACTGTGACCGACATTGAAATGTTCCGTAAGCTGCTGGATGAGGCGCGAGCGGGCGACAACGTGGGCGTGCTCTTGCGAGGTGTGAAGAAAGAGGACGTTGAGCGTGGGCAAGTAGTAGCTAAGCCCGGCTCGATTAAGCCGCATAAGAAGTTCAAGGCGGAGGTCTATGTACTAAGTAAGGAGGAAGGTGGCCGGCATACGCCGTTTTTCTCGAACTATCGTCCTCAGTTTTACTTCCGAACCACCGATGTGACCGGAACGGTCAAACTTCCGGAAGGCGTCGAAATGGTGATGCCGGGTGACAACGTTTCCATTGAAGTGGAGCTAATTACACCGATCGCGATGGAAAAGACGATTCGATTCGCAATCCGCGAAGGCGGTCGGACGGTAGGGGCCGGCCGCGTAGGCGACATTCTTGACTAAGAGGTGGTTGTCGAGGAACAATAGAGCAATTTTAACCAGGAGGTCCCGCTTCGGCGGGACCGCTTTCTTTCTAAGCCGTGAACAATAGGTCAGTAGCTCAATTGGTAGAGCAGCGGTCTCCAAAACCGCCGGTTGGGGGTTCGAGTCCCTCCTGACCTGTTCCTCTTACTCTGATGTTTGGATTTTTCCGCTATATCGTTCGCTTCCTAAGCGAATCTCGGGCCGAGTTGGCCAAAGCAAGTTGGCCCTGGGATCCTAAGGAGAAAGGCGCCAAACGGTATCGCGAACTGATCGATTCGACCACTGTCGTGCTGATCGCAATGGTGATTTTGAGCGGCTACATCACCTTTTGGGACTTTGTGATGGTAAATATAGTAGGCTGGCTGGTGCCATGAGCGAGGTTGTGACGTTATGAGTGAGCCAGACAAAGATCAGTGGTTTGTTGTACACGTGCTTTCTGGACAGGAACAGAAGGTCTACGAAAATCTGACGCGGCGGGTCAAAAAAGAAGAGATGGGCGACCTGGTTTATGAAGTCTTGATCCCGACCGAAAGAGTCTCGGAAATAAAGCGAGGCAAGCGGACCGAGACCACCCGTAAATTTTTTCCGGGCTACTTGATCGTGAACATGTACCTGCTCGACAAGCAGAACCAGTTGGTGGACCGCACTTGGTACTTTATCCGCGAAACTCCCGGAGTACTAGGCTTTGCGGGGACCAAGGATCGCCCGGTGCCAATGAGGCCACAAGAGGTCGAAAGCATGCTGGCACAAATTCGTGAGCGGGAGGACAAGGTCAAACCAAAGGTCAGTTTTGAAGTCGGTGAGACGGTCAAGGTCGCCGATGGACCGTTCCAAAACCAGAGCGGAATCGTCGAAGAGATTGATCCGGACCGCGGGAAATTGCGGGTTTCGGTCAGCATTTTTGGACGTTCCACTCCGGTTGAACTGGAATATTGGCAGGTAGAAAGAAGTTAACCTGGACCGTGCCGGAAAGGCCGGTTCAAAGATAAGATATGGCAAAAGAAGTTGTTGCAACGATCAAGCTGCAGATTCCGGCTGGTCAGGCCAACCCGGCGCCGCCGGTTGGTCCTGCACTCGGCCAGAACGGCGTGAACATTATGGCTTTCTGCAAGGAATTTAATGCCGCTACGCAAAAACAGGCCGGCGATATTCTCCCCGTACTGATCACCGTCTACAAGGACAAAACCTTCACCTTCATAACCAAGGCGCCGCCCGCGGCGATCCTCTTGAAAAAGGCAGCCAATATCGCGGCCGGTTCGAAGGAGCCGAATAAGGCGAAAGTCGGAAAGCTGACCAAGAAAGAGGTGATGGATATCGTAAAGGTGAAGATGAAAGATATGAACGCGAACTCCGAAGAGGCAGCCTACCGCACCCTGGTCGGCACCGCGCGACAGATGGGGATTGACGTAGTAGAATAATTTGCTAGGGACCAGCTCGAGTAAGTAGAAGCATTCCTAGCCTGACGCAGGAGGTCTCGGTGCAAGAGACCGAAAGTACTGCCAACGAAAATGAAAGCAACACATCGTAGTAAACGCTATCGAGCCTGTCTCGAGCTGATCCAGCCAGACAAGGCGTATTCGCTTCCGGATGCAGTTGAGACACTCAAAAAACTGCCTCCGACCAAGTTCGATCAAACCGTTACCCTCTCCTTTAAATTGGGGGTAGATCCCAAGCAGTCCGACCAGATGGTCCGAGGCACCTGTCCCTTGCCGCACGGTAGTGGGAAACAGGTGCGAGTTCTGGTATTTGCGCAGGGCCAAGCAGCCGAAGCTGCCAAAGAAGCCGGCGCCGAGTATGTCGGATTTGAGGACCTGGTAAAGAAATGCCAGGAAGGCTTCCAAGATTTCGATGTGGCTGTCGCAACCCCGGCTGCTATGGCCGAGGTGCGTAAGCTGGGAAAAATTCTGGGGCCGCGTGGACTGATGCCCAATCCAAAGACCGGTACCGTTACCGATGACACTGCCAAAGCGGTCAGGGAAGTGAAGGCTGGACGGGTAGAATTTAAGCTCGATAAGAACGGCAACGTGGCTGTTCCGATGGGCAAATTCTCCTTCGCACCTCGGGCCCTGGTCGAGAACGGCACCGCGGTAATTGATGCGGTGGTCAAAGCTCGACCGGCGCACGCAAAAGGCAAGTTCGTTCACACGATCACCGTCAGTGCAACCATGACTCCGGGTCTGGCTATCGATCCGTCGGTCTATCTGAAATAAAGAGGAACAGTTATGAGACCCGAGAAGACGACGATTGTTGATGATCTGTCCGCCCGACTGAACGCTTCACCATTTTTGATTGTTACGGAATACGCCGGCATGAACGTGCTTGAGTTCGCGGAGCTGCGTCACCGTCTGGCCGGCGCCAAAGCGGAGTGCAAAGTGGTAAAGAACACCTTTTTGCGGAGGGCGGCGGCAGAAGTAGGTTTTCCCGACCTGAGTAAGTCACTGGGCGGCCAGACCGCGATTGTTACTGGAGAAAGTGATGTTTGTGCGGCGGCCAAAATCCTGAAAACTTTTTCGGCTGAGTTTCAGCGTCCCTCAGTCAAGGTCGGGGTGCTGGATCATGCCGTAATTTCAAAGGAGCAGATCCAAGCCCTGGCGGACCTTCCTGCGAAACCGATTCTGCAGGCGCAGCTGCTTGGCGTGCTGAAGTCGCCGCTCCAGAAACTGGTAACTATACTGAACGAGCCGGGCGCTTCCCTCGCCCGATTGTTGAAGGCGAAGGTGGACAAAGAAGGAGGCGCCCAAGATTAGCGCCGGTCCCGCGGCCGCGGGACCATTATCGCCGAGAATTCAGCGGTTGATGGCGGCCAAAATTTTACAGGGCGTGAATTGAAGCCGCACGCCACAATGAAAACACAAACTGGTTCCTCGTCGGGTCAGGCAGCTGCCGGATCTTAAATGCTCTCGAGGCTTCGGAGCGCGACGATACCGATAGAATAAAATGGCAAACACAGAACAACTCGTTGAGCAGCTTAGCGGTCTGACCGTTTTGGAGATCGCTGATCTGGTTAAGAAACTAGAAGAAAAATGGGGAGTCAGTGCGGCAGCTCCGGTAGCGGTCGCGGCTGGTCCGGTAGTGGCTGGTGCCGCGGCGGCAGGGGCCCCAGCGGTCGAAGAAAAGACCGCCTTTGACGTGATCCTCAAGGAGATCGGCGGCAACAAGATCGCCGTCATCAAGGAAGTGCGTGCGGCGGTGTCCGGCTTAGGGCTCGCCGAAGCGAAGGCCCTGGTGGAAGGTGCTCCGAAACCGATCAAAGAAGGGGTGACCAAAGAAGAAGCGGAAGAGATCAAGAAGAAGGTCGAAGCCGCCGGAGCGAAGGTCGAAGTCAAATAATCTTGGTAGCCCCATTGGTTTGGAACTTAGCCGCTGCCTGGGCATTTAGGGAAGTGGCAGCGGCCAAGTTTGCGGAATCTCGTTGATGCTTCATGATCTTGTTTTCGGCAAACGGTTGGTCTCCGAAGGACCTAAAGACATTCGCGCTCCGCGATCAGTAAAGCCGAGTCACTGTCACAAACCCTTGATCTGACCCGAATGGAGGGTCCACCTTTTCACTTGCGAATGCCGGGATCCCCAGTATAGTTGCTACTCGTTAACCGCGGGGAACTCGAGATATCGCTCGCACGTTTAACATTCAATTTCATAGTCAGCTCCATTGGCGTGGCCGATTTGACAAGCCACGTGTGTGGGGCTATTTCTGTTCCCCTTTGTTATTTTTACCCTCGAGGGAACGTTAGTCTCGGTGCCTTATAGAAAGCGGTGCCGGTTCGGTCAGAAATAACCATCCGTATGTCAGAGCGCATTTATTTCGGGAAGATTAAAGAGGCGGTAGAGCCCCCAAACCTAATCGAGGTTCAACTCGATTCTTATGTAGAGTTTTTGCAGAAGGATTTGCCACCCAGCAAACGCAAAAATGTGGGTCTCCAAGCCGTATTTCGGGAGGTTTTCCCGATCCAAAGTTACGACGATAAGGTCGTTCTCGACTTCGTCAGCTACGACATCGGTGAACCGAAAATGTCCGCTTTGGATTGTCAGCGCGAGGGTCAGACCTTCAGTGCGCCGTTACACGTAACGTTCCAGTTGCGTGACGAGAAAGGCACCAAAGAGGAAAAGGTCTACATGGGTGAGATCCCGCTCATGACCCCGCAGGGTACCTTTGTCATCAACGGGGCTGAGCGAGTGGTGGTGAGCCAGTTGCACCGATCGCCCGGTATTGCCTTTGAGTCATCGATCCATCTTAACGGGAAAGTCCTTTACAGTTTCCGCATCATTCCCGACCGCGGTTCCTGGCTGGAAGTACAGTTTGATACGAACGATCTGCTCTATATTTATCTAGATCGTCGCAAACGCCGCCGGAAATTTTTGGCTACGACTTTTCTGCGTGCAATCGGCCACGGGAGTGACGAAGAGATCATCAAGGTTTTCTACCACATCGAAAAGCTGCCGCTGAAGAACGATCTCGAGGAGGAACAGCTCAACGCGAAGATTCTCATCGAAGATATCCGCGATGGAGAAATTACGGTTGCGCGTGCGTTTGAACCTTTAACCAAAGCGACGATCCAGCAGATTCTGACTCTAGGTATTAATGAAGTCTCGGTCGTCGATACCAAAGACGACGACACGATCATCAAGTCGATTAAGAAAGATCCGGCTCACGATGAAGAAGAGGCACTGAAGGATATCTATCGTCGTTTGCGACCGGGAGATCCGCCTACGGTAGCCAATGCCCGCGGTTTGTTGCGCCGTCTGTTTTTCGATCCGAAGAAGTACGACTTGGGTCGCGTCGGACGCTACAAGATCAATCAAAAACTCGGAATCGAAGTCGATCTGGCCGAGCGAACGCTAACCAAAGAGGATTTCATCGGAGCGATGAAGTATCTGGTTACACTGCGCAAGGGAGAAGGGATCCTCGACGATATTGATCACCTTGGTAGCCGGAGGGTGCGAACCGTGGGTGAATTGTTAGCCAATCAGTGTCGGGTCGGTCTAGCGCGAACTGAGCGCCTGGTCAAAGAGCGAATGACGCTCTTCGATGTCAATATCGATGGGATGACTCCGCAGAAGCTGATCAATCCCAAAGCCCTTAGCGCGGTCATTCGCGATTTCTTTGGACGTTCCCAGCTCAGCCAGTTCATGGATCAAACCAATCCGCTGGCGGAATTGACCCATAAGCGCCGCTTGTCCGCACTTGGACCAGGCGGTCTGAGCCGTGATCGAGCGGGATTCGAAGTACGTGACGTCCATCCGTCCCACTACGGAAGAATTTGCCCGATCGAGACTCCGGAAGGTCCGAACATCGGGTTGATCAGCTCGATGAGCACCTTCTCGCGTATTAATGAGTTTGGCTTTATCGAGACACCATATCGGCGAGTCGAAGATGGTCGGGTGACCGAACAAATTGACTATCTGACGGCCGATCGGGAAGAGAATTACTTGGTGGCTCAGGCGAATGCCCCGATCGACGCAAAAGGCAACTTCCTGGATGAGAAAGTCTCGTGTCGTTACCGTGGCGATTTTCTGGAGGTGGAGCCATCTAAGATCCACTACATGGATATTTCGCCCAAGCAGCTGGTTTCGGTGGCCGCCGGATTGATCCCCTTTTTAGAGCATGACGATGCTAACCGAGCGTTGATGGGCTCGAACATGCAGCGCCAAGGCGTACCTCTGATTCGTTCGGAATCGCCTCTGGTTGGCACCGGTTTGGAAGGCAAAGTCGCGCGTGACTCGAAAGCAGTAATCGTTGCCGAAGGCGACGGTATCGTGGCTTCAGTGAACGCCGAGCAAATTGTGACGACCCGGGACGGTAAGTTCCCGGAAATGAAGAAAAAGGCGGTGAGCCGTCCGGACGAGGGAATCCACGTTTACGAGTTGCGAAAATTCATGCGATCGAACGCGGGAACGTGTATCAACCAGAAGCCCATCGTCGTAAAAGGCCAGAAAGTAAAGAAGGGACGCGTTATTGCCGACGGACCGAACACTGAGACGGGCGAACTGGCTCTCGGCCGCAATGTGCTGGTCGCCTTCATGCCCTGGAATGGTTATAATTTTGAGGACGCTATTCTGATTTCAGAGAAAGTGGTCAAGGAGGACATCTACACCTCCATTCACATCGACGAGTTTGAAATCGGGGCTCGAGACACCAAGCTTGGACCCGAAGAAATCACGCGCGACATTCCGAACGTGAGCGAGGAAGCGTTACGCAACCTTGGCTCGGATGGAGTTATTCGCGTCGGCGCCGAAGTGAAGCCGGGCGACATTCTGGTAGGAAAGATTACTCCCAAGAGCGAAACGGAGTTGGCTCCGGAAGAGCGCTTGTTGCGAGCGATTTTCGGTGAGAAAGCGGCCGACGTTAAAGACACATCGCTTACCGTTCCATCCGGGACCTATGGCATTGTCATGGACGTCAAAGTCTCCTCACGGAAGGAAGTAGCGAAACAGAAATTGACTCCGGCGGAGACCAAACGTCAGGCCAAACAGATCGCAGAAGATTACCGAAAAAAGAAGGAAGAGCTGCATGAAGAGTTGACCGAAGCGCTTTCCAATATCCTGCTGGGTGAAAAGATCCCCTTGGATGTGGTGAACGCGGAGACCGGCGAAATCATCATTCCGGCGAATCGCAAGATCACCAAGACATTGCTGCGCAAATTGGCCGGGGTCTACGACCATATCGACATCGACCCCAGACCAATTCGCAATAAGATTCGGGAGATCATCAGTTCCTTCGAACACAAGTTCGCGGAGCTCGATCTGGAGAAAGATCGCTCGCTTGATCGAATCGAAAGTGGCGATGATATCGACCCAGG
>DASTDH010000768.1:0-5083 GCA_035710445.1 Chthoniobacterales bacterium
CGATTTTGGCGCCGGGTTGCCTCCGGAAGAGCCGCAGCGGATTTTCGAGCAGTTCTTTTCGACCAAGCGCGACGGGATGGGCATGGGCCTCCCCATCGTACGTTCGATCATCGCCTCGCATGACGGCGAGCTGGCCGCCGCGAATGCCGAGGGCGGCGGCGCTTGCGTACATTTCTCGTTGCCGGTCATCGCGAAGGGCCGAGGAGGACAAAGAGAATCGCCACAGTCAGCAGCTGCGCGAGAGGGCTGAAGGAGCCGGAACGGCGTGTCTTCGTGGTGGATGACGACCAGTCGGTTCGGAAGAGCCTCGCATCTTGCTCTCTGCCGAGACCCTCGCCAGCGCTGTCGAGTATCTGGAAGCAGTCCGGCGAGCGATGTGCGACTTGCGAAGCTGACGCCAGCCGGTGACGGTGGCGCAGAAGGGGCCGTCGCGCCCGCGCCGGGTCGCCCAAGGGACCACAGGAGTCGGTTCGCGAATATCGTACGTTCAGACAAGCGCTTGAATTCGAACAGGCGACGAGACGTTTCTCTCCCTCGTCCGTGAAGAACTCCGCTCCGCGGTGTAACTGGTGTGCAACCACGCGAGCACAGCGCAGCCCGCTATGGCCCCAAGGTGCCATATCCCCAAGGTTCCATATACAAATCAAAGCAGCCTGCTGTTTATTTGTCACCATTGGCGTTACTTATGCCTTTCTCGGCGATAAAGAAACGGAACCTCGGTCGCAGTCCAAGGCGCGCGATCGCGAAGAGCGCCCAGGCGGCATTGTTGCTTTCCGCTCTTCCCGGGATTGCCTCTCTACTGCTGGTTTCCAGTGGAACCATGGCGAGCCCTAATGCTTCGGACTCGAATTCGGATCAGCCGTCCCGAAGTCAAGTTCAAAGGAAGAATATGCCGGGAATGGTCTGGATTCCGGGAGGCAGGTTTCTGATGGGAACCAATGACAAAGAGAGTTTTCCTAACGAGCGGCCTGCTCACCTTGTCGATGTCCAGCGCTTTTGGATGGATGAGCACGATGTGACTAACGCGGAGTTCGCCCAGTTCGTAGAGGCGACCGGCTACGTGACCACAGCGGAGCGTCCGATCAATTGGGAGGACTTAAAGAGAGAGCTTCCACCGGGTACGCCAAAACCGGATGACGGCGCTCTGGCTCCGGGATCGCTGGTCTTTACTCCAACATCGGGGCCAGTCCCACTCAATGACTTATCGGCTTGGTGGCGTTGGGTGAAGGGGGCCAATTGGAGGAATCCTGAAGGGCCCGAAAGTTCGATTCGGGGAAGAGAAAATCATCCCGTCGTTCAGGTCTCGTGGTACGACGCGGTAGCCTATGCTCAATGGGCCGGCAAACGGCTGCCTACGGAAGCCGAGTGGGAATTTGCCGCCCGTGGCGGCTTGGAATCAAAGCGCTACGTCTGGGGTGACGACTTCAGGCCGAGGGGTCGGTACATGGCGAATACGTGGCAGGGAGTATTCCCGGTCCGCAACAACGGCGAAGATGGATTTGTAGGTACCTCACCGGTTGGCTCCTTTCCGGCGAATGGCTACGGCTTGTACGACATGGCCGGTAATGTCTGGCAGTGGTGCAGCGATTGGTACCGGGTCGATGCCCACCTTGAGGCCGCAAGCCAAAACGTGTGTCGCGATCCTGCCGGACCGGCTGAGAGTTATGATCCGGGCGATCCGCACTCGCCCAAGCGCGTGGTCAAAGGGGGGTCCTTCCTGTGCAACCCGTCCTATTGCGAGAGTTATCGTCCCTGCGCGCGCCGAGGCACGCCTCCCGATACTGGTTCGTCCCACACAGGCTTCCGGTGTGTAATCGCAGGAGAAAACACGCAAGTTACCCGCTTGGTTGGAGGCGAATCTTCTCTCACAAAATAGACATCTTCTGACGCAAACAACCCCCAAAACTCATGAAATATAAACCCAAAGTAGTCAGTTGCGGTCTATCCTTACTGACAGCCACGGTTGCGCTCATCGGCGCGGCCGGACCACTGCAAGCGCAAGAAAAGAAGCCCAATATCGTCTTCATCATGGGTGACGACATCGGCATGTGGAACATCGGCGCCTATCACCGGGGCTTGATGGCCGGGCGGACACCAAACCTCGACAAGCTCGCCAAGGAAGGCATGTTGTTCACTGACTACTATGCCGAGGCAAGCTGCACGGCGGGTCGCGCCAACTTCATCACCGGCGAGCTGCCGATCCGCACCGGCATGACCACGGTCGGCCAGGCCGGCGCGCCGACAGGATTGCCGGCCGAGGCTTGCACAATTGCCACCGCGCTGAAAGCGCTGGGTTATGCCACCGGCCAGTTCGGCAAGAATCACCTTGGCGACAAGAATGAGTTCCTGCCTACCGTCCACGGGTTCGATGAATTCTTCGGCTACCTCTATCACTTGGACGCGATGGAAGACCCGGCGCATCCCAACTATCCGCAAAATCTGTTGAACGTCGTCGGCCCGCGCAACATGGTCCATAGCTGGGCCACCGACACGGACGACCAGACCGAGATGCCGCGCTGGGGCAAGATCGGGAAACAGAAGATCGAGGACGCTGGCACGCTTTATCCCGAACGGATGAAAACCGTGGATAATGAGATTCGCGACTTCGCATTGAACTTCATGGAGAAGGCCCAAAAGGACGGCAAGCCGTTCTTCTGCTGGCTCAACCCGACGCGCATGCACATCGTCACGCACCTCTCGGATAAGTATGAGAAGATGCGCAACTCGGAGAATGGCTGGTCGGAAGAAGAAGCCGGCATGGCCCAACTCGATGACGACATCGGTTTGGTGATGCAGAAGCTCAAGGACATGGGCGTGGATGACAACACGATCGTCGTTTTCACCACCGACAACGGCACCGAAGTCTTCACCTGGCCCGATGGCGGACAGACACCGTTCGCGCAGTCCAAAGGGACGGTCATGGAGGGCGGTTTCCGCGTGCCGTGCATCCTGCGCTGGCCCGGCCATGTACCGCCGGACTCCGTTCAGAACGGCATCTTCTCCGGCCTGGACTGGTTCCCCACCTTTCTTGATGCCGCTGGCAACCCGAATATCACCGCACAGTTGCTCGAAGGTGTGAAACTCGGCGACCGGACTTACAAGAACCACCTCGACGGCTACGACCAGACTGCCGCCATCACCGGCAAGGGACCGTCCGCCCGTCACGAAATCTTCTACCTCGGTGAAAGCACCGTCGGCGCGGTACGCATTGACGATTACAAGTTCCGCTTCATCGACCAACCCCAAGGCTGGGTCGGTGAGAAGACCAAACCTGACGTACCCTACATCACCAACCTTCGCCTCGATCCGTTCGAGCGCACGGGCTGGCCGAACGATGGGACGAAAGAAGGAGGGCAGCAATACTTCGATTGGTTCAAGTATCAATTCTGGCGCTTTGTCTTCGTCCAGCAGGTAATGGGAAAGGAACTCCAGACCTTCCTGGATTATCCGCCGATGCAAAGGGGCGCGAGCTTCAACCTCGATGCAGTGAAAGCGGAGATGGCGAAAAAGATGCAACAGGCGGAGGCGGCGAGCAAAGGCCCCAGCCAGTAACAGAAATGGGGTGCGGCTGCACCTTGGAAATCTCAATTCACTGGGGGACCAACCAGCCGCACCATCAATACCTGACTCGGCAATCAAACCCAGACGAACCGGTTAACCACAAAATTGGAACGGCCATGAAACATATGTTCAGCGGATTCAATCTTATCGGCGCCATTGCGCTCCTGGCATTGGCAGTTGGCTGCACCGGCACGCAGACGCAGACCAAAGAGAACCTTCTGATCGCTGCGGGCTTCAAAGTGATCGTCCCCAGTACTGCCGCACAGCAACAAAAGCTCCAAACACTTCCGGCGGGCAAAGTGACCCTGGTTCAGAAAGATAGGAAAACCTACTACGTGTTTCCGGATGCATCACACAATCAGGCCTACGTTGGTGGCCCGACCCAGTATCAAGCTTACCAGCAACTCCGTTTGGCGAATAAATTGGCTAACGAGAATCTTGAATCTGCGGAGTTGAACCAGGATGCATCGATGGACTGGGGCGGATGGGGCGGATGGGGCGGGCCGGGATGGGGAAGAATACGGTAGGACACGGCAGCGCAGAGCGACGGAATCGCCTGAAGATTCCCGTAAATCTCCACCCCCTTGCTCCCTGACGCCGACCCATCTTCAAGGCATCCCTCTTCGATGGGACTAAGGTGCAATTGCACGTCGGAGCAGGGTCAGTAAACTTCTAGCAATTGGTAAAGGATCGGCTGTCCATCCTCATGCGAATTCCAATGTGAGTGTGAGTTGAGCGCACTTTAGAAAGAAGGAAGGCCGTTACGAACCTCTTAAGTATAGTTCTCGTTGTTGGCGTCATTAGTTTAGCTGGTTGTGCTACGAACCCGAATGTCTCGACCAATAGGGATTACTCAAATAGGTCTTCGCCAGGCGGTGCTCTAGCCGGGAAAAGTAAGGAAATTGGCGACGGCATCTCGTATTGGGACGGTGACGGAGCCGTGGGCCGGCCGAGCATAAAGATAAATATCGAAAATCAACGAGCCTATTTCTACAAAGGGAATCAAATCGTCGGTGTTTCGGCGGTCTCGACTGGCCGAGAAGGCTACGACACGCCTCCAGGCGAATTCCACGTCATGGACAAGGATATCGACCACACTTCAAGCCTTTACGGCGATTACGTCGACCCAAACGGCCAAGCGGTGGTGCAAAATGTGCAAAACAACAAGGATCCGAAGCCCCGAGGCGCCGTTTTTCGAGGGGCACCGATGCCTTACTTTCTCAGAATCCACGGAGGTGTAGGCATGCACGCCGGTTACCTGCCCGGTTATCCGGCTTCACACGGCTGCATTCGGTTACCAGAGGAGATGGCTGTCAAGTTCTTCGAAGATGCGCCTGTCGGCACTCCGGTCGAGATTCGCTAGTTATTAGCTCAATCGAGTAGGTGAGGGTTTTGCACCGTTCGGCGTGTTCGGGAACTAGCTTTGGGGATACCGGGGCTAGTCGCGTGGCATTTCATAAAGGCTACCTATCTGTGGCGGGGTCGCCGACCATAGCCGCCTCCCGATATTTGGCTTGACAGT
>DASTDH010000769.1:0-11815 GCA_035710445.1 Chthoniobacterales bacterium
AATCCTATAACAGAGATTCACGGGTTTAGACCAGCGAGAAAAGACTTGGTCGAGGTGCATACCTCGTATCACCCTTATAGTCCTTATGGGCCTAAGGTACCATATCCGTGGCCAATCAGGATTGATAGACTTTCGCCCCGAATAAGGGATTTTGGTGCCTATTGTCGAACCTGTCGACGACAGGATGCCATACCAAGGACCAATGAGAAGTACCTATAACTAAACACCCACTCTTATGAAAAGATCCATTGCCTTAGCCGTAGCCGCCCTTGCGTCGCAAGCTGTTGCTACCTTTGGCGGACCACCTCCGTCGAAGGAAGTTATTTCACCGGCACCACCGCCGCCGGTTTCCTACTTCAGACCCAACGAGTTCGATATCGGAGCGTTCGGGACATATGTGACCGGAACGGGCGAAAATCCAACCGGCACACGGGTTAGAGACAATTTCACCACCACCGTCTCGGGCGATACCACCGTCACCGGTTGGGGTGGGGGGATGGATTTCAGTTATTTCTTCCCTTGGAAATATGCAGGTGTAAGGTTCCAAGGGGCGGGAGTATCGGTATCAACTGGGGATTTCACTGTGACTACAACGAATTCTTTCAACGGAGTCACGAGGAGCAGAACTGGTTCTGTCAGTACGGCGGCGGGTATTATAACGGCACAAATCATACTGCGACTCCCGCTGGATGACTACTGGCCAAGTGTTCACTTGGCGCCCTACGGGATCGGCGGGTTCGGTGTTCTTTTCGGAGGCGGGGGTGGGCAGACCATAAACACTGAGTTTCCGGAGCTCAACTCGAGGTTCAACAGCATAGAACGGAGCGTCCAGAGTCGGCCGCTCGGGACCATCGGCGGTGGATTTGAATACCGCTTTACTCCCCATATCGGACTGTTCGGCGAGGCCACTTATAACTTCATTGATCATATACATGGGAAGGCTGACAACAACTTTATCCAGACCAATTTCGGCCTGAGATACGCTTTCTGAGCCGAAGTAGGGCGTCAATTTTCTTTCTTCCACTCATCGCGGAGCCAACGGTCGAGGAACAACCACGGGTCAAAACGATAGAACCCTGGGGATTACCCTTGGAGTGTGGTGAGGCTGACCGGGTTACTGGCGGATTTCACGGCGCCAATGCCTGAGCCAGGGGGCGGGGTGCGCCTCTTTGCAACAGAAGTATTCTGCCGTTTTCCATCTAATTTGCGCGACAACGCAAGCGCGCGAAAGATAGCGTCAAACAGCAGGCCTTCGTCGAAAGGCTTGTTCAGAACCGCAACCGCACTGACACGCCGGAGCAAATGCCGGGTCTGTGGGTCATCGCGACCAGTCATCATTATCACGGGCAGATCGGGCCGACCGACAGCTAGTGTTTCGTACAGCTGGACTCCATTCATTTCCGGCATGTGGACATCCAGCAGCAAACAGACGTCCGCTTTGGGCAGCTCAGACGCAAGCAGATGAGCAGGTCGATCAAAGGTCAAAGCGTTGAAGCCGGCGGAGTGTATCAGGGTCGCAAGAGAACGCAGCAATCGTGAATCGTCGTCCACCACGAGGACGGTATGAGGCGGTTTGCTTTGAGTAATTGCTTTCATTTGATTGGCATGCGTCCTGTCCTCACTCCGCCGATCAAGGCTCAACCAAATAGACGGTCACTCCACCTGTGAAATTCGACCTTATTCCACGAAGCGGTAAAATCACCGACACCCAAGCAAAAGGAATTAGGCTTGGGAGTCTAGTCGGTTGACTGTTCCTACTTCAAATTCGTCCGAGAATCGGTCTGCGGACTTCATCGTCGGCCACTGAAGCGATTCTAGGAGAGTGCGCCGAAGGGCAACGTCGATATTATCGCATCGAGAAGCGCTACCGGCGCAACGATGGCAGTGTTATATGGGCGGAGGTCAGCACTGTCTTTGTCCCGGCCACTGGAAACACGTCGGCGTTTTTTCAGCGGTCATCGTGGACATAACTGACCGCAGGCGGGCCGAAGAAGAGATAAAGCGGATTCGCCGTCTTGAGAGGGAAATGCGTCAGGCATCGCGTGCAGAAATGATAGGAGGATTGACAGCTTCACTGCCTCATGAACTGAACCAACCGCTCACAGCAGTCCAGATTACTGCGCAAACTGCGCGCCGTTTTCTTGCTGCAAAAAGCCCGGAGCTGGGCAAGGTGAAAGCCGCCATCGATGACGTGATCCAGGACAACGCCCGGGCGGCTGAGACCATCCGTAATGTTCGGGCACTCTTTCAACGAGATGAGGTGCAGATGTCTCCAGTCGATCTCCGCCAGATTCTTTATGATGTCGAACGCTCGTTAAGGCGGACGCTGCATATAAAAGCGTCACTCTGCAGCTCGACGTGCCAACCTCGCTCCCGACCGTCATTGGCAACAGGACACAGCTTATTGAGGCATTGGTCGTTGCCCTCGAGAGATCCACAGCACTTTCACAGGATCAGAAAAAGGAACAGCGGAGGTGTTAACGCTTACCCACTACATATGAAACTGTATGCAAAAGCGGAAGTGCCCTTCGGACGCGAGCCAGGTTGTCCGTGCTGCCGACGACTGTAACCCGCGTTCCAATTTTGACTCGCTCGAAAAACAGGAGAGCTAGATCTCGGCATGCGAACACATCCGTGGGACGCGGGATATCCTGGAAGGTAGCCGGCGTGCATCCCAACCTCCGGACTGAATTCCATAAAGTACGGCATCGGCGCGGGTTGATAATGGCCGCTCCTGAGTACATGGCTGTTGGGAGTTGCATTGGAGTTGACCACTCTTCCGTAAGCGTCGATGACCGACCCGAAGCTCCGAGATCGATGATCGATGTCCTTGTTGAAAATTCTGAAGTTACCTGTCGGCGTTGACCAGCCAGGTTTACCTGAAGCAATCGGAGAAACCAGTGTGATTCTACCTTGCTGCAAAAGCGAAGCTCGCTGATCGGACAAATTGATGATTACTCTGATCTCCGAAGCTAACCCCGCGCTTCCCAACACGAGCGTTGATAGTGCGATTAGGCAATTCATATATGTTTTCATTATGATTCCATGTTAATCGCACTGATGGGCGGCGTCTTCTAACGGGGGGGAGGGCTGTCCCAGGCAGACCATCCAGCGACAAGTATGAGAAGTAGAAAAAAACTCCAAAGAAAGAGGAAGATCTCCATAGGGCGCTACTGATCGTCAGCTAATTTCTTATCCGGCCCGGTCTTTTCTCTGAACCGAGAGCTTTCGGTTGCAGCGCGCGAGCTAGACTTGGTGGTGCTTTGGCGGAAATCATCGTTTGCCTTAACTTCGCTGGTCTGTCGGTCGCGGTGACGGAGTGAGTCCTTTTTATGGTGTCCGATTTTCACCTGGCTTACAGC
This sequence comes from Chthoniobacterales bacterium, assembly GCA_035710445.1. Taxonomy (GTDB): domain Bacteria; phylum Verrucomicrobiota; class Verrucomicrobiia; order Chthoniobacterales; family JAFAMB01; genus DASTDH01. The sequence continues at coordinate 3,363 of DASTDH010000769.1, forward strand.
GATCGCTAGTACCAGCAGCGGGAAGGCTGAATCAGTTAAAAGTTGAGATAGCCAACGTTTGTCCGTTCTCCCCTTATATGACTGGGATTGGTTCATTTGACCAAGCCGGAATCTTGGCATTTCGGTTAACCTACGGGACTTAATACCGGGCTCAATGGCACCTTAGTCCAATGACCAAAGGTACCATAGCGATGTTCGATCGAGGCAGTAAACTTTGTTTAGTAACCGCCGGTTGGACCGCCTATTCTTGGTAACGCCGGATAATGCGGCTGACCCGGATATCCATAGGCCAGAAAGGAGAAAAAGCCATTATGCTGTCCCGAACTCAAATTACACGCGGCGACGAAACTCACCGGTTTTCAACCACCTCCACTCTCAGTGACTTCCCGCTGCTCATAGGCGAGATGCTACGCCGGAGCGACCTCCGATCGGAGAGGCGAGCGCGATGGAGAGAGCGCATTCGGAAGATCTCAGGCATGCTTACTACTCGGTGATCTGTATGCTTGAGCTAACTTACGTCGGCCGTGGTCGGTTAGTTTCACTGGATCGAGGCACATATGCATAGCTCTATCTGGAGTAGGCGAAATTACCAAGATCGGATAAACCTTTCATTTGCTCTTGTTATCGAACAGGTTGCCGGCTTTCGCAATTCGGTTATGGCACTCCTGCGGGAGCGTGGTTGGTTGGTGCACGGCACTAGCCGCGCCGAAGAAGCATTTAGTATCTTGGCTCATATTCCCTATGACCTCATCGTGCTTGATTCTGAACTACCCGGAATGTGCGGAATCGACTTCGTCCGTATCCTGCAGAACTCGAGGGAATGGCGAACGATACGTGTCGTCGTTATCACCAGTTCGGATAGTCCAAGTTTGGCGAGTCAGGTCGCGGAGTGCGGAGCTTTTCTGGCGAGAAGATCAAGTTGGGAGGACGATCTTTTTGAATTCTTAGCAGCTGAGAGGTGGATTCCCGGATGAGGAATACTTAGCGGAGGGAGAACATAAGAGGGTGATTTCATGCCCAATTCCAAAACCACCCTTATCCAATAACACTCGGTGTCACTGTTTCAATTCGATCACGACCGCATCACCGCCCAGACTCAGCATCAACCCTTCCCGCTTGGCCTTCAGATGCATGACCACACCCTTGCGATTCTGGAGCCATAATTCGCCCGCACTCGCGGTGCCGAGCGCGAAACCATAGCGCGCTTGGGCGTAGGCGCCGGCGAAATCATCCAGCCGTTGTAGCCCATAGACCTCGCCCTTGGCCTCGATCTCCGAGACGCCAATACCTCCGACTCCCAGCCCGCCGACGTTGAATGGGAAGGTTCTTCCATTGTATCTCAGGGTGCCGCTACCAGCATTGCCGCTGCCCAAATAAGCAGCCTGCACCTGGGTCATGCGGACATAGCCAGACAGCGGCTTGCCTTCCAGACTGACCGAGCTCTGATTGGCGCACCCAGCGAAACTCAGCAGAGAGAGAGCGGAAATCAGGGGGAACGCGTGTCGGTGCCATGGCGCCCGCGTTCCGTTCCCTAGCAAATAAGATAACTTTTTCATTGCATTTACGATTCATTGAAAGCTGCTCGGAAATGGCCGCCTGGTATTTGGCAAACCACTTCGTCGACTTGGTCGACAATGGGCAACGGATTCGTTGTTTGAAGCACAAGTGTATCAATTCTGATTAGCCGCGGCATGGTACCTTAGGGATATAAAGGAGCGGGCCTCACTTATACTCTGTTTTCGTTAGTCGAAACCGTCTCTTAATCAGTACATCAAATAGCGACGATGGCTGAAAAGAGGGACAGGAAATCGCTCTGCGTTTGGTGCGGCTGCAGCCAGGCAGCTGACGGAGCGTTTCCTGGAGAGTAATCGGTGATGATTAAAGCGTGGTTCGCATGAATTGAGGAACGCGCAACAAAAGATGGGAGGGCGAAACAGTCCGGCTCAGCGCGTGCCCTGTCGACGAAAGCCGCACCGACTCTAGCAAATTCTCGCATGGATCGGGATTCTCTCGAATCACTCCTCTCCGAGATTTTTAATGAGGTCTATCTCCAAGGCTGAGGTCTATTTAACCCGTCATTTCAGCCCTGCCACCGCCATCACCCCTTGGGTGACTCGCTTCTGGAAAAGAAGGTAGGCTGCTGCGGTAGGGATCGAGGCGAGTACCGCCGTAGCGCAAATCTTCGCGAATGAAACGCCGTACGCGAGCTGGATCTGGGTCATACCGACTGGGATAGTTAACATCGGCGTCGAGTTGGTAATAATGAGAGGCCAAAAGAAATTATTCCAGGTGCTGATAAAGGTGACGATGCTCATTGCCCAGGTAATGTTCCAGTTGAGCGGCAAATAAATGCGAAAGAGTATGCGCCAATTGCTGGCGCCGTCGATTAAAGCAGCGTCGCGAAAGTCGCGCGGTACGTCATCGAAGAACTGCTTGAAAACGATTACCGGGAGCGGGACTGCGATCTGCGGCAGAATCAGGCCGGCAAAAGTATTCACTAGATTAAACCGGTTCATCATCATGAACAGAGGGACGGCCAGGGCGCTAAACGGCAGCATGAAACCGACCAGCAGAGCCGTGTAAATCAATCTTCTCCCTTCGAACTGCAGTTGTGACAAGGCATAAGCACACATCAGCGCGAACAGGATGCAGAAAAAAGTCACCGTCACCGAGACCACGATGGTGTTGATATACCAGCGGATAAACGGGCTGTTTTGCAAAACGTATACGAACGCATCAAAGTTCGGCGGCCACGGAATGAACGAGGGCGGCACCACTATCGTTTGGTCCTCGCTTTTCAAGGAAGTGATGGTGATCCAGTAGATTGGGAATATCCAGGCTACCGCCATCACCAATGTGAGCAATGTGCAAAGAAAACCCAGAATAGAGAAGCGCCGGGTTTTCATGCGACGGTTCGTCGAATCCGGAGTAGACGAAACTGAATGAGCGAAGCAACGATGATGATCAAGACGAGCATCAGTGCAATGGCGGCCGCGTAGCCACCTCGACCCTGGAGGAACGCTTGGCGGTACATGTAGAGTAAAACCACTACGGTCGAGTTGAACGGGCCTCCCAGGGTCAAGAGATAAATCTGGTCGAAGATCTTGAATTGCAGGATCAGTTGGATCACCAGCACTAAGCTGCCTACCGGCCAGATGAGTGGACAGGTGATATGGACGAATCGGTGAAAACCGCTCGCTCCGTCCAGCGCGGCCGCTTCATAGTATTCCTGCGGAATGTTTTGCAATCCGGCGACGAAGAGCAGCATGTTAAATCCAACCGTCCACCAGATGGTGACGCCGGCCACCGAAGGCATGGCTAACGCCAAGTCCTGAAACCAAGCGATGTTGGAGCCGAGAAGCAGATTGACTATTCCGAAGTTCGTATCGAGCACCCATATCGCGATGTCATAGGTGACACTAACCGGCAGAACAAACGGCAAGAAGAAACATGCCAGGACAAATAGACGAAATCGTTTTAGGCGGACGACTAATAGCGCGAAAATGAAACCGAGTACCGTATTGGGTACAACGGTCAGAAGCACGAAATAAGCGGTATGAATCACCGATGCCCAGAAGTCCCCGTCCCGGAACAAAGTGATGAAATTATCGAAACTGGTGAACTGACCTTGGCCGGCGATATCCGAGTTGGTCAGGCTGAGGTAACAAACTCGGATCGCCGGGTAAATCAAGAATAGCGCATAAAGAACGACAAACGGCAGAACCAACAACCATGCAGTCAGTCGGTGCTTATTGGCCGACTTACCTGCGTGCGCTGCTCCCGCCTGCATGATCCTTCCCTAGATGAGCGCCCGTCAGACCGATAGGCGCGATACAATCGAAAGTTTGCTATTACTGCTTGGCAAATTTTTGAAGTTCCACATCGAACTGCTTGATCGCCTGATCCGCGGCGATCTGGTCGTTCCAAGCCGGGACCAGAAAACTACTAATCGGGGCAAAGGTAGGACCGCCCACACCGAAGATAGGAAGCGCTGGTTCCAACGAGACTTGCTGGGCTGCTTGCGCGCTGTATTCGTTGTTGGGCGACATCTGTTTATAAGCGCTGCTTTGCTGCACGGCGAGATAAGTTGGAATGTGGCCACCACCAGCCCAGGTTTGTTGCTTTACGACATAAGCAATGAATTTGAGAGCGGCTGCGACTTTCTCCGGCGAAGGCGGATTTTTCTGATTGTTCGGTATAGCGAGTTGGTGTGAGTCTGCCCAGGTGTCAGCCTTCTCGAACAGTTTTGGAAATGCCTGGACCCCGTACTCGAACGTCAGTTTCTTGCTTTTTTCCAAGTCTACCAACGTGGGCACTTCCCAGTTACCGTTGATCATAAAAACCGCGCGTCCGGCGCTGAACAGAGCCACGGAGGAGGGATAAGTAGTATTCTTCGGCGTATACCCTTCTTTCATCCAGTCCGCGATAATCTGCAGCGATTTGGCGCCCTGCTTCTCAACGTCGTCAAAGGATAGTTTGCCATCTTTAATGAAGTCGCCATTCTGCTGCTTGAGGAAGGTGTACCAAATACGCCAACAGGATGCAGGCTCTTCGGTATTGGTCGATGCCGCAATCGGAAGCAAGTGCGTTTTGGCTTTTGCTTCGCCCAGCATTTTGTTGAACGCGTCAATGCTCTCCGTACCGGTCGGCTTGCCATCCGGTCCGAGCAGACCGGCCTTCTTTAAGGCGGTCTTATTATAATAGAGCACGAGTGTGTGGATATCGAGCGGCACACCAAACAATTGATCGCTATCTCCGTACTTCTTGCTCAGTTCGAGTGAACGTTGGACGATCGAGTCCTGAAAATCCGATTGCTTCATGCCGGCCTGGGCGAGTTCCTCGTTCGTGATCGGGCGAAGGTCCTTCCCCTGGATGCCAGCGGCAAAGTGGGAGAGGTGATAGGTCATAACATCCGGAGTCTGACCGGAAACCACCCCGGTATGAACCTTGGTATAGAAAGGCTCTCCCCAGGTAAGGGTCGACTCGGTCACATGAATGTCGCTTTGGCTTTTGTTGAATTCTTCGACGATCTGTTTCATCCGAACGCCGTCGCCGCCACCGAGGAAATCCCAATAGGTTAGTTCAGTGGTTGCGTATGCACTCGCGGAGAAAAGCCCCGCGGCTAGACAGAGTATGGTTGCTTTCATGGGGGGATTAGGTCGGGTTGTAAGTTTCGCGAGCTGGTTGCTGATTGGTTTAGGAAAGGCCAAACGTTTTTACTGGTCAATAACTGAGCACCAAGGTGTTCCAGGAAAGCGGCGGTAGTTGAGTTGCAATTCTGTCTGCGCGAAGAGACATCTCAGAATGCTCAATCGGCTTTATCTTATCCGGTGCGGTAGCCGAGTTAGTAGCCAGCAAGTCGTTGCCATGGAGCACCAGGATTTTACCTTGCTGGATCGGAGCAAAACCGCGGAACTCAATCGACAAATCGGTCGGAGCATCCGTCGACCGATTCAAAAGAAAAAGTACAATTCTCCGATCATCCGGGTCATGGACGGTTGCAGCCAAGAGTTGGCTGGAATCACCCGCCGTTTTCGTCGAGTAACGGCTGGAGCGAACGTTGGCACGAAGGACCGTGCCCCGGCCATATTGGCTCGCCAGCTTGAACGGATGAAAGATGGTTTGTCCCCAGGCCGGACCGCCCGGTTCAGCATGAATCGCTCCGATGACGTTCACCAGCTGGGCCAAACATGCGACTTTCACTCGGTCGGCATTATTGATCAGTGTGATCAATGCACCGCCCACCATCAAAGCGTCCTGGAGATCGTAGATCTCCTCGATCAGCCGCGGAGCGAAAGGCCAATCAGGTGGTTCCATGTCGCTGGCCGCGCGAGCCTTGTACCAGACATTCCATTCGTCGAACGAGAGCATGATCCTCTTGGCCGAACGGCGCTTTGCCGCTACCGCATCGCTCACCGCTACCGCTTCCTTGATGAAACGATCCATGATCTCGATATTACCAAGGAACTCGAGTACATCCTGGAGCGGGTTTTCATAGTACATGTGGAGCGACAGAAAATCCACATCATCGAATGTGTGCTCCAGCACTTCGTATTCCCAGGCTCCAAACGTCGGCATGTTTCGGTGGGAGGACCCACAGGCAGCTAACTGGATCGAGGGATCGACCAGCTTCATCACCTTCGCCGTCTCTTTCGCGGCTCTCCCATATTCGGTCGCGGTCTTTTGACAGATTTGCCATGGGCCATCCATCTCGTTTCCTAAACACCAGAACTTGACGCCATAAGGTTGCGGATAGCCATGCTTCGCGCGCAGATCGCTCAGGTACGTGCCCCCGGCATGGTTGCAATATTCGAGGAACTGGCGTGCTTCATCCGGTCCTCGAGTGCCAAGATTAACGCCCAACATCGGCTCAGTGCCGGCCGCCTGGCACCACTTGATGAATTCGTTCGTGCCGAATCGATTTGGCTCGGTACTAAGCCAAGCCAGATCGAGCCGGACCGGCCTCTGCTCCACCGGACCTACACCGTCTTCCCAATTGTAACCGGAAAGAAAATTGCCGCCAGGATAACGCATGATCGTCGGGCCCAGATCCCGGACCAGATCAAGCACGTCCCGGCGGAAACCGTGTTTATCGGCGGTCGGATGCTCGGGCTCGAAAATCCCGGTATAGACGCATCGGCCAAGATGCTCGACGAATGCACCAAACACCCGTCGGTCCAATTCAGATACAGTAAAATCGGCGTCAAGAACGATGTGAGCGGTGGTCATTAACGAAATAAGGGAATGTTCTTGGTTGCTGGAGGGCGAAGGACCCATGCGGAGCACAACGAGCGCACCAGCGAAATCCATTCTGGGGAACCCGCCGGCCGGTATTGCGTCCTGGGATCACAAACATAGGGTGACCGCCCATCCTAGTGACCGTAATTATGTATCACAACCTGATCGGAGCGTAGAAAAGCCGAACAATTCCGACCTCGAGTGACGCTGCGGTTACTTATCTTGGCTTCCGGTGTCCGCCTTCTTGTCAGTAGGACGGACTTATGGTCGTGTGCGTCGTAGTGCTAGGGACGACCGCCTGAGTAACCGTGATACGCCTCATGTTTGTGGGTGCCGGCGTAGACACCGTTTCGTGGCTGCTACAAGCATCAAGGGCGAGTGCCGCGGCCAGGAAGAACCAAGGTGTTCCGTATCTTTGTTATATCATGAATTCGCTTCCGAGGAGGCGAACGGCGCCATCTTCTGACATAAGTACAATAATCGCACCAACTTATGATGAGATATCTGAGCCGGTCGCGTAAACCAAGAGCGCTCCCCCGCGACTGCGCCCCGGTTTGGGCCGGACTGTTCGCCGGTACAGTCAGTCTGCTCTCCCATAGAGCCGGGTGGTTGTGGAGTCGCGAACAGCCAATATGACAAAGATTCCAAAGACTTTGTTGTTGCTGGCCATGGGATTAGGCCTTGGCGCGTGCACCAGCGAGACCGTATACACTCCTGCGCCGACAACCACCACGACCACCGTGAGACGCACGACTGTCACCGAACCCGTTGTACCGAGTACAACGACCACAACTCATACCACGGTGACCCCGGCCTATTGATACCGGGCGAAAACCCGACTTCCATCCCGCGTCCGTGCACGTGAACATAAGGGCTTGTGACGGAAACTCCGGGTTTTGCTGGTCCCGGAGGGGTCTAAAGAAAGTAGCCCAGCAATTTATTGCTGGGTCATTTTCGAGAAAGACGGGACGAATTTTTCTTCCCGGGCAAAGCTGTGCGAATCGTTATGTTGACGCAAAATATGCGCCTGTGGGATCGCCGTCGTGCCACTTCAAATGTGCGCCAATGCTCCGGCGAGATCCGTGCGCAAATCTTCGACGTCTTCCACGCCGACGGAAAGGCGAATTAAAGTATCGTCGATTCCGAGTTGAGCACGTTGTTCCGGAGGAATCGAACCGTGAGTCATCAGTGCCGGATGCTCGATCAGGCTCTCGACTCCGCCGAGACTTTCGGCCAGCGCAAATAGCCGAGTATTTTCCAAAAAACGGCGAGCACCCGCCAGATCGGAATCGAGATGGATGGTGATCATTCCGCCAAACCCTTTCATTTGTCGTTGCGCCAACCCGTGTTGGGGATGAGAAGCGAGTCCGGGATAACTGACTCGCTTCACCTTCGGCTGTTTCTCCAGCCAGGCCGCCAGCTCACACGCATTCGCGCAGTGCCTTTCCATGCGGAGTGCCAATGTCTTCAGGCCCCGCAGTGCCAGGAAGCTATCAAAGGGCCCGGCTACAGCGCCGACCGCATTTTGCAGAAAAGCCAGGCGCTCGGTGAGCATGGTTCTTCCGGGCGCGACCACGACGACTCCACCGACCATATCGGAATGTCCGTTCAAATATTTGGTCGCCGAATGAACGACAATATCAAAGCCCGAATCGATTGGACGCTGGATCCAGGGACTTGCGAATGTATTGTCGGCCACGCTCACCAAATTGTTT
>DASTDH010000770.1:0-3657 GCA_035710445.1 Chthoniobacterales bacterium
ATCTACCTTGGGGATCTGGTGAAGGTATGGGGCAGAAATGGTAAGCAATACGGTCTGCCGAAAGATTGGGACACGATTGGTCTGGTCTACAACAAAGCCATGCTAGAAAAAGCCGGGATCGATCCCAAGTCGCTGTCGAACTTGGATTGGAATCCGAAAGATGGTGGCTCATTTGGCCAGGTAATTGCTAAGTTGACCCTCGATGCCAATGGCAAGAACGCGCTGGATCCGGCATTCGATTCCAAGAACATCAAGCAGTATGGGCTGGTCGCGAATGGTTCGGTTGATGGATGGGGACAGGTAGACTGGAGTCACTTTGCTGTGTCGAACGGCTTTAAGTTTAACGATGGGCCTTGGGCTACTCATATCAATTACGATGATCCCAAGCTGGCAGAAACCATCCAATGGATTGCCGATCAGATGAAGAAAGGAACCTTCATCCCGGCGGCAAACGCTCGCCAAGCCGGTGAAAGCGGAGTGTTTGCCGCTCAGAAAGGCGCCCTTGCTCTGGCCGGAGATTGGTCGATCCGTTGGTATACGGAAAACTGCAAGTTTGACATCGGGTTTGCGCCATTGCCGAAAGGGCCGGTCGGCAGGAGGACGATGTTCAACGGTTTAGCCGACTCCATCTGGACTGGCAGTAAGCACCAGGAAGAAGCTTGGAAATGGGTGAAATTCCTGGCTTCGCCGGAGGCTCAAAAGATTGTGGGTGAACAAGGGGTGGTGTTTCCGGCCGTTCCTGAGGCGACCGAGATCGCCAAGAAGAAAATGGCTGAGAAAGGTGTTGACGTTTCCGCCTATGTCGAAGAGGCAACCGATCCAAAGGCGACGTTCCTCTTTCCTATTACGGATCATGCCAGTGACATCGATCGCATCATGCGAGCAGCCTTTGATGCTATCTATCTCAACGGAGCAGACGCAGCGAATACACTGAAAGCGGCTAACCAGGAGGTAAACGATCTGTTCAAATAACCGATAGCCAATAGCCGATTGGTTGTCGGCTATTGGCCACGACCGTTCCCCCCACGCTTCGGCCGGGTTCCGAATTCGGCTCTTCCAACTATGACACTAAGAAACGCAAAGCGAAAAATTACATTTATTGGGGCTGGGAGCACGGTCTTCGCCAAGAATCTACTGGTCGACATCCTGTCGTTCCCGGAATTAGCTGATTCTCAGCTTTGTCTATTCGATATCGATTACGAGCGACTGCAGACCTCCGAGATCGTTGCTAACCGGATTGCGCAAACACTGGGGATTAAACCAATCATCGAAACCACCACCGACCGCGCCCGCGCTTTGGCTGACGCCACGTATGCGATTAACATGGTTCAGGTTGGCGGCTATCAACCATGTACGGTCACCGATTTTGAGATCCCTAAAAAATATGGCCTGCAACAGACCATCGGCGATACGCTCGGCATCGGCGGGATCATGCGAGCACTGCGCACGGTTCCAGTCCTAATCGAAATCTGTCGGGACATGGAGCAGTACTGTCCGGCTGTCGTTCACTTGAATTATGTTAACCCGATGGCGATCAACTGTTGGGCACTAACCCGAGCAACTCGGATCCGAACGATCGGTCTCTGTCACAGTGTCCAACACACAGCGGAAGATCTCGTCATCGATATCGGCGTTCCCTTAGAAGAGATTAACTATCTCGTGGCCGGAATAAATCACCTGGCATTCTTCCTGAAATTTGAGCGCAATGGCGAAGACCTGTATCCGCTGATTCACAAAGTGATCGAGGAAGGTCGAGTACCACCAGAAAATCGGGTCCGCTACGACATGCTGCGCCGGCTCGGCTATTTCGTTACCGAGTCCAGTGAGCACTTTGCCGAGTACGTGCCTTGGTACATCAAACGCGAACGAGCTGATCTGATCGAACGCCACAATATTCCGCTGGATGAGTATCCGCGACGCTGCCAAAGGCAGATCAGGGAATGGAAGTTCCTGAGAAAATCGTTGGAGACGCCTGATACCCCGCTCGATATGGAGCGGAGCGTCGAATACGGATCGGGGATTATTCATAGTATGGAAACCGGGGTGCCGCGGGTCGTGTATGCGAATTTGGAAAACACCAACCTGATTACAAACCTGCCACCGGGCTGTTGCGTCGAAGTACCGTGTGTAGTCGAGAAGAACGGTATCCAACCGACGCACATCGGAGCGCTGCCACCCCACCTGGCGGCATTGATGCAAACAAATATCAACGTCCAGGCCCTAACCGTGGAAGCTCTTCTTACCGGAAATCGCGACCATATTTACCATGCTGCCATGTTAGATCCGCACACCGGCGCCGAACTGGACCTCGACCAAATCTGGCAACTGGTAGATGATCTTATCGCCCGGCATGCAGAGTGGATTCCGCACCAGTTCCGAAACGTCGAGACAATCACTGGTCGGACCCAGGAGTCGCCGGCCGCCACTATAACGGTGGGATGACGAAGGAGGTTATGGAAACGGCACGGCGGGTTACGAGTAACGATATTGCTCTGGCCGCCGGCGTGTCGCGCACCACCGTCTCTTTCGTCTTGAATGAGAAAATCGGAACTAACATCAGCGCCGAAACAAAGGCTCGGGTACTGGAGGCGGCCCAGACACTGGGTTATGTCCCGAACTCGGCCGCTCGCATGTTGGTCAGTGGGCGAAGCCGAACTCTCGGTCTGGTGCTTGCGCACGGCGACTTGATGAGTGTTGACGCGTTTGCGCCACCTTTGATGTATGGCATTAGCCGCATCTGCAACGCGCGTGGCTACAAACTGCTAATCGAAGCGGTCGAAGCCGGATCGCGGCGCGATGCCTATTTTAATTTGGCTAAGAGCAAGCGGATCGATGCGTTGATCGTTTTAAATTCCAATTCCGAAGATGAGGGCTTGGTCCAAATGATCGAGTCGCAGTTCCCAGTCGTACTTTTCGGCTCGATCGGACATCCCAATGAAAATTCCATCCGCCCAAACACCGGTAAGGCGGCAGTTCGCGCCACTCGACATTTGATCGATTTGGGCCACCGCCGAATCGCCCATATTACTTACGCTCCGGTTCACTATATCGGGGCCCGAGAACGCCTGCGAGCATTCCGGCGAGCGATTGAGCGGGCCAGATTGGAATTCGACGAACGCCTGGTTGCGAGCGGCGATTTCAGCATGGAAAGCGGTTATCGGGCGATGAATGACATCCTGAAGCGTCGTCAGCGTCCAACCGCGGTATTCGCGGGAAACGACACGATCGCCGTCGGGGCAATCGCCGCATTGCGAGAAGCCGGACTTTCCGTTCCGCATGACGTTGCCGTAGTGGGCTTTGATGATCTTCCGTTTGCCGCTTACTGCCATCCATCGCTAACAACCGTAGACACCGAACCAATCAAACAGGGGGAACAGGCAGCAATAGCGGCCATTGAATTACTCGAGGGACGCCCGGTGGGAATCCGGAACTGTACCCTCTCCCAGAAAATCATTGTCAGAGAATCGTGTGGGGCGCACGCCAAGGCGCAGGAGAGGAAAAACTCGCGCAAAGTCACAAAGACATAGCGCGGCAAAGCCGCAACCAAATTTAGTGGGAAAGCACCGGGCGCGGAGATAGTCGTTGGTATGTATGCAAAAAACAACCACTCCAGCGACCGGTGTTCCACTTCAGTTTCTTAATCGATTCGGAGACCAA